>CAYMHO010000343.1:0-7145 GCA_964390195.1 uncultured Fimbriiglobus sp. | reverse complement strand
GGGGGGGGGGGGGGGGGGGGGGGTTTTGTTTTGGGGGGGGGGGGGGGGGCCCCCCCCCCGGGGGGCCCGGGCCCCCGGGGGGCGCCCCCCCCCCCCCGCTCGCCCTATGGTCCGCCTCACTTCACCCGCACGAACACCATCACCCCGCCCAACTCTTCCATCTCGACGCCCATCTGGTTGTCGCCCTTCGGGGTGATCGTCCGCACCACCGTGCCAGTCTTCTTGCCGCGGACGGTCAGTTGGTCCCCCTCCATCTTCCAGGTTCCGGTGTCTTCCACCTGGCTGGTGCCCTCGTTGGTGACCGTCTCCTGGATCGCCTCGAAGGTGCCGTCCTTCTTGAACTCGATCACCTGGGTGATCTTGATCCCCTGGCCGGTGGCCACCATCTTCCAGATGCCGAGCACTGGGCTGGCGACCGGGGCGGCCGGCTTGTCTTCCTTCGCCACCTTCGACCGCTCCACCTTCACCCCCAGCTTCTCGGCGGTGGCGAAGTCCTTGGCGGCCGCCTCGTCGTCCCCGGCCGCCTGGAAGGTCAGCCCCCGCTGGCGGTAGACGCCACCCGCCTTGCCGCCGCTCAGTTCGATCGCCTTCGTCAGGTCGTCCACCGACTCCTGGTAGTTCTTCAGCACCCGCTGGCACATGCCCCGGCCGGTGAAGGCGACGGCCACGTCGCTCGCCCGGCCGTTCGGCCCGAACCCCTTGACGGCGGCGTCGAACAGCTTGTACGCCTTCTTCGCGTCCCCGCCGAGCATGACCGCATCCGCAGCTTTGTACAGGAACACCGGGTCGTTGTTGAACTTCTCGGCCGCCTCCAGGAACAGCCCGGCCGCCGCCTCGAACTTGCCGGCCGCCTGGAGGGTGTCACCCCACAGGGTGACGTAGTAGTCGTTGGTCGGCACCAGCTTGTGGGCGGTCTTCGCGTCCTCGATCGCCGCGTCGTACTTGCCCAGTTGCTTGCGGGTGTCGGCCCGGTTGCCCCACAGGGTGGCGTTGTCCTTGCTCTTGTCGATCGCCCGCCCGAAGTCCTGCTCGGCGTCCGCGAACCGGCCGGCGGAGTAGTGGACCAAACCCCGCTCGTTGTACCCCTCCCAGTGGGCCGGGTCGATGCGGATGGCGGCGGTGTACTCGGCCAGGGCTTCGTCCGACTTGCCGAGTTGCCGCAGGGCCATCCCGCGGGCCACCCGGTATGCGTACCGCCCGCCGTCCAGCTTGATCGCCGCCGTCAGGTCGTCCAGCCCGGTGGCGGGGTCCTGCTTGCGGGTGAACGCCCGCCCGCGGAGGTACAGGGCCTGGGCGTTCTTCTCGTCCTTCGCGATGGCGGCCGACAGGTCCTTGATGGCCGCGTCGAACCGGCCGGCGTTCAGCTTCCGCTCCCCGCGGGCGGTCAGTTCCTTCGCCCCTTTCGGCTCGACCAGCGGGTTCACCTCGGCCAGGTAGCCCTTCAGCTCCACCACCGAGATGTGCCCGTTGGTGTTGGCCACCGCCCGGTTGTTCCGCCGCTCGATGGTGTACGAGTTCACCGCCACCAGTTCGCCCGCCTCGTTCACCAGCGGCCCGCCGCTGTTCCCGCCGTTGATGCTGGCGGTGCTCAGCACCACCCGCACCTTGCCGGTGCCGTGCAGCCCGCCGTTCACCCCGACCGTGCGGACCTCGCCGCCGACCCCGCTGAACACCAGGTCGTCGCTGCCGTTGGTGAACCCGCCGATGGTGCGGACGGCGTCCCCTTCCTCCGGCTCCTCGGCGGCCATCGGCAGGGCGACGATCCCGTCGGGCAGGGTGTCCAGTTGGATGACGGCCAGGTCGCGGGTGAAGTCGCGGTCAATGACGGTCGCCTTCACCCCCTTCTCGCCGGCGTAGTCGCGCTGCTGGCGGAGCAGCTTGCCGTCCTTGAACTTCGGAAACACCACCCACACGGTGTCTTGACCGGCGACCACGTGGTCGTTGGTCACCATCAGCCGGCGTTCGGCATCGAGTACCCAGCCGGTGCCGTGGCTGAGGATCTGCTCGCCGTTCCGCTGCTGGATCCACCCGCTGCTCTTCAAGAGCCGCTGGTGTTGCTCTTTGGCGGACAGCTTCTTGGCTTCGGGGACGGTGTTGGTCGGGGCGTTCTGCTGCTGGGCGAACGCAACCGTCGGCAGGGCGAGCGGGGTGAAGCAGGCGGCCCCGACGAACAGTTTGGCGGCCAGGTTTCGGATGGTGCGGGTCATGGCGGTGGCTCCGGTTGGGGTTGTGTGTCTCGTTGAGACAAACCCCGTACAGGGCCGCGAACCGGGCGTGACGGGAAAAAAGGGGAAAAGCGGGGGATCCTATCCGACGGCTGCCGAAGCGGTTGGCGTACAACAACCTCCACCCCGTAGAGCCTATTTCAATGGATGAAACCCTCTCCCCGGTGCCGCCGTCCGACGCCGACCACCCAGAGCCGGCCGCCGTTCCGCCGGATGTGTTCACCGGATTGCACCTCACTTCCCCGAAGACGACCGCCGCCGGTGCGACCGCGGTGGTGAAGTCGATGCAGCACGTGTGGGGGCGGGCCGGCGTCATCCGCGGGACGCGAGCGTTGATGCTGCTCAACCAGATCGGCGGGGTGGATTGCAGTAGTTGTGCGTGGCCGGAGCCGGATGCGCACCGCAGCCCGTTCGAGTTCTGCGAGAACGGGGCGAAGGCGATCGCGTGGGAAGCGGACCGCCGCGGCATCGGGCGGGAGTTCTTCGCCGAACACAGCATCCGGCAGCTTGCGGAACAGAGCGACTACTGGCACGGCCAGCAGGGGCGGTTGACCGAACCGCTGGGGCTGCGGCCCGGCGACACGCACTACCGGCCGATCCACTGGGACGAAGCCTTCAAGCTGATCGCGGACGAGTTGAACGCACTGGCCTCGCCGCACGAAGCCCTGTTCTACACCTCCGGCCGCACGTCGAACGAGGCGGCGTTCCTGTACCAACTGTTCGTCCGGCAGTTCGGCACCAACAACCTGCCCGACTGCTCCGACATGTGCCACGAGTCGAGCAGCGTGGCGCTGCCCGAGACGGTCGGCATCGGCAAGGGGACGGTGACGCTCGACGACTTCGAGAAGACGCAACTCATCCTGATCCTCGGGCAGAATCCCGGCACCAACCACCCGCGGATGCTGACGGCACTGCAAAAGGCGAAGCGGGCGGGGGCACGCATCATCGCCGTGAACCCGTTGAAGGAAGCCGGGCTGCTCGGGTTCATGAACCCGCAGCATGTGCGGGGGATGATCGGGGTGAACAGCCCGCTGGCCGACGACTACCTGCAAGTGCGGATCAACGGCGACGCGGCCCTTCTGAAAGGGTGGATGAAGCGGCTGATCGCGCGCGACCGCATCGACAAGGCGTTCATCGACACCAGGACTGAAGGCTTTGCCGAACTGGTAGCCGCGCTGAACGCGGTGAGTTGGGAGGACATCGAGAAGCAGTCCGGGCTGACCCGACAACAGATCGAGATCACCGGCGACCACATCGCCGAGAGCGACCGCATCATCGCCTGCTGGGCGATGGGGCTGACCCAGCACAAGAGCGCGGTGAACACCATCCGCGACGTGGTGAACGTCATCCTGATGCGCGGCAGCGTGGGGAAGCCGGGGGCCGGCCTGTGCCCGGTGCGAGGGCACAGCAACGTGCAGGGCGACCGCACGATGGGCGTGTCCGAGAAGCCCCCGGTGTGGGCGGACAAACTGGCGGCAGAGTTCGGGTTCACCCCGCCGACGGCACCCGGCTTCGACACCGTCGAGAGCATCCGGGCGATGCACGACGGCCGCGCGAAGGTGTTCTTCGCCCTGGGCGGGAACTTCCTGCAAGCCACCCCCGACACCGACTTCACCGCGGCGGCACTGCGGAAGTGCAGCCTGACGGTGCAGGTGAGCATCAAGCTGAACCGCTCGCACCTCGTCACCGGTCGAACGGCGCTCATCCTGCCGTGCCTCGCCCGCACCGACCGCGACGCGCAGGCGGGCGGCGAACAGTTCGTCACGACCGAGAACTCGATGGGCATCGTGCAGCGGAGCCAGGGGAAGCTCGACCCGGTGTCGAAGCACATGCTCAGCGAACCGATGATCGTGGCGCGTCTCGCAGCGGCAGTCCTGGGCAAGAAGTCGACCGTTCCGTGGGTCGAACTGGCCGGCAACTACGACCTGATCCGCGAGCGGATCCAGAAGGTGATCCCCGGCTTCGACGACTTCAACCGCCGCGTCCGCGAGCCGGGCGGGTTCTACCTGCCGAACAAGCCGCGAACGGGTGAGTTCAGCACCGCCACCGGCAAAGCCAAGTTCACCGCTTCGCCCCTGCCCACCGACACCGTGCAACCGGGCGAACTGGTGATGATGACCATCCGCACCCATGACCAGTTCAACACCACCGTGTACGGCCTCGACGACCGCTACCGGGGGATCATCGGCGAGCGGTGGGTCATCCTGATGAACGCGGCCGACGTCGCGGAGCGGGGTTTGAAGGCGAACGACGTGGTGGACCTGACGAACACCGACGCCGCCGGCACCCGCACCGCGAAGCGGTTCATCGTGGTGGAGTATGACATCCCGCGGGGCAATTGTGCCACCTACTTCCCCGAGACGAACGTGCTGGTGCCGATCGACCGCGTGGCCGACGGCAGCCGCACCCCGACGAGCAAGTTCGTACCAATCACCGTGACCAAGACGACTTAGGCGAACCCGGCCCGCAAGGGCCGCGGGTGCCTGCCACTTGTCCGCGCACCCGCGGCCCTTGCGAGCCGGGTCCGCCCAACACCGGAGTCTCCCATGTTCGACCTCGCCGCCATCCAGTCCGCCCTCACCGAACAGCAGCTCGACGGCTGGCTGCTGTACGACTTCCGCGGGCTGAACGTGCTCGCCGCCCGCGTGGCCCGCACCAACCCCAAGCTGTCTCGCCGGTGGGCGTACTTCATCCCGGCGAAGGGGCAGCCGAGGAAGCTGGCCCACGTCATCGAAGCGGCGTCCCTCGACCACCTGCCGGGCGACGACAAGACGGCGTACCTGAAGTGGCAGGAGTTTGAGGCGGGCATCGCTCACCTGCTGGCCGGCACCAGGAAGGTGGCGATGGAGTACAGCCCCCGCAACGGCAACATGTACATCGGGCGGGTGGACGCCGGTACGGTGGAACTGGTTCGCGGGTGCGGCGTCGAGCCGGTGAGCAGCGGCGACCTGATTCAGCAGTTCGAGGCCGTGTGGGACGACGCCCAGGAGGCCATGCACTTCGAGGCGGCTACGCACACCGACGCGGCCTACGGCGTGGCGTGGCAGTTCATCGCCGAACAACTGCGGAACCAAGGCTTCACGACCGAACTGGACGTGCAGGCCCGCATCATGAGGCACTTCGCCGACAACAAGTTGACCACCTACAGCCCGCCGATCGTGGGCGAGGGGCCGCACAGCGCCGACCCGCACTTCGAGCCGAACGCCGCCGACAACCGCCGCATCGCGGCCAACAGTTTCGTGCTCATCGACCTGTGGGCGAAGATGGACAAACCGCGGGCGGTGTACTCCGACCTCACCCGCGTGGGATACGTCGGCGAGAGCGTGCCGGCGAAAATCAACGAGGTGTTCCACGTCGTGGCGGCGGCGCGGGACGCCGGCATCGCGCGGGTGCGGCGGGCGTTCGAGAAGGGCGAACCGCTGCAAGGGTGGGAGGTGGACGCGGCCACCCGCGAGGTGATCGAGAAGGCCGGGTACGGCAAGTACTTCACCCACCGCACCGGCCACAACATCGGCCAGGAGGTGCACGGCAACGGTTGCCACATGGACGGCCTGGAGACGCGCGAAGAGCGGCGGGTGATGCGGCGGACGTGCTTCAGCATCGAGCCGGGCATCTACCTGCCGGGCGAGTTCGGGGTGCGGAGCGAGATCGACGTGTTCATCGACGCGAACGGCGGCGTCCACGTCACCGGCGGCCCGCTGCAAACGGAGGTCAGGCGCATCCTGCTGTGATTCGGCCGGGGCGCGGCTTCGCCCGCGCCCGTCACTCCCCCGGTTTGCGACTGCGGAACACCTGCATGAGCAGGTTGTCCACCGGTGCGAACTGGTCGGTCAGGATCACCCGCTTGTCGCGGGCCAAGAGTCCGTCCGTCACCTCTTGTGGCACCACGTATACGCCACTCCCGCTGCCCGTGTGCCGGTGCATCATCACGGCCCAGGCGGCCGGTTCGATCGGCTTGCTCGCCGCGTACAGCACGATCACGCACTTCTCCAGCTTCTCCGGGTTCGTCGGGTCGAACACCCCCTTCGGGAATGTCACCGCCACGTGCGGGAAGCTCTCCTTCAGTGTGTGGTACGCCGCCTTCCACAGCTTGCCGTTGGCCACGTCGTCGATCACCGTGACGAGGTACAGCCCTTCGCCGGTGAGCGTCGCCTTCACCGCCTCGTTGCACTCCTTCGTCAGCAGGTGGTACGGCACCGAGAAGTCGTTCACCGCGTCGAGCGTGACGACGTGGTACTTGCCCTTCTCCGCCTTCTCGGCGACGAACTGCCGGCCGTCCATGTGGTGGGCGACCACGCCCAGCTTCGGGTCCAACCCCAGCTGCGAGTACGCCACCCGCGTCACCGCCGGGTCGATCTCCACCACCTCCACCGCCGCCGTCGGGATCTTCGTCCGCACGCACCGCGGGAAGGTGTACCCGCCGCCCCCGATCACCAGCACCTGTTGACCATCCGGGTGGGCGTCCTTCGCCGCGTACACCGCTTCGAGCTGAAACTGCTCGTGCTTGTACCGCAGGTAAGTCGGGTCATTCAGGTCGGCCACCGAGTGGACGAGCAGGTCGAGGGCCATCGACCGCAGTTCGGTACGGAGGGCGGGCGGTGCACCGGTCGTTGCCGCCAGCGCCAACCGGTCGTCGCTCACGTCGGCGGTGTCGCGGACGATGATCGCGTAGTAGTTGCTCTCCGCGGTGATGCCGGTGTCGGCCTTCGTCAGCACCACCCCGCCGCCGACCAGCGCCCCGCACGCCACGCACAGCCCGTACAGCACCTTCGCCTGCTTCACCCCGGCGACGACCACCACGGCCAGCACCGGCAGCGCCGCGGCCAGCAGGACGGTCGCCAGCACGCCGAACGTGCTGATCAGCACGTACCCGGTGGCGAAGGTGCCGGCGATCGCCCCGGCGGTGCTCCAGGCGTACAC
>CAYMHO010000342.1:3936-7146 GCA_964390195.1 uncultured Fimbriiglobus sp. | reverse complement strand
AGGCCGAGCGGGAGACGCGGCTGCGGAAGTTCGCCAAGTTCCAGGTGAACGAGAAACTGCTGGCGAAGGCCCCGCCGCACTGCAAGGTGCTGCACTGCCTGCCCGCCCACCGCGGGGAGGAAATCACCGACGGGGTGATGGAGGGGCCGGCCAGCGTGGTGTTCGACCAGGCCGAGAACCGCCTGCACGCCCAGAAGGCGATCCTGGAGTGGCTGCTCACTTGACGGCTCGCATTTCGTCCGCCCGTCGGTCACAATAGTGGCATGTCCGCCGACTCCGACCTCACCGTCACCCACGCCGGCTTGCCGCCGGCCGACCCGACCGCCACCGTCGGCTTCGGGGCGGTCCCCGTCGTCGCCGCCCCGCCGGCGGTCGTCCCCGGCTTCAGCATCGACCGCGAACTCGGCCGCGGCGGGATGGGGGTCGTGTACCTCGCCACCCAGGACGGGCTGAACCGCCAGGTCGCGCTGAAGATGGTGCTGAGCGGGGAACACGCCTCGGCGACGGACAAGGGGCGTTTCCTGGCCGAAGCGGAGGCGGTGGCGGCGGTGCGGCACCCCGGCGTGGTGCAGGTGTTCGGCTTCGGCACGCACGACGGCCGCCCGTACTTCGCCCTCGAATTCCTGAGCGGCGGCAGCCTCGCCGACAGGCTGAAGGGCACCCCCCTGCCGGCCGCCGAGGCGGCCGACCTGGTGGCCCGGATCGCCGCCGCCGTGCAGGCCGCCCACGACGCCGGGGTCATCCACCGCGACCTGAAGCCGGCCAACATCCTGTTCGACGCCGACGGCTCGCCGAAGGTGACCGACTTCGGGCTGGCCCGCAAGGAGGACTCGGCCAGCGGGCTGACCGCCACCGGGGCCATCCTCGGCACCCCCAGCTACATGTCCCCGGAACAGGCCGAAGGGCGGAAGGACGTCGGCCCGCCGGCCGACGTGTACGCCCTCGGGGCCGTCCTGTACGAGTGCCTGACCGGCCGCCCGCCGTTCCGCGCCGCGACCGCCCTGGAGACCGTCCTCCAGGTGATGAACGACGAGCCCGTCCCGCCGTCGCGGCTGACCCCGAAACTCCCCCGCGACCTGGAAACGGTCGCCGTCAAGTGCCTGGCCAAGGACCCGCGGAAGCGGTACCCGTCGGCCGGGGCGGTGGCCGACGACCTGAAGCGGTACCTGACCGGTGAGCCGATCCTCGCCCGGCCGGTGTCGGCGGTCGAGCGCGGCTGGCGGTGGGTGCGGCGGAACCCGTTGCTGGCGGCGGTGACGGTCGGCGGGCCGGCGCTGCTCGCCGGCACCGTCGTCGTCGTCCTCATCGCCCTGCTCATGACGGCGGTGGCGAACGTGCGGCTGGCGGCCGAGCGGCAGAACGCGGACAACCAGAAGGCGGAGGCCGAGCACCAGCGGAAGCTGGCCCAGGCGCGGCTGGAGAAGGCGATCGCGGCGGTCGACCAGATGGTCACCCGGGTGGGGAGCGAGCGGTGGACGACCGACCCGGCGCTGCAGGACGAGCGGCGGCAGGTGCTGGAAGAGGCGGTGGCCTTCTTCGACGGGTTCACCGGCGACGACACGACCGACCCGCAACTGCGGCGGGAGACGGCGAAGGCGTACACGCGGCTGGCCGGGGCGTACCTGATGCTCGGGGAGATGGGGAAGTCGGCCGACGCCACGGCCGCCGCCGGCCGGGTGTACGACGGGCTGACGGCCGAGTTCCCGGACGACCCGGAGTACCTGGCCGCGGCCGCCGAGGTGCACTCGCTGGCCGGCAACGCGGCCGCCCTGCGGGCGCAGTACGCCGACGCCCTGCAGGAGTACACGCGGGCGGTCGAGTTGGCCGACGCCGCCCGCGGGCGGTCGCCCGACTCGCCGCGGTACAAGCTGCGGGCGGTCGAGGCGCGGGCGGCGCTCGGCTACTTCTACCTGCAAGCCGACCGCACGAAGGGGGAGCGGCTGGTCGGGCCGATGCTCGAACAGGCCCGCGAGGTGGGCACGTCGGCCGACGCCGGGTACGAGTACCGGGTGGCACTCGCCTTCGCCCTCACCGTCGGGGCGGCATACGACTTCTCCCGGGGCGACCCGCCGGCGGCGGCGGCCAAGTACGAGGAGGCGGGGGAGGTGCTCGACGGCCTGACCGCGATGCCGGCCACCTCCGCCCGCGCCCGCGACCAGAGCGCCCAAACCCGAGCCATCGTCACCATCCAGCGGGGGTACCTGATCACCATGGCGGCCGCCGCCGACGACCGCCGGCGGGAGGGGGTGAAGCAGATGCGGGCCGGGGTGGACCAGTTCGACGCCCTGCTGAAGGTGTACCCGAAGGCGTTCCCGTACCGGCTGCAAAAGTTCCAGGCCCTCCGCCTGCTGGCCGTCGAGCACACCGCCCTCCGCGAGACGGCCGAGGCCGCCGCCCTCACGGCCGCGGCCGACAAGTTGATCGACGAGATGCTCCGCGAGAACCCGAACCTGGAGTGGCTGGTCGGGTTGGACGCCTTTCGCAACTCGGCCAAACTGGTCGAGCGGGTGCGGGCGGACGACGCCTTGGCGTTCGAGTCCGAGGCGGAGGGGCTGTTGACCGCCGGCCGGCAGCGGCGGCAGTGGGACACCGTGTACAACGTGGCGTGCACCTACGCGGTGGCCGCGGGCCGTCGGCCGGCGGCTGCCGACGGGCACGCGGCGAAGGCGGTGGCCCTGCTGAACGAGCTGGTCGAGAGGCACTACTTCCGCGTCCGCCAGCGGGTGGACCACTTGGGCACCGACACCGACCTGGACGCCCTGCGGGGGCGGGACGACTTCAAGGCGTTCGTGGCGCGGGTGAAAAATCCGCCCGCCGATCTACCCCGGCCGAAGTAAACTGGCAGCGATCACCCGGTGCGGACGCCCATGCCCGTCATGCTGTTGTCACTCTCCGACGGCCCGAGCATCCTGCTCGACAAGCCCGTCCTGCTGTTCGGCCGGCACGCCGAGTGCGACGTGCAACTGAACTCGAAAAAGGTGTCCCGCCGCCACTGCTGCCTGGCACAGGTGAACGACTACCTGGTGGTGCGAGACCTGGGCAGCACGAACGGGGTGAAGATCAACGGGCAGAAGGTGACGGAGGGGCGGTTGCGGGCGGGCGACGAACTGGAGATCGGCAACTTCCGCTATCAGGTCTGCGGGGAGTCGGAATGAACGCGAACCGGCGGCGTGAGCCGCCCGGGTGCAGAACACCCAGGCGGCTCACGGG
>CAYMHO010000342.1:0-3926 GCA_964390195.1 uncultured Fimbriiglobus sp. | reverse complement strand
ACCCCCCCGCTCAGGCTGTGGCCTTGGGGGTTAATGCGGGGGGCGCCGCCGGGGCCGCCCCCCCCCCAGGCGGCTCACGCCGCCGGTTCGCCATCCGCTTGACTCACGCGCTCGCCGCTTCTTCGATCGGCTGCACGTTGACCTTCCGCCCCTCGGACGAGAAGTACACGGTGCCGTCACACAGGGCGAACAGGTAGTCGTTCTTCGCCCGCTTGACGTTCGCGCCGGGGTGCCACTTGGTGCCGCACTGAACGATGATGATGCTGCCGGTGGTCACCGTCTCGCCGGCGTACTTCTTCACGCCCCGCCGCTTGGAGGTCGAGTCCCGCCCGTTCTTGACCGACCCCTGACCCTTCTTGTGTGCCATGACGTGCCGCTCCGGTTCCGCTTCATGGGAAAAATAGGATTCTAGCGGCGGCGGAAGGGAGGGCAAGTCATTCCGGGCGAACCCGGCCGGCGAGGGCCGTGGGTGGCGTGCTCAGGTGGCGTACTCGGCCACCCGCCGACCTTGCGGTCGGTGTTCGCCTAAATCTGCGGCAAACTCACCCGCCCCTTCGCCACCGCCTCCGGCGTTGGCGTCACGCATTTCCCGCACCCCGACCCGCACCCGTTCCGGGTGCCGGCGAAGGTTCGCCACGCCACCCTTCCCAGGTACACCGCCGCCGCCGCGACGATGCCGCCCACCAGCCACAGTTCCGGGGTCATGACATCACGTCCACGACGAGTTTGCCCATCTGGAACACCACGAGCGCGCCGAGGTATGCCAGGGTGGTCATGTATGCGAAGCTGAACAGCGGCCACAGCCAACTGCGGGTCTCGCGGCGGATGACCGCCAGGGTGCTGGCACACTGGGCGCAGAGGGCGAAGAACACCATCACCGACAGGGCGACCGGCACCTTGTACTTGCCCCGCACGTCGCTCCCGCTCCAGTCCTTCGCCACCGACTCGGCGAGCGGGTCGGCCTTCGCCCCCTCTTCCGGCTCGTCGGCCTGGTACAGAATCCGCAAGGTCGAGACGATCACCTCGCGGGCGGGGAAGCTGGCGAGCGTGGCCATGCCCAGCTTCCAGTCCCAGCCGAGCGGGGCGAACGCCGGTTCGAGGGCGTGCCCGGCCTGTCCGAGCAGGCTCCGCTCCTGCCACTCGGCCTTCAGCCGCTGAACCTCCTTCTTCCGCTTCTCCCCTTCCGCCTTCAGTTCCTCCTTCCTCTCGTCGGTCAGTTCCGCCTCGCCCTGCTTCAACTCCTCCTCGGCGTCCTCCTGGGCCTTCTCGGCGGCGGCGACGGTCGGCTCGTACCCGGTCCCGCCGGCATCGGCATTCGGGAAATACTGCAGCGCCCAGATGACGACCGACGCGGCGAAGATGACCGTGCCCGCCCGCTTGAGGAACTGCCAGCCGGCGTCGAACACGCGAATGCCGACCGTCTTCAGCGACGGCCGCTTGTACGCCGGCAACTCCATCACGAACAGGCTGCGTTCGCCTCTCAACACGGTCTTGCGGAGCACCCACGCCACCACCGGGGCGAGCACGAACCCGATCAGGTACATGCCGAACATCACTCCGGCCTTCGCCAGCCAGGAGAGCACATGCTCCCCCCACCCGGCCCCGTCCGGCGGGTCGCCCAGGAAGAGCGAGATCATGAGCGAGTAGACCGGGATGCGGGCCGAACACGACATGAGCGGGGCGACGAGGATGGTCGCCAGCCGGTCGCGGCGGTTCTCGATCACCCGTGTGCCCATCACCCCCGGTACGGCACAGGCCACGCTGGAGAGCAGCGGGATGAACGACTTGCCGCTCAGGCCGCACCGGCTCATCAGGCGGTCCATGAGGAACGCCGCCCGGGCCATGTACCCGCAGTCTTCGAGGACGGCGATGAACGCGAACAGGATGAGGATCTGCGGCAGGAACACCAGCACCCCGCCGACTCCGGCGATGACCCCGTCCACGATCAGCGACCGCAGCGGGCCGGGCGACATCACCCCTTCGACCGCCTTGCCGACGCTCTCGAAGCCCTTTTCGATCAGGTCCATGAGCGGGGCGGCGGCCGAGAAGATGCTCATGAACATGAGGAACATGACGGCGAAGAACGTGAGCGTGCCCCACACCTTGTGCGTCAGCACCCGGTCGAGGCGGTCGCTCTTGCTCTTCGGCCGCACGGCCGGCTTGCTCACCGCCGCGGCGGTGACGGTGCGGATGTACCCGTAGCGGGCTTTGGCTTCGCACGCCGGCACCGGGCAGCCGGCGTCGGCCAGCCGCTTGCGGGCCTCGATCACCCGCTGACGGAGTGGCTCGCCCGATTGGCCGACGAACCAGTTTTCCGTCGCCCCGTTCACGTCGAGGAGCAGACGGCGGGCGAGGAACGTCGGCACCGTGCCACTCAGCCCCACGCGGATGGCGTCCGCTTCGACTTCGAGCTGTTGGGGCAGGGCGGGGGCGTTCGGGGCGTGTCGCCCGTCCGCGGCCTTCAGCAGGGCGGCTTTCAACTCGGTCAGCCCGGTGCCCTTGTTCGCCTGGACAGGCACGACCGGCAGGCCGGTCGCGGCGGACAGTTTCACCACGTCCACGCTCACGCCCTGCGACGCCGCCACGTCGATCATGTTCACCGCCAGCACCACCGGCACGCCGAGTTCCATCACCTGTGTCGTCAGGTACAAGTGGCGGTCGAGGTTGCTGGCATCGACGATGGACAGGATGACATCCGGCGGCGGCTCTTCGGGGCGACGCCCGAGCAACAGATCGACCGCGACCAGTTCATCCGGACTGCGGGCGGCGAGGCTGTAGGTTCCCGGCAGGTCGATGAGATCGAATCGCTTTTCGCCGTGGGTGAAGTGCCCCTTCTTCATCTCCACCGTCACGCCCGGGTAGTTGCCGACGTGCTGTCGCAACCCGGAAAGGGCATTGAACAAGGTCGATTTCCCGGTGTTCGGGTTGCCGACCAATGCGACGGTGAGCGGGCGGGAGGACATGGGAGGGATTCTTGGTGAACCCGCGGCGTGTGCCGCCTGGGTGCTGGCAACTTAGCGGCACATGCCGCCGGTTCACAATCTCGTGACGACCACCCCGGCGGCGTCCGCGTGGCGGAGGCTGAGTCGAGTGTTGCCGACGCGGAGTTCGAGGGGGTCGCCGAGCGGGGCGAAGCCGAGGAATTCGAACTCTTCCCCTTCGAGGAGGCCGAGTTCGTACAGCCGCTGGACGACGGCCGGGTCGCCGCTGATCTGCTCCACCCGCCCGCGGTCGCCGGCGGTCAGTTCGGCCAGGGTCATGTTACGCAGGCACCGGCGTGACAAGGATTTGCGTCGCCTCGCCCCCGCGCAGGCAGAGCCGGCAGTCGGCCACTTTCAGCAAGCACGTCGAACCGGGCTGCAGTACCGTCAACTGGCAACCTTCCCGCAGACCCATCTCGGCCAGCCGGCACACCCAGGCGGCGTCACCGGAAACTTCCACCACCTCGGCACGTTCACCGGGCTGGAGCATGTCCAAGGGGATGAGCATGGGAGTTGCGACCGGCGGCGGGGTGCTGAGATCGAGTCTCAGTAGGAGTGTAGCAGATGGGAATGTCGGCGGCAAGCAGTCCGACGGAATTCGCACCGGAATGGTTCCGTCTTCGTCCGGTCACGAAGTGGTGGTGTGAGAAGTGGTGAGACTGAGACCAGCCCGCGGCCGCCCGGAAATGCCATTGCACCCGTCGTCGGCCGTGGTATCTGATCGCCCACAACCGCCGGCACGGACCGCGGGCGGGGCAGGGGGGTGCGGGATGCGCCGGGTGTACTTCGCGTTGGTCGTCGCCGGCGTCGCGTCGGCGGTCGGCTGCCAGTGGAACCAGAGTAAGAAGTACGACTTCACCCAGCCGAAGGTGGAGGAGTTCAACCCGCCGCCGGACGAGGCCCGGTACAACAACCCGCCGGAAGACAAGTACCGCAAGCCGCCGG
>CAYMHO010000341.1:0-7149 GCA_964390195.1 uncultured Fimbriiglobus sp. | reverse complement strand
CCCCACCGTCGAGCGGAACTGCCCGTCGAACAGCGGTTGGTTGGACGGCACCGCCGCAGGTACGCCTGCCCGTTCACCTCCAGGAACCGCCGGAATTTGCCGTCGTGCCCGTACACCGTGTCGCCCGTCACCCAGGCCGCCGTCAACCACCCCTGTTCCACGTGTTCTCGGTCGAAGAGCGGATCCGGCCCGATCACCCACTGCGGGACGTGAAGCGGCGGGTCGATGCCATCCTGACATCGATGGATGCCCGGTTCACCGCCGCGTACAGCCGCATCGGGCGGCCGAGCGTGCCCCCGGAGCGTTTGCTCAAGGCCCTCCTGCTCATGACCCTGTATTCGATCCGCAGCGAGCGGCAGTTGTGCGAGCGGATCGACACCGACCTGCTGTTCCGCTGGGTCCTCGACCTGCAACCGAGCGACGAGGCGTTCGACGCGACCACATTCAGCCAGAACCGCGACCGGTTGGAGGGACACCGCCTCACCCAGGTGTTCTTCGACGCGGTGGTGGGGCGGGCGATCACTCACGGGTTGTGCAGCGAGCACTTTTCGGTCGACGGCACGCTGATCGAGAGCTTCGCCGCGGCCAAGAGCTTCCGCCCGAAGGACGAGCCGCCGGGGGACGCGGACGGGAACGCCTTCCAGCCGCGGAACCCGGAGGTGGACTTCCGCGGGCAGAAGCGGTCGAACGACACGCACGCCAGCCGCACCGACCCGGAGGCCCGGCTGTACCGCAAGGGCATCGGCCAGGAGGCGAAGCTGTCGCACATGGGCCACCTGCTGACGGAGAGCCGGCACGGGTTGATCGTCGGGGTGACGGTGTCGGAGGCGAACGGGACGGCCGAGCGGCAGGCGGCGCTCGACCTACTGACGCGGGCCAAGCGGCGGCACCGGTTGCGGCCGACGACGCTCGGGGCGGACAAGGGGTACGACGCGGGCGAGTGCTTACGCAAACTGGAGCGGCGGAAGGTGACCCCGCACGTCCCGATCGTGAAGCCGCCGCGGGACCGAAGACGGTGCCGCAGAAGGACCAGATCCCGGACATCCGAGCGCGGCGGCGGATGCAGGCCCGCCTGGGCAGCGAGGGCGACACGCTGAGCCAGCGGTGCCGGAAGAAGATTGAGGTGGGGATCGGGTGGATCAAGACGGTGGCGGGTCTGGCGCGGAGCCGGTGGGTGGGGCGGTGGAAGCTGCGGCAGATGGCGGAGTTGGCGGCCGCGGCGTACAACCTGGTGCGGATGAGGAAGCTGGTCCCGGCGGGGTGAGGGGACGGCGGGCTCACCCGCCCAACTGAAGCAGAGTGGTCCCGAACCCACCGCCGCCGAAACAACGGGGACGCGGGGGAGCAGGACCACTTCTTCAGCACCCTGCTAGAGCCTGTTATGAACTCTCGGCCAGGGTGGCGAGGCGTTGCAACAGGAGGATGACCGCCGCCACCCAGTGCCACCCGGCCAGCGTCGCGGCCAACCGCTCGTAATCCCGCACCAGTCGGCGGAATCGCCCCAACCAGGCGAACGTCCGCTCCACCACCCACCGCCGCGGTTGCACCCGGAACCCGTCGGCCGCCTTGGCGGTGATCGTCACCTTCCACCGCAGCACCCGGCGGACGAACCGCTTGCTGAACCCGCTGTCCGCGATCACCTCCCGCACCCGCGGCAGCCACCGCCGGGCGGCCGCCAGCAGCCACTGCCCGGCGACCCGGTCTTGGTCGCGGGCCGGGGTGACCAGCAGGGCCCACACCAGCCCGAGCGAGTCAACCGCGATGAACCGCTTGCGGCCGACCGCCTTTTTTCCCCCCGTCGTACCCGTTCGGGCCGCCGCGGCGGGTGGTCTTCACCGTCTGGCTGTCCACCCGCAGGGTCTCGGCGGTGGGCGGGTGCCCGGCCACCACCCGCACCTCCTCCCGGAGGGCGGCGTGCGCCCGCTCCCACACCCCGGCCAGCCGCCACAGGCGGAACCGGGTGTACACCGACTGCCGGCACGGGAAGTCGTGCGGGAGGAGCCGCCACGACCCGCCGGCCCGCAGCAGGTACAGGACGGCGTTCACCACCTCGCGGGTGTCGGCCGCCGGCCGCCCGCCCTTGCGGGTGCCGGACTTGGGGGACGGCAGCAGCGGGCGGAGCCGCCCCCACTGCTCGTCCGTCAGGTCGGTCGGGTATGGCTTGCGTGTCATGCCCGCCGTCCTACACGAACCGGCTCACCAGTTTCAAGACGCCCTGTGACAGAACACCCGGTACGAAACGGCCGGCCCTTTCTCGGCAAAGAACCCTTTCACCAGGTCGATCACGGCGGCGTAGTCCGCGGTCGCTTCCGACACCGGCCAGTCGCTGCCGAACACCAGGCGGTCTTCGCCGAACGCCTCCACCGCCAGATCGAGGATCGGCTGGTAGAAGCCGAGGTCCTTCGGGGCGGGCTGAACCTTCACCCGGCCGTACAGGGCGGACGCCTTGCAGTACCCTGCTCGCGGAGCATGGCGGGGACGGTGAACCGCTTCTCGGCGATGAGCGGTTGCGAGTACCGGCCGATGCCGTTCCGCTGGGGTTTCGTACGCCACGCGTACCGGCCGGTGAGCAGGGCGAACCGGGTGGGCGTGCTCACGGCTGACGGCGAGTGCGCGTCGGTGAACCGCACGCCCTCCTTCGCCAGCCGGTCGATGTTCGGAGTGGGGATCTTGGACTTCGCGTTGTAGCACCCGGGGTCGCCGTCCCCGAGGTCGTCGGCCAGGACGTACACCACGTTCGGGTTGTCGGCGGCGACTGTGGCCGAACAACTGGCGAGTGCTGCGATCACGACCAGCACTCGCAACGGGTTTCGCACGCTCATGAACTGACCCTCCCCACACTCGGCTCAGGCGGTCAGGTCGGTCACCGCGCCGGTACTGTCGGCGAACTTCTCGGCGGGCACGTCCAGGGCGTTCAGCATGGTGACGAACAGGTTGGCCAGCGGCACCTTCTTCTTCCCTTCGAAGGCGTGCAGCCGGCCGTGTTTGAAGCCGAGCGCCCCGCCGCCGGCCAGTTGCAGCGGGTAGTTCTTCGCGCTGTGTGCGGCGTGCGGGTGTGCGGACCCCCACAGCACCAGGGTGCGATCGAGCATGGAGCCGTCGCCCTCGCGCGCGTCCCGCAGGCGCTTGAGGAAGTAGGCGTGCTGCTCGGCCCGCCAGCGGTCCCAGTGGCCGGATTCGACCGGCCGCTTGTGGGAGAGGTCGTGCGTCGCCCCTTTGTAGCCCAGCGCGAGCGTGGCGTAATTCCACGTCGGGCTGTCTTGCGAGTACTCGCTCTCCAGCATGAGGGTGGCGAAGCGGGTGGAATCGGTCTGGAAGGCGAGGAAGATCAGGTCGTAGAGGCAGCGGATGTACTCTTTCGGGTCGGTCTGCGGGGCGTCCAGGTTGACCGCCTTCGCGTCCACCTTCGGCAGCGGCTGCTCGGTCCACTTGTTCGCCCGCTCCACCCGCTTCTCGATCGCCCGCACGGACTCCAGGTACTCGTCCACCGTGGCCTTGTCTTCGCGGCCGAGGCGGGCGTTCAGGTCACGGGTGTTCTCGGCCAGCAGGTCGAGCACGCTCGCCTCCCGCTTCAGCCGCGCCCGCACTGCCTCCACCGAGTCGCCCTCATAGGGGGTGAACAGGCGGGTGAAGATGTCCTTCGGCTTGTGCAGGGCGGGGATGGGGCGACCCGGCCCGCGGTGCGAGAGGGTCTTCGTCATGCCGTACGAGCCGGTGCCGCCCTCGGTGCCGAGCGTCAGCGAGGCGTACCGCGTCAGGTGCCCGTGTTTGTTGGCCGCCACCTGGTCGATGGAGATGTTGTTCTGCTTCTCCGTGTTGGTCATGTCGGCACCGGTCGCGAACACGTCGCCCGAACTGTGCCCGCCCATCGTCCAACCGCCGGCGTGGTCCAGACCCCGCAGGTAACTGACGTGCTCCTTCAGGTCGGCGAACGGCTCGGCCGACTTGTTGAACGTGAGCGGGCCGGGGTCTTTGCACGGCCACCAGCTCCACTCGTCGTGCGGCTTGTCGATCGCGTCCGGCACGCCGTTCACCGCGTTCGGCATGTACGCCCCGTAGGCGAAGTAGCTGACCAGCAGCCGCTTCGGGCGGGCGGGCTGACCCGAACCGGGTCTTTCCGCGCCCATCGCCTGGACGAGGGGCAGGGCCAGGGCGACGCCGCCCCCGCGGAGCAGTTCGCGGCGGTTCATGTGCCACGGGCGGGTGGTCATGGCTACTTCCTCCCTTCGGTCGGCAGACGGAACGACTCGTGCCGGCAGATGACCTCGATCATGTCCCTCATCCCGTACCCGCCCTTGCCGACGGCGGCGAGCATGTCCTCGACGGCGAAGCGGTCACGCCACGTCAGCTCGCGGCCGAGGCCGTAGGCGTACAGCCGCCGCAGCACGTTGCGGGCGACGTCGCCGTTCCGCTCCTTCAGCAGGTACGCCTTCAGCTCATCCATCCCGTTAACGCTCGGCCCGCCGGGCACCTTCGCGTCCGCCTGCACGGGCACGGTGTTCAGGGTGGTCAGGTAGGCCGAATACCCGTCCAGATCTTTGTGCGTGGCCGTCTTGAACGGGCTGACCCGCGTCCCCTCTTTGGGCACCTTGGGTTGGAACCTCCCGACCGCGTTGTACTGCTCGAACGGGATGCCCCACGGGTCGAGACGGGCGTGGCAGGCGTTGCAACTGGGCTGCTTCCGGTGCTTCGCCAACAGGTCTTTGATGGTGGTCGCCTTCTCGGCGGACGCGCCGGCCGAGTCGGACAGGGCGGGCACGTCGGCGGGCGGGGGCGGCACCGCTTCGCCCAAGATCGCCTCGCGGAGCCACACCGCCCGGTAGATCGGGTGCGGGGCCGAGCCGGTGCCGTTGCCGATCAGCACCGACCCGTGAGTGAGCAGCCCGCCCAGGCGGTGTTCCGCCTTCACCGGCACCGGCCGGATCTGGTCGCCCTTCACCCCGGGCACCCCGTAGTGCGCGGCCAGCGGCTGGTTCAGGCAGGCGAAGTCCGAATCGACCACGTTGAAGACGCTCTTGTTCTCCCGGATCAGGTGCGCGACGAAGGCGTTCGTCTCGTCGATCATGTGGTCGCGGACAGTCGGGCGGTACGGCTCCTCGGTGCCGGCCCGTTCGCCGAGCGGCACGTAATACAGGAAGCGGGGGAACAGGTCGCGGTTGATCGGCACCGTCCGCGCCTTGTCCAGGCCCAGCCACTGACGGCTGAACTCGCGGACGAAGTCGTCCGAACGAGGGTCGGCCAGCATACGCTCAACCTGCTTCTCGATGACCGCGGGCTTGTCGAGGTCGCCCTTCGCGGCCAACTCCAGCAGTTCGTCGTCGGGGGTGCTCGCCCAGAGGAAGAAAGACAACCGGCTGGCGAAGGCGTACCGCATCTCCCCCGGGGTGGTGGGGGTGCCGTTGTGCATCAGGAACTGCGGCGACACGAGCACCAGCGCGAGCGTCTCCCGTAGCGTGGCCTCGACCGTCTTCAGTTCCGGCTTCAGTGTGGCGTAAATCTTGGCGAAGCGGGCCACCTCGTCGTCGGACGCCGGTCGGCGGAAGGCCCTGGACATGAACCGCCGCAGCACCTGGCGGACGTACTCGTCCGGGTCCGAGTCCCGGCGGGGCGAGTCGAACAGGATGCGCGCGTGGTGCTCGGGCGGCCACACGTCGGCGAGCGGGGCTTCGAACTCCAGCCAGTCGATGACCGCGATGGGGAACTCCCGCATCCGCGGCTTGCGGAACCCGTTCTCGTCATTCAGCGTGCCGTCGTCGTACAGGTTCTGCGGGGTGATGGTGACGGCGTCGGGTTGCGGCTTGCCCTTCGTTTGGCGGTTGGTCTCGACCGGAAAGTTCTCCAACCGCCCGCGGAGTTCGTACACCGTCGGCTTGTCACCCGCCTTCAACCGCACCGTGCCCACGGGCTCGACGCGGCGGGTCGAACTGTTGTGGTTGAGGTCCTCACCCATCACCAGCCGTAGCGGCATCTCTGTGACGCCCGGCGGGAAGATCGCCGACGCCTGGAAACGGATTCGGAATGCTCCCGTCTTGGGAAGGTCCGTGAGCGTCGTGCCGTGGGACACGCTGAACCGCCCGGTCCCGCCCCACACGCCGAGGTGATTCGGTTCCAGTTGGTCGGTGGGGAGCGGGGACGGGGACGGCTTCCACTCCTGGCGTTTCTTGAACGGCTTGGGCTTCACCGGGTCCACAATGGCGCTCGCCATCGCCCGCCGGGCTGCCTCCCGGTAGGCGTCCAGTTGTTCCGGCCCGAGCCGCATGAACTCGGCCGTGTTCGTGAACGTGTACGGCTTGAACGGGTCCTTCGGCAGGTCGTCGGCCAGCTTCAGTTCGAAGCCGAGCAGGTCTCGCATCGTGTTCTGGTATTCGACGTTCGTCAGTCGACGCAGGTGGGACGGCGGCGCGTCTTCTGGCCCCCGCGGCTTCCGCGCCTCATCCCGGAGGGCCGCCCGAATCCACCCGGCCACCGCTTTGCGGTCGTCGGCCTTCGGCTGTTCTTCGGACTCCGGCGGCATCATCCCCCGCTCGACCATCTCCAATACTCGGTCCCACCCCTTCGGGCCGGCCCCGGCCGAGACGTCGGCCCGCAGGGTGTGGAGCGTCACGTCCCCTTTGTTTCGCTTCGGCCCGTGGCAGTCGGTGCAGTACCGCTCGAAGAACGGAGCAACGACGCGCCCGAAGGCCGCCTCGCGATCGTCAGCCGCATCGACGCCCGACAGGCAAGCCGCGGTCACCACGACCGACAGAAGCCAGTGGCACGCGACATTGGTACGCAGACGAGCCGAGGGGCGCATTGCAAGTTCCCATGACGGACGCCCCGCTCGAGGGGCGCGGCGGGCACGACGACGAAGGGTCCGGGCCGAGCGAACACCGCCAGCCGCGGCCGCTGAAGCTCAACCCAAGAACGCCTTGATGGCCCCAGTCTGGTCGATGCCGAAGCGGGCGAGGCCGGGGTCCGGGTCGCCGTAGTGCTTGACCGGGTTGCCGTGGGCGTTCAGCAGGGTGGTGTACCAGTTGCCCAGCGTCTTGTGCCCGACCTCGCCGTAGTTCGGCAGGCGGATGTACTTGCCGCGGATGTCCAGTTTGGCGTTCTTCCCAGACAGCACCACGAATGGGTACTCGGTGCCGTGGCTGTGGTGCGTCTCCCCGC
>CAYMHO010000340.1:0-7215 GCA_964390195.1 uncultured Fimbriiglobus sp. | reverse complement strand
CCCCGCGGGTGCCCTCGATGATCTTCAGGTCTCGCACCACGAACGCGTTGTCGAACGTGACCGAGCAGAAGGCGAGCAGCCGCTCGGAGTTCTGCTCGCACAGCTTGATGCGGACTTCGGTGATGGTCACGGCGCACTCCTTTGCGTGCGAGGTGTGAAGGCGACGAGTCAGGTGGCACCCAGCGTGCGGACCACGAACACCCGGCAGGCGGCGAGTTCGGGGTCCGTGTGTCGGCCGAACCGGGCGGCGACGGCGGCGGCATCGGCGGCGGTCCGGCCGACGGCGAACACGCTCGCCCCGCTTCCGCTCAGCAGCACGCCGAGCGGGCCGCAGTTCGTGAGGCGGTCGTATACCTTGCGGACCAGCGGTTGCAAGTCGAATGCGGCCGGCTGCAAGGCGTTGTGCAGCCAAAAGGCCATTTCCTCGACATCT
Organism: uncultured Fimbriiglobus sp.; assembly: GCA_964390195.1. Lineage (GTDB taxonomy): Bacteria > Planctomycetota > Planctomycetia > Gemmatales > Gemmataceae > JALHQU01. The sequence continues at coordinate 6,782 of CAYMHO010000340.1, read as the reverse complement.
CCGCGGGCGAACGCATCGATCAACGGTCGCTGGTCGGCCACCTTGTCGGACCGGCGGAACCGCTTGTACACCTCGGCCGTCGGGCACCCCACCGGCGGCTTGACGATCACCGAGTGGACCGCCGGGCCGGCGTGGATCGGCGTCACCACTTCGCCGCGGCCGGTACACCAGGCCCCGACGTGTTCTGCTCGCTCCGCGAGCGGGTCTGTTCGGCCGCTCGCGGAGCGAGCCGAGCACACCAAGAACCCCGGCACGTCCGACCCCACCTCGGCCGCCACCGGCAGCAGTTCGGCCACACTCCGGTTCAGCCCCCACACGGCGTTCAGCCCGGCGATGGCCGCCGCCGCGTCGCTCGACCCGCCACCCAGCCCGGCCTCGTGCGGGATGCGTTTGGTCAGCCGCATCGCCGCACCCGCCGTCACCCGGAACGCCCGCCGGAGGGCCTCCGCCGCTTTCCACACCAGGTTCCCCGGCCCGCTCGGGGTGGTGTCCGGGTGGCACTCCAGCTTCAACTCGCCGTCGCCGGTCGGCTGGATTTCCAGCGTGTCGTACAAGCTCACCGGCACCAACAGGGTGGCGATGTCGTGGTACCCGTCGGCCCGCTTGCCGAGGACATCGAGGAACAGGTTCACCTTCGCCGGCGGGAACAGCACGCGGCCGTTCGGCCCGGAGGGCAGACCGGGATCGGGTCGCGCGTGCAGGCTCACGGCGTACTCGGGGGGGTCGGTGTCAGGTCAGCGAATCGAAAACGCGGTCGAAGGGACCCGTCCGTGGGCTGGCGCGTTCGGCGGACGAATAGCGTCCGGTGGAATGGTCCGGGGGCGTTGGCCCACCGAATGGTCAGGCGGCGCGGGGTGGCGGGGCGGCGTCGGGGGTGGTGGCATCGACGCGCCGGCCGGTCTGGGTGTCACTCCGTTGGGTGTGAGGGGAAGGTAACGAGAAGGTCAGACGTGGTCAAGTGAGAAGATGGGACATTCCCGCGGGTTGGGTGATCGCGTCGGGATTTCGTGCGGCTCACCAGTCGGGGCGGACCAGATACGGCTGGGCGTCCTTCGGCGGGGCGACGGTGGGGGTGTCGAGGGCCGACTGGAACTGGTCCGGGTCGAGCCGGTCGGACAGGGTGCGGTACTTCTTCAGGTTCTCCGGCGGGTAGCCCAGCCGCCGCGCCTGTCGCACCGCCTCCAGCGACCGGGCCACGTCCTCGTCGGTCGGGCGGGCGACGAGCAGGCGGGCTTCGGCCACGATCACGCACACCGCCGGGTCGGCCCCGTCGGCGGCCGCCGCTTCCAGGGCGTCGAGCAGGCCGCGATCGACCGGCACGACCTTCGACCGCGCGCGGTAGTTGGCCTTCGCCAGGGTGAGACGGGCGGCCCGGCAGTTCGAATCCAGGCCGACCGCCCGACCGGCGTCGTCCGCCGCCCCGTTCGGGTCTCCGGTGCCCAACCGGGCGGCCGCCCGGTTGGCGAACACCGCGACCGTGTGCCGGCCGGCGGCCACCGCCCGGTCGCCGCACTCGCGGGCGGTCTGGTGGTTGCCCGAACGGGCGTGGCAGTACGCCAGCCACTCGGCCGCCCGCCCGCTCGGGTCGGTCGCCTCCGCCTCGGTGAAGGCGGCGGCGGCCGCGTCCGGTTGGTCGTGCCGCACCAGCCAGCACCCGCGGGCGAACGGGGCGGTCGGCGGCAAGTCGGCGGCGTACACCGCCCACGCAGCTCCGCCGCCCACCGCCAACACCGCGGCCGCCACCCACGCCCACCCCCGCCGGCGGCGAGGGGCCACCGCCTTCGCCAACTCGCCGGCCAGTTCGGCGGCGGTCGGGCGGTCGGGCGGGTTCACCGACAGGCAGCGGGCGAGCAACCGGCGGACGGCCGGCGGGACGGGCAGGCGGGAGGCCACCGCCGCGGCGCCGCCCGCCACCCGGGCGACCGCGCCCTCGTCCACTTGCGTCAGGGTGTCGGCGGTCAGGTACGGGTGGCGGGTGAGGAGCAGTTCGCACGCCAGCACGGCAAACGAGAACACGTCGGCGGAGAACCAGTCGGCGGACAGGCTCAGCTCGCCCGAGCGGAGGGCGGCCAGCACCTCCGGCGGGGCGTAGGCGACCGTCCCGCCGACCCGCCCGCCCCGCCCGTCTTCGGCCAGGTTGAAGTCGAGCAGGTACGGGTGGCCGGTCGGGGCGAGCAGCACGTTGCTCGGCTTCAGGTCGCGGTGGGCGACCCCCTTGCCGTGCGAGTACGCGAGGGCGGCGGCGAGGGCGGCGGCGACGTGCAGCACCGCCTGCGGGTAAGTGAGCGACGGGGTGACGGGGAAGGCGGGCGTGTCGTCGATGGCCGGATCGCCGGCCTGCCGGTCGGAGGCCACCCGCAGCAGCCATTCGGCGGAAGGGGTGTCGCCGGCGGCGGCCCGTTCGAGCAGCGTCTCACCGGTCGACAGCCCGAGGTACGGGGACAACACCGCCCGCAACTCGCCCACCCGCGGGGCATACCAAACGGGCATGACGTGCGGGTGCGTCAGCCGCCCGAGGGTGGTCGCCTCGTGATCCCCGCGGGTGGACACCTTCAGCACCAGCGGGCGGCCGCCGGTAGCGGTGTCGGTCACCAGGTAGACGTCCGAAAACCCGCCGCGGCCGAGCCGCCGCACCACCCGCAACTCGCCGACCGCCTGGCCGGGGGCCAGTTCGACCGCCGGACGCCCGCCGGCGGCGATCGACGGGTGTCGGCCGATGACGCTGTGGACGGCCAGCAGGCGGGCGACCGAGTCGGCGAACGGGCCGAAGCGGGCGGCGAACGCGGCCGGGTTCGGGGCGGTGCCGCCCTCCGCCCGCAGGCAGAATTCTTCGTAGGCCAGTTCCAGGACGAGCGGCTTGTCCCGCCACAATTCCGGGTGATCGGCGAGCACGGCGGCCGCGTCCGCCGGTTCGCCGGCGGCCCACCGCCGGTACACGTCGGCGACCACCGCGGGCGGGTCGTGAGGGGCGAGGGTCGGGGTCACTGGTGGTCCCCCGTCGGGCCGCGGTCGCGGAGCCGGTCCATCAGCCGCTGCACCGTCTTGGGGGTCAGCCCGAAGCGGGCGGCGATGGCCTGATACGTGTGCCCCTCGCGGAGCATGCCGAGCATGTCCTGGTCGCGGGCGGACAGGCCGGCGGTGAGCGCCTCCCAGCGGTCGGCGGCCGCCAACTCGCCACTCGGGGTGGGCACCCGCCCGCTCGGCTCGGGCACCTCCCCCAAGGGCACGTCCCGCCGCACGTCCGCCTTCTGGGCGTGCTGGTGGCGGACCTCCTCGAACACCTTCACCTCGGCCATCCGCGACAGGTACGCCAGCAGGGCCGCCTCGGTCGTCACGTCCAGCCGGTCGAGGGTCATCTGGAAGAACGACGCCCACACGTTCTGGGTGAAGTCGGCCGAGTCGAAGCGGGCGCGGAGCCGCCGGTTCAGCCGCCGCCGCACCGCCGCCCGCACGTGCGGCAGGTACCGCTCCACCAGGGAGGCGAACGCCCCCGGCTCCCGCCGACGGCAGCCGGCCAACAGGTGCTCGAACTCGCTCATCCGCCCCTCCGGGCGAACCGCACGTTGTGGTGGTACGTTAGTCGTCTGGGGGAGGGAATTCCACCCGAAGGTACCCGATTCGGCCGACGATTCATACATCGATCGGACCGACTCTATATCCCCACCACCCCGCGACCAGTCGGCTCTCGGTCGCCCACCGGAGATCGGCGTGGACTTCTATCACAACCGTAGAGCGCAACTGCTCCGCGGTAGCAAATCGGACGAGGTGGACGCCTACCTCATCACCCACCCGACCAACGTCCGCTACCTGACCGGCCTGGACCTGGCCGAGGCGGTCGTGCTGTCGGCGAAAGGCACGTTCGTCGTCTTCCCAGAGGAGGGAGTACCGTCGCGGAAGCACGTGCCGCCGGAAGTCACCGCGGTGCCGCGGGCGGAGGCCGTCGGCCTGCCGGCCGCCATCGTCGAGGCCGTCCGCGCCGCCGGCGGAAAGGCGGTCGGCGTGGAGGGCGAGCACCTGACGGTGGCCGCCCTCCACCGGCTCGTGGAGGCGGTCGGCAAGACCCCACTGCGACCGCTCAACGGGCGGGTGGAAGAGCTGCGGACGACGAAGGACCCGTCCGAGGTGGACGCCATCCGCAAGGCGGTGTCGGTCGGCGCGCGGGCGATGCTCATGTTCCGCGCCATCCTGCGGGAGATCGACACCGAGTTGGAACTGTGCCGGCAGATGGACCAACTGCTCCTGCGGGCCGGGGCGAGCACCCCCGCCTTCCCGTCGGTGGTGGCGTTCGGCGACAACGGCGGGGCGGCCGTCCTGCGACCGGGCACCGACCGCCCGGTCGCCGAGGTGAGCAAGCTGTTCGTCCGCTGGGGGGCGGAGGTGGGGTACTGCAGTTCGCTCGCCCGCACCTTCCGCTCGCCGTTCGGCGCCCCGCCCCTGCGGAAGACCAAGCACGAGCGGACCGCCTACAAGTACGACGAGGTGTCGGCGGCGGTGCGGCAGGCGACCGCCGCCGCGATCGCGGCCGTGCAACCGGAGGCGACCGTCGGCGACCTGGCGAAGGCCGCCCACGCCAAACTGGAGGCGGCCGGGTTCGCCAAGTTCGCCGCCGCCGAGGTCGGGCACGGGGTCGGTCTGGACTCTTCCGAAGGGCCGTTCCTGCTCACCACCGACACCACCCCGCTCATGCAGGGGATGGTCATCAACGTGACCCCGCAGGTCCGCATCCCCGAGTGGGGCATCGTCAAGTTCAGCCAGACGGTGGTGGTGAACCGCGAGGGCACCACCGACCTGGGCGGCGGCCCGGCGACGGACGACTGAGGCGGGTGTGTGGGACGAGTTAGTCTCAGTCCCACCACTTTGCACCCACACACACTCCGCGGATCGGCAGAACAGAAGCCGATTCAACCGAACCTCTTGCCCCGCAAGAGGTTCGTCCGTTTTACACCGGGATTACTCTGGTTGATTGCCCCCGGCGGCACGCTCGACGGAACCGCCAGTTGCCCCACCTCTCCCCGACAGGAGAGAGGTCGAACTCGTTGTTCTACAACGAGTTCGGGCGAAGGGTGTCGGCTTCCCACCACACGCCGAGTTGGTCTCACTCTCAACCCACCCGGTTCGTCCGTCAGAACGCATCCCGAAACGTCCGGCCGCAAACGGTCGGTGCGGTGATTCTCTCAACCCACGGCGGGAATAGACACGGCCGGTGTGAAGGGGCAGACCACGCCGCGGAGCGGCGGCAGATGTTAGCCAGGGGTGGAGCGAGCGAAGCGAGCGGAACCCCTGGACAGGCCATCCAAAACCCCCAGCCCCGGAGGGGCGGCAGAAGCGATGTCTGCCGCCCCTCCGGGGCTTGTCCCATTTTCGCCTCGGTTCCAGGGGTTGCGTCGCTCGCCTGCGGCTCGCCGACTCCACCCCTGGCTAACGTCTGCCGCCGCTCCGCGGCGGGTGGTTGCACATCAACCAATCTCACCTGCTGGTGGGGCGACGGCCTGCGAAGAGCTTCCGCAAGCCAATACCGCGCCGGCCAGTTGCAGGGCTTCTGTCGGAGCTATGACGCGGGAGCCTCATGTGTGTTAGGTTCCCGCCCGGAAGAGCGGCCCCCGGCGGCGGCTACCCAGGCATCAACTGCCCGAAGTAGGGCGACACTTTGTTTAGTGACCGGGCCAATCAGGTCGCAAACCAGCCGTCCAGAAACCGAAAGTCGCTGGCCAATAGTCAACTTGGGAGCGGCTGGGGCCGATTTCATGTCTTCGAGGTAGTCGTCATCGGCTACCCCCGACTTATGGACGATCAAGTTCCGCACAGCCGAGAGAGCATCGAACGACGAGTCGGCGAGAACACCGTCCAAGACCTCTGTCAGTTCTCGTTGTCGCTTCGGGTCGAAGGCAGCGCCGTATGCGCGCCGGATGCCTGACAGCGAGGTGAACTTGAATCGCCGTTTTAGCAGCGAGCCCATGCAGTGGCTGATGTCGTAGGTTCCGCGACTGAGTCGCATGATGTCGGATAGGCTGACCTCCTTGTCATCCTGTGGAGCATTGCTCTCATCGGGTGAAAACTTGGCCTCGTCTGATCGCTTCCCCTTTCCTTTCGAAATTCGGGTCCGACTCCCTGAGAGCATGGCGAGCGGCGACGGTTGTGCGTTGACAGCGGCAACCCATAGGTCTCCCGCTAACGTCTCGAATGCCGTCCAGCAAGCCACGATCTGCATCTCCATGAGGTGAGTAAACCACCCTCCGAATTTGGGGGTCAATTCGCTCATGGCGACGAAGATATCGTTGGTGTTTGCCCAGGTTTCGCTTGTGGTCTCCTGCGTACCCATCGTCTTCGTGACCGACGCTTTTCCCTGAGCGAACATGCCCATCAGAGACATCGGGAGCGAAAACAAACGAGTCAGGTTCCCGTGAAACGCTTCAGCCACCGGGATCAAGCAGGTGTTGCGGTGTGGTTCGGTACCGAACCCAGCACGCGGAGCTAGTTCAGGCCGTAACTCCGAAAGCCGTGGATGACCGCGTGGCAATAGGAAATGGAGAAGGGAACTATTTGCCGCGCTCCCGCAGTTCCCCAGCATCGACCACTCGAGGTAGTTCTGAGTTGCGACAGCAAGTTGCTCTGGCTTGAGCATGGGTGGAAGCCCTGTTCGGTTGAGGCCGTTTCTCCGCATAATGCAGCACAATCACGGCTTGCTCATGCCGACGAAGCTGCCGTCGTTCTCCCGCGCCAGCGCCCACAGGAACGCCCCCACCTCCGGCGACTCGTAGAAGAAGCCGATGGCGTTCACCCGC
>CAYMHO010000339.1:0-7284 GCA_964390195.1 uncultured Fimbriiglobus sp. | reverse complement strand
GGCGACCGTCCGTGAATCGTATCCGGTTGCCGACGGAGCCAAATCGGTAGTGGTCATCGCACGCCCTCTCGTTCCGGTCAGATGCCCTAGTGTAACACCCCGAGTCAACCCGTGCGAAACGCAGTGCCGTCAGTCGATGATCTTGTTCAGCGGGAACTCGACGATGCTGGTCGCGCCGGCCCGCTTGAGGGCCGGGATCAGGTTCCGCACCTCCTCCTCGCTCAGGATGACCACCACGTCCACCCAGCTCGGGTCGCTCAGCCCGCTGATGGTGGGCGTGTGGCCGGGCATGAGCGCCAGCACCCCCCCCTGTTGATCCTTCGGCACGTTCATCATCAGCCCCACCTTCCCCTCCGCCGCCATCGCCCCCTTCAGCATCAGGATCAGGTCGTCCATCTTCCGCCGCTTCCACTCGTCCGCCGCCGCCGCCGGGTTGGCGATGAACCGCGTGGTGCTCTGCAACAGGTCGCACACGATCCGCAGGTTGTTCGCCTTCAGGCTGCTGCCGGTCTCGGTCACCTCCACAATCGCGTCCGCCAGCTTCGGCGGCTTCACCTCCGTCGCCCCCCAACTGAACTCCACGTTCGCCGTCACCCCGTGAGAGGCCAGCCACTTGCGGGTGATGTTCACCACCTCGGTGGCGATCCGCTTGCCCTGCAAGTCCTTCGGCCCCTGAATCGGGCTGTCGTTCGGCACGGCCAGCACCCACCGCACCGGCCGGCGGCTCACCTTGCTGAACACCAGTTCGGCCAGTTCCTCCACCCGGGCGTCGTTCTCCACCACCCAGTCGTGCCCGGTCAGCCCGCAGTCGAGCGACCCGTCCTGCACGTACCGGGCCATCTCCTGCGCTCGAATGAGGGTGCAGTGGATGTCCGGGTCGTCGATGCTCGGGTAGTAGCTGCGGCTGGCGAAGGTGAGCTTGTAACCCGCCTTGCGGAACAGGTCGGCGGTGGCCTCCTGGAGCGACCCGGCGGGGATGCCCAGCTTCAGAACGCGGTCGGACATGGCGTGACTTCGGGGTGAACGGGCGGACGCAAACAGACACGGTAGGCGTGCCGCCGCGTGTGACAACCCCGTGTCACCCGCCACCGGTGTGGTATCCTGTCTGCATCCCACCCCGCACGCCACCTTCCCTACCATGCCCTCCGCCACCCCAGACCGCCGCTCGTTCCTGCTCGTCGGCGGGGCCTGCGCCATCGCCGCCGGCCTCACCACCCTGTCCGCCCGGCTCGCGTCCGGCAGCACCACTGCCCGCGGGTACGGCCCGCTCCACCCGGCGCGGGACGAGGCCACCGGCCTCGAACTGATCAAACTGCCCGACGGCTTCCGCTACCGCACCTTCGCCTGGAACAAAGACCCACTGCTCACCGGCGGCGGCACCTCACCCGGCGCGCACGACGGCATGGCGGTGGTGAAGGCGGACGGCGATCTGGTCACACTGGTGCGGAACCAGGAGATCAGCGGGCGGGGGAAGGCGTTCGGCGGGCCGACCACGCAGTACGACCCGTCCAGCCCCGGCGGGTGTACCAACCTGGTGTTCGACACCGCCACCGGCGAGTTGAAAGACAGCTTCATCAGCCTGAGCGGGACGGCGCACAACTGCTCCGGCGGTCCGACCCCGTGGGGCACCTGGCTGAGCGGGGAGGAGAACGTCGGCGACCCGACCACCGTGGACGGGAACAAGAAGCCGATCGGGTACGAGCGTGAGCACGGGTGGGTGTTCGAGGTCGGGGCGAAGGGGGCGACCGACCCGCAACCGCTGAAGGACATGGGGCGGTTCATCCACGAGGCGGTGGCGGTCGATCCGGCGACCGGGTGCGTGTACCTGACCGAGGACACCAACCCGAGCGGGTTCTACCGCTTCACCCCGAAGACGCCCGGCAAGCTGGCCGACGGCGGGAAGCTGGAAATGCTGTCTGTGGTAGGCCGACCCGACGTGCGGAAGAAGGTGGCCCCCGGTTCAACGTTCGACGTGAAGTGGGTGCCGATCGCCGACCCGCACCTCGCCCACTCGCCGAACACGACCGACAGCAAGGGGGTGTACAAGCAAGGGCAGAAGCTCGGCGGCACCACGTTCGCCCGGCTGGAAGGCGTCTTCTACGCGGGCGGCAAGCTGTTCGTCACCAGCACCACCGGGGGCAACGCGGACCAGGGGCAGGTATGGGAGTACACACCGGCGACCGAGAAACTCCGCATCCTGTTCGAGTCGCCCGGCCGGGACGTGCTGAACATGCCGGACAACCTGTGCGCCAGCCCGAACGGGTGCCTGGTGATGTGCGAGGACGGCGGGCGGCCGGGGCAGCGGCTGCAGGTGCTCACCCCCGAGGGGCGGTTGTTCGCGTTCGCCGAGAACATCACCCGCCTGCGGGGGGAGAAGAACGGCTTCCGCGGCGACTACCGCAGTACCGAGTGGAGCGGGGTGTGCTTCAGCCCGTGCGGCAAGTGGCTGTTCGCCAACCTGCAAACGCCGGGCATCACCCTGGCGATTACGGGGCCGTGGGAGGCGGGGCCGTTCTGACACGTCGAAGGTTGGGGCGTCGAGTGGCCATCATCTGAGGTGTTAGCCCGTGCGCCCACCCCCACCCACGATCGACGGCGCCAAGGTGCTTCTGTTCGCGTGCATCGACCCGATACCCACCTCGTCTGGTGCCGGTCGGTTCATGCCCTCCGGCCTTGCGATCTGCCAATACCAATCCGACGCCAGCATCTTCCTGTTCGCCTGCGATGAATATTGGGCGTGCGTCTCACGCACCCGGCATCAGACGCCCGAGGAAGCAATGACGCAGTCGGAGTTCGAGTTCGACTACGTCAGCAAGTGGCGACCCCGCTGAACCCGGCAACCCTGGACCCGCGACCGCCAACGTCACGCGGCGACGCCAGCCACCTGTTAGCCCGACGCGCGAGCGAGGGACCAACCGCTTCGCCCAAGTGCAGTGAGCGAACCGCCGCCAGTCGCATCTCGTCTGTCCGCACAAGCGGCTGGCCCCTCGCTCGCGCGTCGGGCTAACAGGTGGTGCGCTGCGCCGACGCACCCGCTTGACCCAACCGAGGAACTGGCCCTCGCTCGCGCGGCGGACGACCGGCCCCCTCACTCCGCCTTACGGGGCGGCGGCAGCAGCTCGGGCATCTTCAGTTCGCGGCGGCAGCGGTCGCGGATGACCACCAGCGCCTTCCGGTCGGCGTCGTTCAACTTCATCGCCAGCCCGTACTCCGCCCACCACAGCCCGTTCCCGTACGCCTCCAGGCGGGTGAACAGGTTCGCCCGGCAGTACACGTACTCCGGGGTCGGCTTGTCGAGTGCCTTCTGCCACTGGTCGAGAACTGTCATCGCCGACGTCTGGTCGCCGGCTACGGCGGCGATGTCGTACAGCGCGCGGAACTGCGGTTCGGTCCGCGGCGGCGGATTCGTCCGCAGGCGAGCGAGGATCATCTCACCCGCCTTGCGGCTGATCGCCCCCGGCCCGCGGACGCCGCCGATCGCCCGGTTGGACAGCGCGTAGCAGCGGGCGGCCGACTCGTACACGAACCCCGGTTCGACCAGCACGCCGGGCGTGGCGGCGGCTTCTTCGTAGGCGGCGGCCGCCGCCACAAATGCGTCGCGGGCCGTCGGCCCCCACCCGCTTTTGTTCTCCTCCGTGTTGGCCAACTCCAACAGGCGGACGGCGTAGTACACCCGCAGGGTGCCCTCCGGGAACTCGGCCAGGCGGGCGCGGGCCTTGGCCGCCCCGGCCGCGTCGGTGAAGGTGAACACCGCCCCGTCCGTCTTGAAGTGCGTGAACCACTGGCGGAACATGCCGGCCATGAGCGACCCGGCCACCCCCTCACCCTGCATCGACGCGATCACCTCGGCGAAAAAGAACTCGACGTCGCGGCGGAAGCACGGCGGGAACCCGCTGTACGAGCGGGTGGGCAGCTTGCTGCGGTCGAGCACGTTCCCCGCCTGCCGGCCCACCTTCCCGGTCGGCCCGAGCTCCTTCATCAGCTTGACCCAGTTCACCTCCCCCCCGTAGGCGGAGGCGGACAGCATCTTCCGCACCTCGGGGATGAACGCGGCCAGTTGGGCGGTCGATTCGAGGGTGGCCAGCATCTTCGGGTCGCGGTAGCGGGTGCGGCAGTCGGCCATCAGTTCCTCCACCTTCACCCTGTCCCCGTTCAGCCCGGTGACGACCAACTGGATGATCGGCAGGAACGGGTGGTCCGGGGCGAGCGGGCGGGTCTGCTCGATGAGGGTGAGGGCCTCGTCGTACCGGCTGAGGATGGCGAGTGCCGCCGCCGCCAGCACCCGCGACTCGACGTGCGTCGGGTCGGCCTTGAACGCCTCCCGGAACTTGGCCAGCGCCTTCACGGTCGAGTCGGCGACCATCCCCTCGGCGAACCGGGCGTCGGCCGGCGGCAGGCCGGTGACGAGGGCGGCGCGGATGCTCGCCTCCCCGCGGGCGTCGTCCACCCCCAGCGACAGCAGGCCGTCGAGCAACTCGGCCTCGCCCCGCCGCTCGCCCGGCAACCGGTCGCGGTCCACCTCCGCCAGCCGGGCAACGGCGTCATCAAGTTCGCCCAGGAAGTACGACGCCTTCGCCCGGTCGAGTCGCATCTCGGCGGTGGGCGTCAGGCCGTCGGCGGTCATGCGGTCGAAGGTGGCCACCGCCTCCTTTGCCGCCCCGCGCTGCATCGCCAGCCGCATCGCCGCCTGCACTTCGCCCATCCGCCGAGCCTGCTCCTCGGCCCGCTTCTGCTCCTCCGCCGTCAGCCGCCCGGCCTGCTCCTGGTTCGCCCGCTCCAACTGCTGGGTGGAGAAGTACGCCCCGACGCCGACGGCCACCACCACCGCCGCGAGGGCCGCGATGAGCGCGGTCGGCAGCGGGTTCCGCCGCACCCACTTGGCCGCCCGCACGACCGGCCCCGGCGGGCGGGCCGTCACCGGCTTCCCTTCCAGCCAGTTGTGCAGGTCGGCGGCCAGTTCCTTGGCCGTCGCGTACCGCTCGTGCGGCACCTTGCTCAGGCACTTCCGCACGATCTGGTCGAGGTCCTTCGGCAACGCCTTCACCACCGACCGCACCGTCGGCGGGTCGGCGTAGATCACCTGCTGGAGCAGGTCCATCTGGCTGTGGGCGGCGAACGGCCGTTGGCCGGTCAGGCACTCGTACAGCATCACCCCGAGCGCCCACACGTCGGCCGGCGGGCCGACGAACTTGGTCTGCCCCCGCGCCTGCTCCGGGCTCATGTACGCCGGCGTGCCCATGACCGCGTTCGTCTGCGTCAGGTCGGTGCCGGCCCCCCGCTTCGCCAGCCCGAAGTCGGACACCTTCGGCTCGCCCTTGTCGTCGAACAGCACGTTCCCCGGCTTCAGATCGCGGTGAACGATGCCAGCCGCGTGGGCTGCCCCGACGCCCTCCGCGATCTTCGCCATCACCTCCGCCGCCGTCTTCGGGTCCATCCGCCCGGCCGCCTTCAGCCGTTGCGAGAACGTGCCCCCGCCGCACAGCTCCAGCACCATGAACGGCTGGTCGCCGGACCGCCCGTACTCGAACACGGCGACGACGTGCGGGTGGCTGACGGCCGCGACCGCCGCCGCCTCGGCCAGGAACCGAAGGCCCTCCGGCGAGTCGGCCGCCCCTTCGCCTCGCACCCTCTTGAGCGCCACCGGCCGGCCGAGTTCCTTGTGAACCGCCCGGTACACCACCCCCATCCCGCCCTTCCCCAGTTCGCCGACGATCTCGTACCCGGCCACACTCGCTGTCGGAGGCGGATCGGCGATCGGTCCGAGCACGGTGGGCGGGGTGAGTTGGCTGGTGTCGCCGGAGAACTGGCCGGGCCGGGTGTCGTCGGCGGCGGGCGGGGCGAGGTTGGTCTGCCGGGCGGACAGTTCGTCGGGCGACATGGTGCGGTTCCGGCGGGTGCGTACCGCGAGTATGGGGTGTGACGGTGGCCGGGTCAACGACCCGCCGGCACGGCGGTTGCCTGCGCGGCGGTTTTGGGCGCGCCGGCGATTCCTCCGCCGATTCGCCCACATCCGGGTTGTCCGATGCGGTAAGTCCGCGTACCGTTGCTTGTCGCCCGGACACGCTTCGCCCGAGGGAACGGACACCCTGATGCCGACCGCCTTGACCGACCTGAACGCCCTCCTCCGTTGTCCCGCCCACCCGTCTGATTCGCCCCTCCCGCGGTTGCTCCCACTGCCCGGCCGTTGGCTCTGCCCGCGGTGCGGGGACAGCTACACCGCCGCTGACGGGGTGCTCACCCTCCTCCCGCCGGACGCCCCGGACGCGGCCACCGCCGCCGCCGAGGCCGAGCAGTGGGACGAACAGGCCGCCGCCTACGACGCCCCGCGGGAGGCCGACGACATCTACATGGCCGGCATCGCGGCGGCCGCCGACGAACTCAGTCCGCAGCCGGGCGAGCGGGTGCTCGACGCCGGGTGCGGCACCGGCCTGACCCTCCGCCGGTACTGGAAGCCGGGGGTGCGGGTGGTGGCGTTCGACCTGTCGGCCGAGTCGTTGCGGGTGGCCCGCGACACCGGCCCGACCGACGGGGTGTTGCACGTGCGGGGAGACCTCACCCGCCTGCCGTTCGCCGACGGGGCGTTCGACTGGGTGTGCTGCGCGAACGCCGTGCAGCAGTTGCCCACCCCGGACCTGCGGCGGCAGGTGGTGCAGGAACTGGCCCGCGTCACCCGGCCGGGGGGGAAGACGGTGGTGACGGCTCACAACTTCTCGGTGGGAAAGCGGCGTGGCGGGTGGCGGAAGGAAGCGACCGACACCGGCAGCCACACGGGGGCGGTGCGATATGTGTACCGGTACGACGCGGACGAGTTCCGCTCCCTGCTCGGCGGCGAGTTGACCGTCGAGCGGGTGGGCGGGGCCGGGTTGCCGCTGCCGTACAAGTGGAAGCTCGGCCCGCTCATGCGGCTGGTCGAGCGGGTGACACGTCGCACCGCCCTCGGCCGGGCGTTCGGGCACATGCTGGTGGGGGTCGGCCGGAAGTAGATGCCGCCTCGACTGGGAGCGCGGGCGTCCCGCACGCAATTCAAACAGCGGGCGGCACGCCCGCGCTCCCAGCAGTCACTTCGGGAACTGGTCCGGGTTGTCGGTGAACACGGCATCCACCTTCAGTTCCTTCAGCAAATGCGTCATCTCCGCCTTCACGTCCTTGAACTCGCCGGTGCTGCCGCTGCGGCAGGTCCACACTGTCACACTCAGGCCCAGGTCGTGGGCGTCCGTCACGATCCCCGGCCGCTTCAGCACCACCGCCTTGTTCGGGGCGATGCCTTCGGCGAACTCCTTGATC
>CAYMHO010000338.1:3040-7292 GCA_964390195.1 uncultured Fimbriiglobus sp. | reverse complement strand
CGACGTGCTGCAGCCGCCACGGGCCGACCTTCACCCCGTGCTCGTGGCAGGCGGTGAGGAAGGTGCCGAGCGCCGCCTGCAACTCGCGGGTGGCGCCGGTCAGCGCGCCTTCGGGTTCGAGTTTGCGACGGGCACTGCGGAACTCCTGGTCCCACAGCTCGGCCATGCCGGCGGCGGTGAGGAGGGTGGTAGTGCTCCCTTCTCCCCCCGACACCGGAACGATGTCGGTTTCCGTGGGAGAGGGGTTGGGGGTGAGGGGGAACTCGGTGTCGGGCTGCGCCACCCACGGCCCTCGCGGGCCGGGTTCGCCCAGAGTCGACGGGCTCTCACTCTCGATCACGTCCACGCTCTTGAATGTCACTTCCGCCGCCTCGTCCTCCTCGCCGAGCAGGGCCGAGATGCGGCTCTCCGGCGGCGGGGTCGGAATGGCCTCCCCGCCCGGTACCGGCAGACTGCCGAAGTCCTCGGCCCGCGTCGGCGGCACCACCGGGAAGTCGCCGAAGTCGCTGATGCGGTTCGTCACCCCGCTCCCGTGCGGTCGCGGCTCTTCAACCCCGCTCCCTTGCGGTCGCGGCTCGTTCAGCGCCACGTCGTCCGGGCCGTAGATCATGTGGTCGAACAGGTGGCGGAACTGTTGCAGCATGTCCCGCAGGGTCGGCTCGGTGCGGGCGACGCGGTCCACCTGCTCGCCGGCGAACGGGTACAGGCCGGGGTAGTCGGCCGCGTTCGGCAGTTCGTCCAGCACCGGCCGAAGGCGTGCCTCCACCACCCGGCGGACCAGTTCGGCCGGCGGGGCTTCCAACCGTAGGGCTTTCACGGTGCCGAACTTCGGGACGTGAACCGGGTTGTTGAGTCGGTCCTGGATGTACCCGTCCAAACTCGGCACGAAGCGGTTCCACAGCCCCCGCTCGGCGAAGATGAGGAAGCACAGGCCGTCGATCTGGTGCATCACCTGCACGATGCCGGCGAAGAAGGCTTCGGCGGTGCGGTGCACGTCGTCGTTGCGGCGGGCGAGCAGCAGGTCTTCCAGTTGGTCGAACGCCACCACCACGGGGATCTTCAGCCCGCGGAACACGTCCGTCAGCACCTTGAACAGTTGCAGCACCAGGTCCTGCCGGCTCGGCTTCACGTTGAAGTCGAGTTCGGCGAACCCGTAGGTGAGGAAGCTGGCCAGTTCGGCCTCGTCGTTCAGCAGTGCGGCCTTGGCGAACCCGTTCAGCACGTTGCGGCGGATGAGGCCGGCGGCGTTGTGCGGCTCGGTGCGGGCGGTGTAGGCGGCGCACAGATCGTAGGCCCGCTGCGGGGTCAGGCCGGCGCCGTCGAGGGCCTGCGTCAGCGGCATCGGCACGCGGGCGAAGTTGGCGTACCCGCTCAGGTTCTCGATCAGCCACTCGGCCCGTTCGGTCGCCTGGGTGGTGCCCAGCCCGAGCCGCCGCGCCCACCGGCCCAGGCCCGGCGGCGGGAACAGTTCGACCTTGTCGGCCGGTTGCATGTCGCGGATGGCCAGCCCGAGTTGCCGCCGCACGAGCTGGTCGCCGACGTACTCCATCGGCCGGCAGCCCTTCTGCTTGCCCCCGCCGAGCAGCGTGTCGATGATCTGGAACAGCAGGTATTCGAGGAAGTCGGTGTCCTTCTGGAACACCCCCGGCGTGACCAGCAACTGCCACTGCCCGCCGCTCCCGTGCTTGATGCTGTGCAGCAGGTGCGTCTTGCCCGCCCCCTTGTTGCCCAGCACCGGCACCACCTCCGAGTGCGTCATCGGGTCGTAGCGGTACAGGTCGATGATGGCGTGCAGCAGGTCCCGTTCGGCGGCGAACAACTCGGGGACGTGGTAGCGGGCGCACACGTCGTCGTCCGGGTTGCGGGCGAAGTAGTTGCGGAACGGGTTACCGGCCCGCTTGAGGAACTCGCGGGGGCTGGCAACGGCTGGGCGGGTCAGGGTGGCGGTGGACATCATGTCCCTCCGGGGGTCAGCGCAACGAGGCGTAGAAGGCGACTTCGTGCCCGACGAGCAGGGCAACGGCAGGTTCGGGCAGGGCGTACAGCGGGCCGGTCCACGGGTGCAAATAGATGCGGCTGTCGGCGTGCAGTTGCCGCAGGGCGTCGTGGAACTGCCCAACAGTCGGGGCGGGGTCGAGGGTACTCAGGCTGTGGAACAGTTCGGTCAGCGGGCAGTCCCGGGGCACGCCGGCCGACGACGCCCAGTCACGCAGGCGGGTGAGGATGAGTTCGCACAACTCGGTGGTGGAAACCGGCTCTGGAACCGGGAACGTAGTGACCGGGTGAGCGGGGGCCGGGCACCCGGTCACTGCGTTCCCGGTTCCATTCACGACCTTCGGCAGTACGGCCGTCACCGCGGCTTTCATCCCCTCGATTCCGGCGGCCATCCGCCCGGCCGTCGCCAGCAGGTCGGCCACCTCGTCGCGGCGCTCCTCCAACAGGCGAACGAAGTCGTCCAGCACCTGCTTCGGCGACGACTGCTCGACGAGGAATTTCAGCCCGGAGGGGGTGCCGGCGTAATATTCACGCAGTTGCTTCCCCTGGCCGTCGGTGCGGACCATGCGGATCAGCCCTTCTTGAATGCACTTGTGGGCGGCCGGTTTGGCGGCGGCGACCGCAGGGAATAGGCCGGGCACGGACTTGGACGCGAACAGGGGCGAACCGTCCGGGGTGGCGACGGCACGGGCGAGGGCGTCGAGGATGAGTGGGGTGAGCTTGTCGGCCACGAGGCAGCGTCCGTGCTGGGCAAGGGCGCGTATGTTATGTCAGGGCCGGAGCGCATTACAAGGCGAACCGGCGGCGTGAGCCGCCGGGTTGCGAACCACCCACGGGCTGACGCCCGCGGTTCACCGGAACGACCCATGATCCACGTCATCGCCACCATCACCCTGAAACCCGGCACGCGGGGCGAGTTCCTGTCGCACTTCGCCTGGGTGACGCCCCTGGTGCGGGCCGAAGACGGCTGCCTCGAGTACCAGGCGACGACCGACCTGCCGACCGGACTGGCGGTGCAGCCGCCGGAACGGCCGGACGTGGTGGTGGTGGTGGAGAAGTGGCAGACCGTCGATCACCTGAAAGTTCACCTGACCGCCCCGCACATGACCGAGTACCGCGTGCGGGTGAAGGAGTTGGTGGCGGGCGTTGTCCTGCACGTGCTGCAACCGACCGACGGTTGATGTCTTCGCCGCGAGCGACAGCGAGCGAGGCCCCCGCTCGCGGCGAAGAGGCTGTTCCCCATCGACCGGAGACGAACTGTTGCCTTCCGAACCCCTCCGCACCCTCGGCTGGTCCGCCTGGCTGGGCTGGCAGATCGAATCCAACTGGGCCGACGTCCGCCTGTTCGTCCTGTACCTGGTGGTCAAGCCGGTGTGCGGGGCGATGCTGCTGGTGCTCGTCTTCTACGCCGCCGACTTCGCCACCCAGGAACTCCAGGGCACCCGCCTGCGGGCCGACTTCCTGCCGTACATCTACATCTCGAACGCCTGCTACGGGCTGGTCGGCACGGTCATGTTCGGCATGAGCTACGTGGTCATCTCCGACCGCGAGAGCTACCGCATGCTGAAGTACATTTACATCAGCCCGGCCCAGTTCCAGGCGTACTTCGTCGGCCGCGGTCTGGCCCGCGGGCTGGAAGGTCTGGTCGGCGGGACGGTCATCATCGCGACCGGGCTGCTCATCCCGAAGATCCGCGAGGCGGTCCACTTCGCCGGGGTGGACGTGCCGCTCCTGCTGGCGTTTCTGGGCGTCGGGGCGATCATGCTGTGGGCGTGCGGGATGATCCTGGCGAGCGCGGTGTTGAACATGAGCCGCAGCGGCATGTTCCTGAGCGAGGGCGTCGGGGCGCTGGTGTACTTCCTGAGCGGGGTGGTGTTCCCGGTGAACAAGCTGCCCGGTTGGTTACAGCCGGTCAGCCTGAGTTTACCGACGACGTACTGGCTGGAGGGGATGCGGCGGGCGATCACCGGCACCCCGGCGAGCGACTCCCCGCTCGGGGAAAGCCCTCTCGCAGCCTGGAGCAGCGGGCAACTGCTGCTGGCGCTGACCGTCACTACCGTGGTGCTGGTGGTGGTGTCGCAGTTCTTCTACCGGTGGAGCGTTCGACGGGCGTGGCGGAACGGCAAACTGGAAGAGGTGACGGGACTGTAAGTGCGGCAGGTCGAATTGAAGGGACGGAATGCCGGGCGAGCGGGGGCCCCCCGCGGAGCCGCCCCGAGGCGGAAAAAAAGAAACACCCCCCCGCAGGTAAACACAC
>CAYMHO010000338.1:0-3030 GCA_964390195.1 uncultured Fimbriiglobus sp. | reverse complement strand
TGGTGTTGTGTTTTTGTGGGGCTGGAGGGGGGGGGGGGGTGGGGTGTGCGGTGGTTTTTCCGCCACAGTTTCCGCGCCCGCCCGCCCGGCCGCTCGCCCGGTCGATTTCAGCCGGGATGAAGGTCACTCCTTCGCCACTTGAATCAGGATCGTCTCGCCCTGCTTGAACGTCACCTTCAGCGGGCTGGTGGCGGCGGCCGCGTACTTCTCCGCCAGTTGGCTCTTCTCTTTCACCTCGCCGCTGTAGTACTTCCCACCGGCCGACTTGAACGCCGTCACCGCGTACTCCCCTTCCGGCAGGCCGTCGAACGCCTTGGCAGTGCTCGGCACGAACTTGCCGTCGGCGTCGGTCAGGGCGTCGGCCACGTACTGCATCCGCTCCTTGGCCGTCTCGGTGGCGGCGACCTTCTTGTAGAACGTCACGGTCACCCCCGCCGCCGGTTGGCCGTCGAGCAGCACCTGGCCGCTCGCCGGCACCGGCTTCGGCGGGTTCTTCACCACCACGCCCGGTTCGTCGTTGTCGCGGACGATCGTGTCTTCCGGCAGCACGCCGTCGAGCATCACGTGCGAGATGACCGGCCCGCCCTTCTTCACCGTGATCCAGGTGAGGTGGTCGAACTCGCCGTACTCCACGCCCCGCAGTTTGCTCCCCCCGCCGGTGGTGGCCAACTGGTAGTAGTTCATGCCGTTGCGGGTGAACTTCTGGAAGCGGTGCACGTGCCCGCAGAACACGGAATACTGCCGCCCCTCCAGCACCTTCTCGAACGCCGCCCACCCGTTCTTGTCCAGGTCTTTGTCCACCCACAGCGGCTTGTGCAAGAACACCATCACCCACCGCACCCCTTTGGTTTCTTCCAGCACCTTCTTGAAGTACGCCGTCTGCTCGGCCGACACGTAGCTCGCCTTGTACTTCTTCTTCTCGTCCTTCTCGGCCGCGTCCTCGTCCTCGCTGTTCACCGCGAAGAACAGCACCCCCTTGTACACGAAGTGGTAGAACTTGCGGCCGAACCGGGCCTTCCAGTCGTCGTTCTGCACGTTGTTGGTCAGGTCGTGGTTGCCCGGCACGTAGAAGAACGGCATCTGGAACTTGGCCGTCATCCCGCCGAACTCGTCCCACTCCTTGTTCAGTTGCTCCGGCTTGGTGGTGTACCCCTCGATCAGGTCGCCGACGCTCACCACGAACTCCGGCTGGAGCAGGTTGATCCGCTCCACCGCCCGCGTGAAGATCTTCGGCCGGTGCCCCCCGGTGCGGTCGGACACCACGGCGAACTGGAAGCTGTCCGGGTCGGCGTTCGGCTTCAGGCCGGTCCACGGGTTTTTATCTTCGGACGTCGCTTGGATGGCGTTCGGGTCGGCGGCGGCTTTCTGTTCGGCGGCGGTGGGCACGGCACGGGCGATCAGAACGGCGGCGACGAGCACGATCACAGCGCCACCGGCGAGCAGGAGGCGTTTCACGGGAGGGGTCCTCGGGTCGTAAGGTGAGGTGTCCACGGCAGGCCGGCTCCTCCGGTCACGGGGGAGTGGTGCGGGAGAGGATAACTGAACGAGCGGGCATTGGGAACCGCCCGGCCGGCGGCTTCACGCAAGTTTCGCACGCCGACCGGTCGGCGAGTGTCGCTCGTTCGGGTATACTTTCCACCGCGCTGAGCATTCCCACCGACGGCACGCTGCCTCATGCCCGCCGACTTCGACACCGAATGGTCCGAGCACGGCCACGCCGTGTACCTGACCGTGGTGCGAGTGGTGGGAGATGCGAACGCGGCCGACGTGTATCAGCAGGTGTACATCAAGGCCCGGCGGGGGTGGGCGACGTTCCAGGGGCGATCGTCGGCGAAGACCTGGTTCTGCCGCATCGCCACCAACGAGGCGAACAACTGGCTGACACGGAAGCGGTTCACCGCCCTCGCCGTCCCGGAAGACGTGTCCGACCGGGCCGACACTTCCCCGACAGCCTGGGACAGCCACCGGGCCGTCGCCCAGGCGCACGCCGCCGGCCTGCTGACCGCCGACGAGGCCCGTGCCCTGACCGCCCGGCAGGATTCGCCTTCGGCCACTTGGGCGGAGATCGCGGCCGACCACGGGCTGAAATCCGCCGACAACGCCGCCCAGTTGCACCACCGCGGGCTGTCCAAACTGCGGGTGTTCCTGATGGTGAATCACCCGGACCTGTGCGGGTCGAGGGTGCAGGTCGCCGAGGCGTTCGAGCGGGCGTGTGCGGCGGGCGCGCGGGAACCGCTCACGCCGGCCGAGCGGCGGGTGTTCCGGGCGGTGGTGTTGGATCAATCGACACCCGCCACCGCCCCCGGCCACTGGACCGACATTCAATCCGCCTGCCGCAAGGTGGCCGCCCTCCTGTCCCCAGCGGAGGGTGCGTCATGACACCCGCCACCCCCCCGGCGAGTTGGACCTGCCTCCAGGCACTCGCCCCGGCCGACACCCCGCCCGGCCCGCTCACCCCGGCCGACTTCGTAGCCCGGCTGAAGGCCGCCGGTACGCGGCCGCGGGTGGTGGAGGCGGAGTCGTTGGAGGAACTGGCCCAGGCGACCGACGGCGGCCGGGTGGCGGTGCTGTTCGTGAACGCCGGCCTGCTGTGGGGCGACCCGGCCGCGGTGGACGGGGGCGAGGCGAACCACTGCGTGCTGGCGAAGGGGTTGACCGACGCGGGGGCCACCCTGCACGACCCCGCCCGACCGACCGCCGGCGTGGTGGCGGCCGACACGCTCGTATCCGCGTGGCTGAAGGTGGGCGGGCGGATGCTGGCGGCCGTCTGAATCGCATTTTTTTCACCCCGACCTGTCAGGACTCCGTCGCGGCCGGGTCTGGCTTTCGTCCGCGTGCCCTCCGGTGCCACCATGCACGACCTCTCCCGACCCGACGCCCACGACCTCCCCCCGCCGCCACGCGACGCCGGCCCGGCCGACTTCACCCACGAGATCCCCCGCTACCTGGACGTGCTGCCGGAGAGCGGGCGGGAGGTGCTGGTGATCGGCGACGTGGAGCGGTGCAAGGACTTCAACCACAAGCAGGGGG
>CAYMHO010000337.1:0-7306 GCA_964390195.1 uncultured Fimbriiglobus sp. | reverse complement strand
CACACCCGCCCCGGGGTCTGTGCCCCCCCCCCCGCGTGGGGGCGGGGGGGCCCCCCCCCCCGGGCCGGCCCGGGGGCGGCCCCCCCCGGCGACAACAGAGACCGGCCTCACAGAGGCCGGCTACAGTTTTAGGCCGGAAGCCCCTTCCCCTCGTTCGACACACCCAGCCCGAGCGACACCGCCCGGGCGAACAGCAGCGCCTTGATCGCGTCCGAGCGGTCGGCGTTCCGGGTCATGGTCAGAACTGCCGGCGTGTCCGCCAGCAGCCGGGCCAGCACGCCGGTGACGGCCGGGCAGGCCATCGAGGTGCCGCTCATCGGGGCGTGCCCGCCCGGCACCGTGGATACTACACCCACCCCCGCCCCGGTCACATCCAGGGCCGTCCCGACGTTCGAGAAGGCGGCCAGGAAGTTCTTCGCGTCGGTGCCGAACGGGGCGGCCACGTCGCCGCTCTCGCTCGACTTCGGCGGGAACAGCCCCTTCCGCCCGACCGCCGACACGGCCACCGCCAGGTCGTCCATGGCCGGGTAGCTGACCGGCTGCCGCCCGTCGTTGCCGGCCGCCACGACCACCACCACCCCGGCCGCGTGCGCCTCGGCGATCGCCTCCTGAATGGCGACGTCCGCCACCGGCAGGCCGGTGACCGGGTCGGGGTCGAAGCCGAGGCTCATGTTCAGCAGGTCGCACCCGTCGGCGATGCCGCGGCGGATGGCCTTGACCACGCCGAAGCTGGAGCCGGAGTTGGTGGTGTCGTCGAACACCCGGTAGGAGAAGACGTTCGCCCCCGGTGCGACGCCCCGCACGCCGGTGGGGGTGGCGCCGCGGCCGGCGATGATGCCGGCCACGTGCGTGCCGTGCGACCCGCTCGGCCCGAACTGGTCTTCCGGCGAGCCGGGCACGCACCCCAGCCCGCCGGTGACGACGAGGTCCGGGTGGGCGGCGTCGATTCCCGAGTCGATGACGCCGACACGCACGCCCGACCCGACGGTCAGGTCGGCCCCGATGTTGTGGAAGTGCCGGAGGGAGTCGGTGGCGGACAGGTCGAGCGGGGTGAGTTCGATGGTGAGCGTGCCGCTGGTGGGCACGTTCTTCTTCAGGAAGCTCCACAGGCCGGGGTGGTCGTGCTGGGCGTACACCCGCTCGTAGGTGCCGCTGCCGGTCACGCTCAGGGTGGCCTTGCCGGTGCCGGCGGTGGCGCGCATGTCGCCGAGGCGGTTGGCGTAGTCGGTGAACCCGATCACCCGCACCCCGGCGATCGGGTCGCCGGTGACGGCGTTCACCACGCTGACGACCAGCTTCTTGGCCGCGGCCGGGGTCGCCCCCGCCGGCTTGGCCGGCCGCCGCGGGACCGGGACGGTCGCCACCGCCGGGTGACAGAACCGCTCCGGCACCGCCCGCAGGCCGGGGTGCTCGAACCGCAGGGCGGCCATCATCTCCGGGGTGGACTCGACCAACTTCACCCCGTCCTCGTTGAGCGACGCCACCAGGTTGAACGCGGCGGTGCCCAGTTTGGCCCCCGCCTTGGCGGTCGCCTTGAGGACCCCGTGCAGGCGGGTCCGCAGGGCCGTCGCCCCCGGCTTGTGGACCAACTCCGTCAGCACGGCGGTGGCGGCCGCACTGGCGTTGCCGACGGACGCCTGGAGGCCGTGGGCCGGCAGGAGGAGGAACCGCGTCGGGCGAGTCATGAGATGATCCCCGTGGTCGAGGTGACGGGCGACGGCATTACGGTAACGCTCGCCACCGCGAACAACAAGCCGACTGTTCCGCCGATTGCGGTCCGTCAGGCTGGTAACATACCCCCGCCCCACGCCCGTTCGTGATGCCCATGCTCACCGCCGCTGACGTGATCCGCCTGCTGCACTTGTCCCCGCACCCGGTCGAGGGCGGGCACTTCCGCGAGACGTACCGCTCCCCGCACAGCACCGCCATTTACTACCTGCTCGAAGGGGTGGGCGTGTCGGAGATGCACCGCCTGCCGGGCGACGAGGTGTACCACTTCTACGGCGGCGACCCGCTCGACACGCTGCTGCTGTTGCCCGACGGGACCGGCCGTGTGGTGACGGTGGGGAGCGACCTGGCCGCCGGACAGGTGCCACAGTTGGTCATCCCCGGCGGGGTGTGGCAGGGGAGCGTGCGGGTGAGCGGGCGGTTCGGCTGGTCGCTCATCGGGGCGACGATGGCCCCCGGCTTCGAGTACGCCGACTACGAGCGCGGCGGGCGGGTGGAGTTGGTGATGGGGTGGCCGACGTTCACGGAGGCGATCACCGCACGGACGCCACACGGGTGAGCAGTTCGTTGAGCACCTCGCCGTCACTCGGGGAGTCGCTCGCGGTCAACACCCGCAACGGGATGGGCACTTCGTCCATGCGGTACGCGGTGCCGGGGCGGTGGACGCCGTACACCGCGGTGGTGAACCGCACGGCCGGGGTGAACGGCGGGCGGACGTGCGGCGGGTCGAGGGCGATGACGGGGATGCGGCGGAGGTGTTCGGCGGCGGCGGGCGGGAAGTCGGCGGCGGTCTCGCTGCCGACGAGTACGCACAGGTCGGGTTCGCCGCGGGCGAGCATGTCCGGGCCGGTGAACTCGCCGGGGTTGTACCGCGGATAGCCGGCCGACAGGTTCACCCCGAACGGGTAGCCAGTCTGCCACGCCAGCACGGAGTCGGCCCCGGCTACGTCGCCGTACCGCCGCATCCGCCGGGCGTAGAAGCGGGTGTCGTTGTTCAGGTCGGTGACGAGTTGTAGCAGCGCCTCGACGCTGCGGTGGGCGAGCGGTTCGGACGTGATGCCGGACCCGAAGAAGATGACGCCGAACTTGGCCGAGCGGAGGAGTTCAACGAGCCGCGACCGCGAGGGAGCGGGTATCTCTTCACCCGCTCCCTCGCGGTCGCGGCTCGTCAAAGCCATCCGCAACTCCCACACCGCCTCCCACTGACGGCCGGCTGTCACCGGCACGAACAGGTCCGCCGCCCGTGCCGTCTCGGTCTCGTGGGTGTCCACCACCACGATCGTCCGCCCCGGCCGCGGCGGGCAGTAGCGTTCGATGTGCCGCGGGTGCGTGACGAGCGGGTCCGACCCCCAAAACACCACCACGTCGGCCCGCTGCTTCACTTCCCCCAGCGTGCAGGTCGATTCGCCGACTTGTTGCAACGCCATGATTGACGGCGCGTGCCCGGTGCTGGCGGTGGTGTCGATGGTGCCGCCGACCTTGTCGGCGAGTGCCACCGCCGCCCGCTGCCCCTCGGTGGTGCTGCGGCTGAGACCGTAAATCAGCGGGTACTTGCTCGCCGTCAGCAACTCGGCCGCACGGGAGTACGCCTCGGCCAGTGACACCGGGGTGTCAGCGATTTCGGCGACCGGCGGTTGGGAGTGGTTCAGCGATTCGAACCACGGCTTGGCCAGCCGGCATGCCCCTTGCGCGGACAGCACCCGCCCGCCGGCCACCGTCACCCGCAGGTCGTCGCACACGCTCCCGCACACCGTGCAGGCGACGTCTTCAAAGGTGTGAAGCGTCACAGTTCCTCGATGCTCCAGATGAGCCGGTCGAGGATCGTCTCGTCCGTCTGCGGGTGGAAGAAGACGCACTTCCAGCCCGGCACCTTGTGCCCGTGCGGGCGGTAGCCGATGTCGGTGGTGAAGCTCAGTCGGGCATCGACGGCCGGGTCCATGCTGTACTCCCGCTTGTTGAACAGCCGCCGCACCTCGGCCGTGTACCGCGACACGTCCTCGCTCGTCAGCTTGCCCGCCTCCAGGTCGGCGTAAATCTGTTTCGCGTTCCGGCCCTTCGGCATCACCCACCACACGACACTCGGCCCGACGGTGTCGGCGTTCAACACCTCGCAGTAGTCGAGCCTCGCCAGCTTCGCCTTCAGGTACTGGGCCAACTCCAGGCTGCGGGCGATGAGCATCTGCCAGCCGTGCAGGCCGATGCCGTCCAGAGACGCCATGACGGTGTACGGGCCGAGCGCCGGGCGGGAGGTTTCGAGCGTGAACAATGCGGGATCGCGGCGGTCGATGGCGTCGGAGAAGTACGGCATGGCGGCGGTGGTGCGGGCGAGGCACCGCAGTTCGCTCCGCTTGTTCACCAGGAACGCCGAACTCGGGTAGTGGCCCCGGCCCGTCTTGTGGAAGTCGATGGTGACGCTATCGGCCACCCGCAACCCGCGGCACAGTTCCTTCGCCTTCTCGATGACCGGCAGGGTGTCGCGGTCGATCTTGAACGGGTTGGCGGTGGTGTCGTACTCGTTCAGGAAGCACAGCCCCCAGCCGACGGCGGCGTCGGCTTGCAACTGCGGGGCGGGCCGCCCGTGTTCTTTGGCCTTCGCGTCGATCACCTGTCGGATGCCGGCGATGTCGTCCACCCCGCTCGCGTCGGTGCTGCCGAACGTGCCGATCACATACGCCACCGCATCCCCGCGGGTGTAAAGCCCGTCGAGTTTCTCGGCCAGCAAATCCAGCCGCATGGCCATGTTGCGGTCGGTCGGGATAGCGTGCAGGTTGTCGGTGCCGATGCCCAGCCAGCCTGCCACCGTTGCCGCGCAGTAGTGTGCCGCCTCACTGCAAATACCCGCCACCCGCACGCCGCTCAGCCCGTTCCGCATCGCCCCCGGCACCACCTTTTCAATCCCGATCTTCCCGCCGTACATGTTCGAGATGGTGCCGCCGATGGTGAACACGCCCCACGGGTCGTCGGTGTGGTAGAAGACCAGGTTCGCCAGCGCCGTGACCGCCTTCACCTCCAGCTCGTTCGACCGCTGGCTGTAGGTGTCGGTGCAGAGGTTCGGGTTCTTCAGCAGGCAGGCGATGGCCCCGATCAGGCTGGCGTAGTTGGCCGGCCCCTTCACGTTCTCGATGTGCAGCGGGCTGCTCCACCCGTCGGTGCCCCAGAAGTACGGGAACACGGCGTCGCGGGCGTCCTTCAGGTTGCCCGGCAGCAGGTGGATTTCGGGGTTCGCCTGGGCCGTCTCGTAGTTCTGGCTGAGGTAGTTGCCGGGCGGGAGGGAGGCTTCAGCCTTGAGGGCGTCGAGGAACTCCTGGAAGATGCCGGTGACGGCCTTCGGGTCGCAGTCGAAGAAGGTGGAGACGAAGGCGTCGTAGCGGGTGCGGTCCATGAGGGTAGGCTACGGAAGTGCGAGCGGGGGCGCTAGCGGTCCCAAGGTGTCGGTGACTCGTCCCGGCCGGTAATTGCCACCAAAGTACAGCGGAGGGTTATCACCCGCTCCGTGAGTTGATCCCGCCACACCAGTTCGTCCGGGGTCAATCGGGACAGAGGGAGGTCGGCGAGTCGTTTCTGGTCATCGCCGAGGATGCGGCTGAGGGTGGAGTACATCTCCACCGTGTCGGGGTCTTCGAGCGCCTTCGCGTTTGAGTTGGGGAGCGAGCTAACCCGACTCACCGCCTTCTCCACTGCGGAGAGCCGAGGCTCAAGCCCGACCAACCGCGTTTCGACCTCGCCCAAAACCTCCGCCGGCGATCGGTGGCGCTCGAGCAACTGCTTTAGGTTCTTCCCTTCCGCATTCTGGAACGGAGGCGAGGCGATTGGCGCGGCGACCGGTCGCCCACTGTCAAGAGCGCCGACGAACCCAACGACGGAGAGCACGGTGGTGGCGAGTGCGCCCAGCAGCGCTTTCAGCAGTACCCAGTTGCCGCTCCCCGACGACGAGTTGTCCGCCGCCACCGGCGGTTCGGGCATGGGGCTGTGCTTCCGGTGCCACCGCATCGGGTCGGGGGCCGGGTTGGGTTCTATTCGTCCCTCAGGGGTGGTCTGTTCGATCATCGGAAGGCTCTCAGGTGCGGACGGTTTGCTCCAACCGCCCGGCGGTACCCTGTAACTTCTAACCCAGGGTGTCGTCGCAAAGCCTCCTCAACCCTGGGCTGTGGGAACGACCCCGTTGGGGTCGAACACCACCCCGACCCCAACGGGGTCGTTCCCTCAGCCCAGGGTTGAGGGCCAACGGCCCGACACCCTGGGAAACCCATGCCACGCCATCACACCGACCCCAACGGGGCCGTTCAGTCCCACACGTAGCGTTCGTCCCATTCCTCCTCGTATCGTGTCAGCCACTCGCGGTACTCGTCCTGGAACGTTTGCTTCTGGTGGTGTTCGGGTTGACGGCGGATGTACTCGCGCACCGCCTCCAAGTTGCTCGCGCTGACGGAGAACGTGCCGTATCCGGCCTGCCAGTGGAATCTCGCGACGGCATCCGGCCGCTGGTTCACCCACGCCGACGACGCCTTCTTCACCAGCGCCATCGTATCCGCGATCGTGACCGTGCGAGACAGGCGAAACAGCAAGTGAACGTGATCGTCCACCCCGCCGACGAGAAGCGACTGACTGCCGGATTGGTTGACGAGATCGCCAACGACTTGGAACAGTTCGTCCCGCCAAGAGGCGAGCGTTGGTTCGCGGTGCTTGGTCGAGAAGATGGCGTGGACGTACATCGCCCCGAAAGATTGCGGCACGGCGTCACCCCGCGTGGGTTGAACGACCCCGTTGGGGTCGGGGGTGATTGTACGCCAAAGCCCAGGGTGTCGGACCTGCGGTCCTCAACCCTGGGCTGGGGGAACGACCCCTTCGGGGTCGGGAGACCTACTTGATCGCCGCCGCCGCCCGCTTCACCAGCCGGCGGCCCTTCTTCGGCCACAGGATCCGCCACACGCTCTTGCGGCTGCCCGGCTTCGCCTTCGGCTTGGGCGACACGTGGATGTCGCGGGCCAGCCCCATCCAGGCCATCGACCGGATGATCATGTAGGTGATGTCCACCTCCCACCACCGCAGGCCGTGGGCGGCCGACCGCTGGTGCGCGTGGTGGTTGTTGTGCCACCCCTCGCCGAACGTCACCAGGGCCACCCACCACAGGTTGCGGGACTTGTCGCTGGTGTTGAACCCGCGGTACCCCCACTTGTGGGCGGCCGAGTTGACCAGCCAGGTGGCGTGGTACACGAACACGGTGCGGGCGGCCACGCCCCACAGCACCCAGCTCAGCCCGCTCCCGCTGCCCAGCGCGGTCCCGCTGCCCAGCATGCTCCACAACTCGCCGCCCGCGTACAGCAGCCCGGCCAGCAGGATCGGGAACAGCCAGTGCAGCCGCTCGAACATGCGGTGCATCGGGTCGCGGGCCAGGTCCTTCACGTTGAACAGGGTGCGGTTTGGGTCCCGCGGCTCGGGCCGCATCCACCAGCCGAAGTGCGACCACCAGAAGCCGTGTTCCGGGCTGTGCGGGTCTTCCGCCTCGTCCGAGTGGGTGTGGTGCTTGCGGTGCGTGCCCACCCAGGTGAGCGGCCCGTCCTGGTTGGCCAGCACCCCG
>CAYMHO010000336.1:0-7314 GCA_964390195.1 uncultured Fimbriiglobus sp. | reverse complement strand
CCGGACGAGGCCCGGTACAACAACCCGCCGGAAGACAAGTACCGCAAGCCGCCGGTGAGCAAGGACCTCGCCCGGCAGGGCGGGATGGGCGGCGGGCCGATGATGATGAACGGCGGCGGGCCGGGCATGGGGCGCTAGCATCGGCTGGTTCGCCGCGCGCCCGTCGGGCGCGCCGGGGGGGGGGGGCCCGGGGGGGGCGGCGCACCCCAGCGGGCGGTCCGGTCGTGGGGCGGCCTGTGTGGCTGGACCGCCGCCGGCCGGGGGGGTGGGGGGGGGGGCGCCGGCGGTGGCCGGGCGGCGAACCACTGCGTCACGCGATCAACTGCTTCACCACGTTCCCGTGGACGTCGGTCAGGCGGTAGTCGCGGCCCTGGAAGCGGAACGTGAGCTTCAGGTGGTCGATGCCGAGCAGGTGCAGGACGGTGGCCTGGAAGTCGTGGACGTGGACCTCGTCTTTGGTGACGCTGTACCCGATGTCGTCCGTCTCGCCGTGGATGAACCCTTTCTTCAATCCGCCGCCGGCCATCCACATGGTGTAGGCGTCGATGTGGTGGTCGCGGCCCATGCTCTCCCGCGGTTCGCCCATCGGGGTGCGGCCGAACTCCCCACCCCAAATGACCAGCGTGTCGTCGAGCATGCCCAGCCGTTTCAGGTCCTTGATGAGTGCGGCGCTCGGCTTGTCCACGTCCTTGCAGATCTCCGGCAGGTGCTTCTCCAGGTTCTCGGTCGGCCCGCCGTGGTGGTCCCAGTTGGTGTGATACAACTGGATGAACCGCACCCCCCGTTGCACCAGCCGGCGGGCGAGCAGGCAGTTGGCGGCGAAGCTCGGCTTGCCCGACTCGGCCCCGTACAGCTCGAGCGTCTTCTTGTCTTCTTTGCTCAGGTCCATCAACTCCGGGGCGGCCGTCTGCATCTTGTACGCCGTCTCGTAAGCCGCAATCCGCGTCTGAATCTCGGGGTCGCTCACCGCCTGGTTCCGCAGGGTGTTCAGCTCCTTCACCGCGTCGATGAACTCGGCCTGTTGCTTGTCACTCACCCCCGGCGGGTTCTTCAAGTCGAGGATCGGGTTCGCCCCCTTCAGGAACGGTACACCCTGGTGCGAACTGGGCAGGAACCCGTTGCTCCACAGGGTCGCCCCGCCGCGTGGCCCCCGCGGGCCGGACTGCAGCACCACGAACCCCGGCAGGCTGCTGCTCTCACTGCCGATGCCGTAGCTCACCCAACTGCCCATGCTCGCCCGGCCGAACTGCGGGCTGCCGGTGTTCACGAAGCACTTGGCCGGCCCGTGGTTGAACACGTCCGTCTTCATCCCCCGCACCCAGCACACGTCGTCCACGATGTCGCGGTGGTACGGCAGCAGGTCGGACAGGTGCATGCCGCACTTGCCGTACTTGTCGAACGTGTGCTTGGTCCCCAGCACAGTCGGCGTGCCCTTCAGGAAGGCGAACCGCTTGCCGTCGATGAACGACTTGGGGATCGGCTTGCCGTGCAGCTTGTTCAACTCCGGCTTCGGGGTGAACAGCTCGAGCTGGCTCGGCCCGCCGGCCATGAACAGGAAGATGACCGCCTTCGCCTTCGGCGGGTGGTGGAAGTCCTTCAGGAGGCCACGAGCCTTGTTCGCGGTGGACTTTGTATCTGGGGCGGCCAGCCCGTCCTTCGCCAGCAGCGAAGCCAGTGCGGCCGAGCCGATGCCCACCCCGCAGTCGGCGAAGAAGTGGCGGCGGGTGCGGGCGAGCAGGGGAGGGGTGGTGCTCATGAGGTTTACCTTACCCGAGACGGCGGGCCGGAGGTGGGAAAAATCCCCTGCCCAGCCCGCCGCTCGGTCGCTATATTCATTCACTCACACACGGGGCACCGAACATGGCCAAAGGGAAAGAGGCGCGCGGGCTGATCAAGCTCGTGAGCAGCGAGAGCAGCCACTGCTACTTCACGCAGAAGAACCGGAACAACACCAAAGAGCGGATCCAACTGAAGAAGTACGACCCCATCCTGCGGAAGCGGGTGATGTACAAGGAAGCCGGCAAGCTGTAACCGGCGGTCGGTTGGAACCGGGAGCGCCGTGACCCGGGGGGGTGGAGCCCACCCGGGCACTGCGCGCCCGGGTCTATTGGTACAC
The DNA here is from genome assembly GCA_964390195.1 of uncultured Fimbriiglobus sp. Taxonomy (GTDB): domain Bacteria; phylum Planctomycetota; class Planctomycetia; order Gemmatales; family Gemmataceae; genus JALHQU01. The sequence continues at coordinate 5,198 of CAYMHO010000336.1, read as the reverse complement.
CCGCGGGTCGCTCACCCCGGCCTCAGCGAACCCTTTCTTCCGCAGCGTACACGAGTCGCACCGCCCGCACGCCTTCCCGCCCGCGTCCGGGTCGTAACAACTCAACGTCAGTGACAAATCCAGCCCCAGCTTCACCGCCTCGCGGATGATGTCGGCCTTGGTCATCTTCAGTAGCGGGGCATGAACGCGGAACTTCCCGGTGCCGTCCGTCCCGGCCTTTGTCGCCAGGTTCGCCAGTTTCTCGAACGCCTCCAGGAACTCCGGCCGGCAATCGGGGTAGCCTGAATAGTCGAGCACGTTCGCCCCGATGAACAGGTCGAACGCCCTGACTGTCTCGGCGTACCCGAGAGCCAGCCCGAGCAGGATGGTGTTGCGGGCGGGCACATACGTCACCGGCACCCCGTGGCTGATGGCGTCATCGGTGCGGTCCTTCGGCACGCCGATATCGGCGGTGAGTGCCGACCCGCCGATCGCCCGCAGGTCGAGCTTCACCGTGCGGTGGTCGGCCACACCGACGACCTTGGCCACAGCCGCGGCGCGTTCCAACTCCACCCGGTGCCGTTGGCCGTAATCGACGCTCAGGGCGAACAGCTCGAACCCGCTCGCCTTGGCGACGGCGAGCGTGGTGGAACTGTCCAGCCCGCCGCTCAGGAGTACGACCGCACGGGGCATTGGTGTCACCTCGACGTTCACCTCGGGTCCTCAGCATACCCGCCCGCCGCCCTCGCCTCAACGCCGCCAGCCGCCTACACTTCTGCATCACACCGCGAGACGCACCGCCGATGTTCTTCACCGAGTCGCCGAGCATCGACCAGCTCGAAACGTTCCCCAACCCGCGGCCGGGGCGGGACTACTCCATCGAGATCGTCTGCCCGGAGTTCACCAGCGTGTGCCCGCTGACCGGCCAGCCCGACTTCGGCACGCTGGTGTTCACCTACACGCCCGGTGACGTGTGCGTGGAGCTGAAGTCGCTCAAGCTGTACCTGCAGCGGTTCCGCAACCAGGGCATCTACTACGAACAGGTGACGAACCGCATCCTCGACGACTTCGTGGCGGTGGCCAAGCCGGTGCGGGCGAAGCTGGAGAGCCGATGGACCCCGCGGGGCGGGATCAGCACGAACGTGACCGTGACCTACACGGCGGAGAAGGCATGACGGACGACGAACCGGCCGTCGACGAACTGGTCCGCTACCCGTATGTGGTGTCGGCGGTGGTGGCCACCTTCCGGTTCGAGTCCCGCCCGCACCGGGTGCGGTCGGCCGACGGCCGCTACCTGCGGGCCATCCCGTACCTGCTGGTCAGCCTGCTGCTCGGCTGGTGGGCGGTGCCGTGGGGGCCGATCCAGACGTGGCGGGCGATGTGGGACTGCCTGAACGGCGGGCTGGAAGTGGAGGGGTAGCGTGCGGCGTTCGCTCCTGGTGCTGCTGCTCGTCGCGTCGGCCGCCCCGGCGGGGGTCTACTCGCCGGACGACCCGTGCCCGTTCAACGTCAAGCCGGACGGCCCCGCCGAGCCACTCCCGCACCGCCTGTTCGTCGCCATGCTGGTGGACCGCATGGCCCCGCGGGTGCCGAACCTGCCGGCCGCTCCGGGCATCCCCGACTGGGCCTATGCCGACGACGGCACCGTCGCCCAGTCCACCTACGCCGCGCGACTGACGCAGCTACTCGCCGCCCGCTGGCCGAAGGCGGACCAACTCCGCGGCGACGACCTGCTCGCCCACACCGCCGCCCTCCTCCGGTTCAACGCGACTCAGACGGCGGTCAACCTGCTCGACCGCGGGCGGGTCGGGCGGAGCTACACGCTGAAGGCGAACCGCGCCCACACCTTTGCCACCTCCCGCGAGTGGGCCGACGCCCTCACCAACCTGCCGGACGAGCCCGACAGCCCGCCCCCGCCGCCCGCCGGCACATCCGCCGAACAGTTCCGCTGGCAGCGGGGGGTGGACCAGTCCGCCTACCGCCGGTGGCTCGACCTCCGGAACGCCGAGGCGGGCAGGTGGAAGGCGGCGGCCGACCGGCACCCCGAGGGCACGCCGTTCGCCCTGTTTGTGACCGCGGACGGGGTGCCGATCCGGTTCTGGGAGTCGGCCGACGAGGCGAAGAAACTGCCGGCGGAGGCGACCGCGGTGGTGCAGCAAATGTTGTTGTGGGCGCCGTGGGACGACCGCCTGCTGTGGACGCTCGCCGAGGTGTACGTCGCCACCGGCAAGATGCGGGAGGCGTTCAGCGCGTACGAGATGCTCGCCTCGAACGAGGGGCGACAGTTCCAAGGCCCGCGGCTGCTCAGTCAACTGCTGTCACGGGTGCCGAAGCCGCCGGACGACGAGGGGGAGACGATCCTGCCGTCCGACCCGCCCGCGCCGAAACCGGACCGCTCCGGGCTGGTGTTCGGGCTGGTCGACCCGATCGCGTTCTACGTCAGCCTGGGTGTGTTCGCGGTGGTGGCGGCCGTTCTGCTCGGCCTGCAACTCCGGGCCTTGCTCCGATGGCTCGGCCGGTTTCGGTGAAAAAGTGTGCCCACTTCCCCTTGAAACGACCCCCACTCGTGCCTATCGTTTTCGATGCGATCTGCGGGTGTAACTCAGTGGTAGAGTACCTCGTTGCCAACGAGGTTGTCGTGGGTTCAAGTCCCATCACCCGCTCTTTTTGCCGACTGGCTGTAGTCCGAATCAGGAGCCGGGAAGTCAGCGGGGATGGTGCCGGCGGACGCCAACCGCCCACCTCCCCGACCGACCCCCGGCTCTGAACGTTTTCCCAGGAACGTCCTCCCGGCGGGCCGAAACGGAGCGACCACCATGTCTGACGAAACGACCACCACCCCGGAAGTGGAAGCCGAAACCGCCACCGCCGTGGACACCCCGCCGGTCCCGGAGAAACTCGACCAGAAGGTGGAGATCACCGACGCCGGGCCGTGCAAGAAGCACGTCAAGGTGACCATCGACCGCAAGGCCATCAACACCCGGATGGACGAGAAGTTCTCGGACCTGATGGTGAAGACGCCGGCCCACATCCCCGGCTTCCGCCCGGGCAAGGCGCCGAAGAAGATCGTCCAGAAGAAGTTCTACAAAGAGGTGGCCAACGAGGTCCGCACGGAAGTGCTGATGGCCAGCCTGGAACAACTGGCCGACGAGGCCGACCTGTCGCCGCTCAGCCCGCCCGAACTCGACCCGTCCGGCGTGGTCATCCCCGAGGACGACTCCACCCCGCTGGTGTACGAGTTCAACATCGAGGTGCGGCCCGAGTTCACCCTGCCCGACTACAAGGGGCTGAAGGTCCGCCGCCCGGTGTACGAGTTCACCGACGCCGACGTGGAGAAGGAAGGTAAGAAGCTGCTCGAGCGGTTCGGCACGATCGTCCCGAAGGACGGCCCGGTGGCCCTGGACGACATCATCGAGGCGGACATCACCATCAAGGACGGCGAGACGGAACTGAACAAGGTGTCCGACATCCGCCTGCGGGTGGAGAAGAAACTGGCCCTCGAAGACGGCGTGGCCGACGACTTCGGTAAGGTGCTCACCGGGGCCAAGCCGGGCGACACCCGGACGGTGGACATCACGCTGGCGAACGAGCTGAACAACGAGACCCTTCGCGGCAAGAAGGTGCAGGCCGCCTTCGCCGTCAAGGACGTGAAGACCGTCCGCCTGCCAGACCTCACCCCGGACGTGCTCGAGCAGTTCGGCGTCCGCACCGCGGACCAGTTCAGCGAACTGGTCCGCACCCGCCTGGAACGGTACATGGAGTACACCCAGCGGAACGTGGCACGGGCCGAGGTGCTCAAGGCGCTCGCCGGCGGGCAGAGCTTCGAACTGCCGCAAGACCTGTTGAAAAAGCAGGTCCGCAAGACGCTCGCCCGGCGGGTGATGGAGATGCGGAGCGCCGGCATGTCCGACGAGGAGATCGGCGGCCGCCGCCGGCTGCTCGAACAGGACGCCGCCCGCAGCACCGCCGCCGCCCTGAAGGAGCACTTCGTCCTGCAGAAGATCGCCGAACTGGAGAAGCTGGAGATCGAGGACGAGGACATCGAGGCCGAAATCGAGGCCATCGCAGATCGCACCAACGACAGCCCGCGGAAGGTGCGGGGCCGGCTGGAGCGGGAAGACCTGATCGAAGCCCTGGCGACCGAACTGCTCGAACGCCGCGCCCTCGACCTGGTGCTGAAGGGCGCCACCTACGAGGACTACCCCTTCAACCCGATGAAGGAGATGGACGAGGAGGGCGTGTCCACCGTGGACGCCGCCGCCACCGACGAGCAAATCACCCCGGCGGCCGGTTGACCGGGTGCGTAGAGTATCTGTGACGCGATCGACTCAGGAGGGGGGCGTCTGCCCCCCTCGTCCGTTGGTGAACCGCGGGTGTGAACCCGCGGGTGATTCCTGAACCCAGGCGGCTGACGCCGCCGGTTCACCGGATGGCGACCGCCGCCGGTTCACCGGAACGAGGCCCAGTCATGTACTTTCCCCCGATCGACCCCCGCGGCTCCGCCACCCCGCCCGGCCCGGCTGGCAACTTCGGCCCCATCACCCCGCTCATGCAGGCCGGCGTCCAGTGGCAGCGGCAGCGGACGCCCGGCGAACTGCTGCTCGACAACCGCATCATCTTCCTCGGGGCGACGAACGAGACCGGCGGGTCGAACGTGATCGACGACTACGTCGCCAACCTGACCATCCAGAAACTGCTCTGGCTGGCCACCGACAAGAAGACGGCCGACATCCACCTGTACATCAACAGCCCCGGCGGCAGCATCTCGGCCGGGCTGGCCATCTACGACGCCATGCAGTTCATCGGCTGCCCCATCCACACCTACTGCATGGGTATGGCCGCCAGCATGGCCGCGACGCTCCTGACCGCCGGCACCAAGGGCAAGCGGTACGCCCTGCCGAACAGCAAGATGCTGATCCACCAGCCGCGGGTGGGCGAGGGGGTGTACGGGCAGGTGACCGACCTGGAGATCTACGCCGACGAGATCCAGAAGATGAAGGTGCGGATGAACGAGATCATGGCCAAGCACACCGGCCGCACCCTGGCCGAGATCGACACCGCCACCGACCGCGACAAGTACATGACCGCCGAGGAGGCGAAGGCGTTCGGGCTGGTGGACGAGGTGCTCGTCCGCCCGGCCGACGGGAAGAAGTGACCCGCACGGCGAGCGGCGCGACGCGAGTCCGCCGGTCCCCGCGACATCAACCACCTACACACCG
>CAYMHO010000335.1:0-7316 GCA_964390195.1 uncultured Fimbriiglobus sp. | reverse complement strand
CCGCTGGACGCAGGACGACTACTGGAGCTTCGCCAACGTGTTCGCCCCGGTGGTGTCGGCGAACAACCAGTTCAGCAGCCCGGACATGAAGAAGGCGGCCGACGAGGAGAACACCAAGCGGAAGGACGCGAACACCGGGAAGAACAACAACCAGATCGTCACCGTGCGGGAGATGTTCTTCGCCACCACCGCCAGCGGGCTGAAGGCCGTGCCCGCCCTGCGGCCGATCCCTATGACCACCCGCACCGTGCCGAGCAAGACCCTCGGCGGCCCGGAGTTGCCGCACCAGAAGGGGGAAGACACGCGGGTGAAACTGGCCGACTGGCTGACCGACGCGAAGAACCCGTTCTTCGCCCGCAGTTTCGTCAACCGCGTGTGGGCGCACTACCTGGGCGTCGGCCTGGTCAACCCGGTGGACGACTTCAGCGTGGCCAACCCGCCCACCAACGCCCGCCTGCTGGACGCCCTGGCCGACGAGTTCGTGAAGAGCGACTACGACCTGCGGAAGCTGGAAGCCCTCATCCTGAACAGCCGCGTCTACCAGTTGTCGTCGGTGCCGAACGACACCAACAAGTTCGACAAGAACAACTTCGCCCGCAGTTACGTCCGCCCGCTCATGGCCGAGCAGGTGGTGGACGTGCTGAACGCCGCGTGCGACGTGGACGAGAACTTCGGCAACGACGCCCCGGCCGGCAGGAAGATGACCGAGATCGGGGCCAGCCGGCTGAACTCGCAGGTGGCCTACGCCCTGCGGATCTTCGGCCGCCCGCCCCGCACCACCGCGTGCGACTGCGAACGCGCCGCCGAACTGGCCCTGCCTCAGACCCTGTTCCGCATGACCGACCCGACGGTCGCCGCCAAACTCGGCCAGAGCCGCCGGCTGGCGGCGCTGGTGAAGGCGAAGGCGACCGACGAGCAGTGCGTCGAGGAGTTGTTCCTCGGCACCCTCAGCCGCTTCCCGACCGACAAGGAGAAGGACGAGGCGGTGAAGTACATCAAGGGCGAGAAGAACCGCCCGGCGGCCCTGCAAGACGTGCTGTGGGCGCTGATCAACACCCGCGAGTTCATCCTGAACCACTGAGCCGGTTGGTGAACCGTGGGTGTGAACCCACGGGTGGTATTCACCCGGGCGGCTCACGCCGCCGGTTCACCCAGACATCGACACCCAACCCTCCACCCTCGGAGCCGTTCCCATGTCCGACCTGACCCGCACCGATTGCGAAGGTTTCCACCGTCGCAACTTCCTCCGCATCGGCTCGGTCGCCACCCTCGGCCTCACCCTCCCCGGCATCCTCGCCGCCGAAGCGAAGGCCGCCAAGAAGGAAGGCGGGTCGGCCGGAGGGAAGAAGGCGAAGGCGAAGAGCGTCATCCTGGTGTGGCTGGCCGGCGGGCCGGCCACCATCGACATGTGGGACAACAAGCCGGACGCCCCGGAGGGCATCCGCGGCGAGTTCAAGAACATCAAGACCAAGGCGGACGGCATCGAGTTCGCCGAGACGCTGCCGAAGATGGCCGAGCAGGCGGACAAGGTGACGGTGGTGCGGAGCCTGTACCACACCATCCCCAGCCACGGCCCGGCCACCGTGTTCATGACGACCGGGAACAAGCCGACCGCCGCCCTGCAATACCCCGCGCTCGGGTCGGTCGCCGCCAAGATGCTGCCGGTCGAGTCGGGCATCCCGCCGTTCGTCACCTTCATGGACCTCCGCGGCGGGCAGGCCGGCACCTCCGGCTTCCTCGGCACCGCGTACAACCCGTTCCTGGTGGAAGGGGCCGGCGGCGGGGGTGGCAAGGACCCGAAGGCGGCCACCTTCCGCCTGCGGGGGATCAGCCTGCCGAACAACGTGTCGCTCGACGACCTGGACAAGAAGGACAAGCTGCTCAAGTCGTTCGACGACGGGTTCCGCAAGATCGACCAGAACAGCGACCTGGCCGACGGCCTCGACGCCTTCCACCAGCAGGCGCTCGACATCCTGCGGTCGGACAAGACGAAGAAGGCGTTCGACCTGAGCAGTGAGTCGCAGAAGGTCCGCGACAGCTACGGCACCGGCCCGCTGGCCGCGAGCGGCCTGGCCGCCCGCCGGCTGGTGCAGGCCGGGGTGCGGTTCGTCACCATCGGCATGGGCGGGTGGGACACCCACCAGAAGACGTTCGAGGCGCACAAGACCCGCCTGATGCCGGGTCTCGACGGCGGGCTGGCGGCCCTGATCGCCGACCTGGAGGCGAACGGCCTGCTGGACAGCACCATCGTCATGTGCGCCGGCGAGTTCGGCCGCACCCCGAAGGTGAACAAGAACGTCGGCCGCGACCACTGGGCCCGCAGCATGGCCTGCGTGCTGGCCGGCGGCGGGTTCAAGAAGGGGTTCGTGTACGGGGCGACGGACAAGGAAGGCATGGCCCCGGACCGCGACGGCTGCACCCCGGACGACATCGCTTCCACCATCTTCACCCAGCTCGGTATCCCGCACACCACCGAGCTGCAAACCCCGACCGGCCGGCCGATCCAACTGTTCCGCGAGGGCAAGGTGGTCGAGAAACTGATCGCGTAGGAGCGTTCCGCCAGCGGTACACCAACAGGAGCGGCCGGGTTCATCCCGGCCGCTTTCGTTTGGAGGGTGCTGCCCGGCAGGCGGCACCCACGAACGGTACCCCCGGTCGCGGGGGTGAACCGCCGGAACGGGTCGGGCGGGACGGTTGCACTCACCACCCCGACAGGCCCGAAGGGCCGTATACCCTCAGCCCAGGTCGGAGCGAGCCGAAGGCGAGCGGAGGCCTGAGGACACGAGCGCAAAAAGAGTGCGGCCCTGAAGGGGCCGGTTCCGGGTGAACCGGCCCCTTCAGGGCCGAATCACGCTCACCGCCATTTCCCAGGCCTTCGGCCTGGGCTGACGGAACCAGCCCCGTTGGGGCGAAGCTCGTCACACCACCTTCTCGAACCGTTCGCGGAAGGCGTCCGGGGTGAGTTTGGCGGCGGCGGCCAGCAGGGCCAGCTTGTCCGGGCTGGCGAAGTCTTCCTTCTCCAGCCGTGTCATATACTGGCGGGCGCACTCGTAGGTGACGCTGTTCAGGTCCACGTCCCGCGTTTGCATCCGCTTGGTGGCCGGCACGATCATGTCCTGGAACCGCAGCGGCATCAGCTTCCCGCCCACCACGCTGACGATCGCCCCGTACTGGTCGGCCTCGGGGGACATCAGGAACTTGACCGCCCCGTATCCCAGGTCGCGGGTGTACTCGGCGTCGAACGGGATGGGGTCGGCGCACCGCAGCTCGTACCCCAGGTCCTTGTCGATCATCACCGACTTCAGGCCGAGCGGCTCCATCCGTTTGGACAGCCACTCCCGCACCATCCGCCCGAACTCGATCTCGCCCAGCCGCAGGTGGCCGTGCGGGTCCTTCTCGATCTTCCCGTACTGTTTCAACTCCTGCTCGCCGATGGCGTCGATCAGCCCCTGCTCGCCGATCGCCTCGATCAGCCCCTCGGCCAGGATGACCAGCCCGTACCGCTTGCCCTCCACCTTCCGCTTCACCATCGACCCGATGATGGCGTCGGCCAGCCCGTCGAGGGTCAGCTTCTTGTCGCGGAACTCTTCGCGGATGAGCGTCAGGGTGGCGGCGGCGGCTTTGCCGATTCCCAGCGCCAGGTGTCCGGCCGCCCGCCCCATGCTGACGACGAGGTACCACCGGCCGGTGGTGCGGGCGTCCTCGTGCAGGGCGCGGGCCAGTTGCACCCCGTAGTGCCGGGCCGTCTCGAACCCGAACGTGGGGATGCCGGGGGGCAGCGGCAGGTCGTTGTCGATCGTCTTCGGCACGTGGGCGACCTTGATCTTCCCCTTCGCCCGCTCGTACACCTGCGACCCGCTGAACGCCGTGTCGTCCCCGCCGATGGTCACCAGGTACCGCACGTTCAGCCGGTCGAACGTGTCCAGCACGTTCTGCATGTGGGCCGGTTCTTTGGCCGGGTTCACCCGGCTGGTGCCCAGGATGGACCCGCCGCGGTTGTACCACGGGCCGACCTCGGACGCGCTCAGGATGACCGTCTTCGGGCTGTCGCCGACGAGCGAGCTGAACCCCTGGCGGACGCCGACCACCTCCAGCCCGCGGCGGATGGCCTCGATGGTCACCGCGCTGATCACCCCATTGATACCGGGGGCCGGGCCGCCGCCGACCACAATGGCCAGCCGCCCGCGAGTCGATTCCGACATGAGCAAACGCCTTCAGAGGGTGTGAAGCAGGACCGGGACCGCCGGCCGAGAGGTGCAGTTCAGGAAATGGATTCGGCGGGGGGAATCAAGGGCGGGCTTGGTTCCCCTCTCCCCCACGGGAGAGGGTAGCCGGACTACACCCCGGCTACCGCGTCGAACGCCTGCCGCAACTCGTCGTAGTCCTGCGGGCGTTCGGCCGGGTTCTTCACCAGCATCCACAGGCACAGGTCGGCCACCAGCGGGGGCACCTGCGGGTTGACCGTGGCCGGCGACGGGGGGAGGGTGTTCAGGTGGTGGAAGATGTGCTGCATGCGGTTGCGGCCGTCGAACGGCAGGCGGCCGGTGAGCGCCTCGAAGAACGTCACCCCGAGGGCGTAGATGTCCGCCCGCAGGTCCACCACGCTCGCGTCCTTCGCCTGCTCCGGGGCCAGGTAGCTGGCGGTGCCGGCCAGTTCCGGGCCGACTTGGGGGGCCATCGCCTGTAGGACCGGCTGCTTGGCCAGCCCGAAGTCGATCAGCTTGGCCGCCCCGCTCCCCTCCACCAGGATGTTGTCCGGCTTGATGTCGCGGTGCACCAGCCCGGCCTTCCACACCGCCCCGAGCGCGTCCACCATCTGCGAGACGATGTACACGGACCACTTGAGCGGCAGCCCGCCCCCGCGGAGCAGGTCGCCGAGCGGGCGGCCGTCGACGTACTCGGTGACGAGGTACGGCCAGCGGGGGTCGAACCCGAAGTCGAGGAACCGCACCACCCGCGGGTGCTTGACGCGGGCGATCGAGGCCGCCTCGGTCCGCATCTGCCGCATGGCGGCGGTGCGGTCGAACACGTTCGCCCAGTTGATGATTTTCACCGCCACCGCCGATTCGGTCGCCGCGTCCCACCCGCGGAAGACGAAGCACGACGCCCCGCTGCCGAGGGCTTCCTGGAGGGTCACGCTGCCGACCACATCCCCCACCGCCGGCGGCGGCACGTTCGTCGGCACCTCGCCGTCTTGGGCGACGTGGTCGGCGATCACCCGCCGGATGTGGCCGATGGCCTTGGTGTCTTCGTTCTGCCCGCGGATGGTGTCGGCCGTATGCGGCTCGACTTCCGGGGGCAGGGAGGGCAACGGGTTGGGGGTCGGTGTCATCGGGGGAACGGGGGCAACCCGTCCGTCGGGGCGGATTTCAAGGGCTGACAACTCTAGCTCACCGGGCCGGTCGTGCCGAATTTTCCGGTCAGATAGGCAAGAAATGGGCCGGCCGTAAGTGCGGTTCCGGTCGCTCGGCGGCACAGGTCGTTCGCCCGGAACCGCCGGCCGTGCCGGTGGATGTGTTCCCGCAGCCACCACAAAAGTGGGCCGTAAACCCCCTGTCCGAGGTCTCCGTTCAGGTCCGGTAGCGCCGCCCGCGCCGCGGCGAGGAGTTGTGCCGCCAGCAGATTCCCGAGTGTGTACGTCGGGAAATAGCCGAACCCGCCGAAGCTCCAGTGGATGTCCTGCAGGCACCCGAGGGCGTCCGACGGAGGGCGAACGCCGAGCGCCTTTTCGTACGAGTCGTTCCACGCGGCCGGCAGGTCGGACACGCTCAGGTCGCCGCCGAGGAGGGCCACCTCCAGATCGAACCGGATGGCGATGTGCAGGTTGTACGTCGCCTCGTCGGCTTCCACCCGGATGAGCGACGGACTGACCGCGTTGATGGCCTTCACGAAGGTGTCGCCGGTCACGTCCGACAGGACGCCGGGGAACGCCTGCTTCAGTCGCGGGAACCAGTGCTGCCAGAACTCCGCGCTCCGCCCCACCTGGTTCTCCCACAGCCGCGACTGGCTCTCGTGCACGCCGAGCGAGCAGAAGGTGCCGCACGGGGTGCCGAACGCCTCCGTCGGCAGGCCTTGTTCGTACATGCCGTGGCCGGCCTCGTGCAGCACACCGAAGAACGCTTCGTTGAAGAACCGCGGGTTGTATCGGGTGGTGAGGCGGCAGTCGCCGGGGCCGAACGCCGAACAGAACGGGTGGGCCGTCTTGTCCAGCCGGCCGGTGCGGAAGTCGAAACCGATCGCTTCGGCGGCACCCTCGGCGAACCACTTCTGGCGGTCGGGGGCGAACTCGCGGCGGAGGCACGAGGTGTCGGCGGGCGGGCCGTCGGCGACGCGGCGGATGAGCGGCACCAGGGCGGCGGTCAGCTCGGCGAACAGCGTTTTCAGGTCGGCGGCCGTGGTGCCCGGCTCGTACTCGTCGAGCAGGGCGTCGTAGTACCGTTCCCCCAGCCCTTGGGAGAGAGCGGTCGTTGGCGAGGGGGCGATTGCTTGCGCCTCCTCCCGCTTCAGTTTCAGAATCGCTTCCAGGTGCGGCCGGAACGTCTCGAACTGGTCCTCCTTGCGGGCCGACTCCCACGCCTCGTGGGCCGCGCTCGTGGCCAGGGCCAATTCTTCCACCAGTCGGGCGGGCAGCTTCGTCGCCCGGTCGTACCCGTGCCGCCACTCGCGGACGTTCGCCGCCTCGGGGGAGTCCGGTGCCACCTCGGTGGCGGTCAGCCACCCCTCGATTCGCGGATCGGTCGCCCGCTCGTGGCACAGTTTCGCCAGCAGGGCCAACTGCTCCCCGCGGAAGGCCCCGCCGCCCCTCGGCATGTACGTCTGCTGGTCCCACCCGAGCACCGCGGAACACGATTGCAGCACGGACAGTTCGCGGAAGTGGGACACCAGGGCGGGGTAAGCGGACGCGGACATGCGGCACCGGGGTCGGAAACGAAAAGGGCGGATGCGTACCACTGTACGCACCCGCCCGCCGGTGGCCTGACTCGGGGTGTCGTTACCGCCCGCCGCCGCGCGGACCGCCTTGCATGCCGCGGCGGATTTCTTCGATCGCCCGCTCCAGCCGCTCCATCCGCTCTTCCATGCTCGGCTTGCGGTCGCCGCCCTCACGGCGTTCCGGGGTCGGCGTCGGCCGCGGGCCGCCTTCCGGCCGACGGTCGCCACCTTCAGGACGGCGGTCGCCGCCCGGCTGCCCGCCCATCATCTTCTCCATCAGTTTGCGGAACATCGCCTGCTCGTCCTTGGTCAGCTTGTCGAACCCCGGCGGGGTGCCCGGCTGACCGCGGTCGCCGCCCGGCCCGCCACCGAACCCGCCGAACCCG
>CAYMHO010000334.1:0-7390 GCA_964390195.1 uncultured Fimbriiglobus sp. | reverse complement strand
CGGCGAACGCCTTCTTGAAGGCGTGGCGGATGGCCGGCTCGTCGTCGATCACAAGCAGCTCAGGCATGCTCGCCTCCGGCCCGTTCGACCGGCAGTGTCAGCGTAAACCGCCCGCCGCCGGTCGGCCCGTTGCCGCCGCGGATGACCCCGCCGTGCTCCTCGGCGATCCGCTTGCACACCACCAGCCCCAACCCCAGGCCGGTGTCCTTCCCGCTGGCGAACGGCTCGAACAGCCGCGGCAGGATGTCCGCCGGGACGCCGCGGCCGGTGTCCGACACGTCCACCGCCACCCCGCGGTTCTGCCGGGTGACGGTGGCCGTGAGGGTGCCGCCCGTCGGCATCGCGTCGAGCGCGTTCAGCCCCAGGTTGACCACCACCTGGTGCAGTTGGTGCGGGTCGGCGGTCAACGACACCTCCTCGTCCGCCCGCACCACCAGCTCCACCTGCTGCCGCTCGGCCCGCGGGCGGAGCAGGTCGAACGCCCGCCGCACCACCCCCACCAGTTCCGTCGGCCGACGTTCCGCCTTCGGCGGGCGGGCGTAGTCGAGGAACGTCTGGAGTGACCCCTCCATCCGCCGCACCTCACTCTCGATGACGCCCAGGTCTTCGGCCGTCAGCGGCTCGCCCGTTTGCACCAGCATCTTGATGGAGGTGAGCGGGTTGCGGATCTCGTGCGCCACCCCCGCCGCCAACTGCCCGAGGGCGGCCAACTGCTCCGCCCGCCGCACCTCCCGCTCCCGCTGCTGCAGCTGCTCCACCACCTCCCCCACCCGCTCGCTCAGTTGGTCCACGTCGGCGTGCAGCCCGCCGAAGTCGCCGTCGTCGCTGACGCTCAGGTCGGCCTCCGGCCCCAGCCGCCCGGCCGCGTCGCGGATCCGCACCTGCACCCCGCGGATGGACCGCCGCACCGCCCGCGCCAGCCCGTACCCGAGCACCACCCCGGCGAGTGCCCCGAGCAGCCCGATGCCGGCCATCCCCCACCCGAGCGTCCGCAGCTCGCGGTCGTGCCGGACGGTGTTGTCGTCGATCCGCTCGGCGTTGAACTGCTTGTACTCCCGGCACGGCTTGAGCACCTCCGCCTCCAGCCGGTCGGCCGCCGCCGCCACCCGCTTCGGGTCCTCCCGCACGCCGGTCGGGGTGCCCCACTCGGCCAGGTAGCGGGCGAACCCGGCGTCCAGTTGCTCGGACAGGTTCCGCTCGGCCGGCTGGTCGGCGAACCGGCGGATGTCGGCCAGGTGTTCGCGGGCGCGGCGGTGCAGCGGGTCGATCGACTTGCCCAGTGGCGGGGCGTCGGGCGACTCCGCCCGGTTCCGCAACAGGAGCAGCAGGTCGGACAGGCACTCGTCCAGTTCGATGGCCGCCCGCCGGCTGTTCAGGTTCTCGCGGAACACGTCGGCCAGGTCGGACTGCTGCCAGATGAGCGAGGTGGCGGTGAGCGCGCCGAGCACCAGCAGGCAGGCGGCCACCGCCACCACCGGCAGCAGGAGGCGAGTTCGGAACCGTTTCATCCGACCCTCCGCGGTGGTCGCCGGGCGACCAGTGTGACCCGCCGCCGACCACCCGTTCCGGATAGGATCACAGAACGGGCTGAATTCGGCGGGATCGGCCGCCGGCACATCGGTTGCTCTGCCGCCCGCGTGCCACCCGTTCGGGAGTGTCGGCTGTGAACCATACCGCCGGAGGGGAGACCGGTCCACCAGCCGACCCGCACGAGCGGCTGAGGCGGGCCGTCGAACACGCCGCCCACCTGCTGCCCGCCCAGGGGCCGATCGGGGTGTTCATTCACCATAACACCCTGCACGCCTTCGAGCACCTGCCGTTCGACGAGGCGGTGCGGCGGGCCGGGCGGGCGTTCGGGTGCGAGCCGTACCTGAGCGAGGCCCGCTACCACCGCGAGCGGGCGGCCGGGCGGATCACCGACGACGACCTACGGGCGGTGCTCACCGACGACCTGGGCGACACCGCCCACGAGAAGGTCGGGGGCGTCACCCGGTGGGACCTGCGGTTCGCCCTGCTCACCCACCCGGCGTGGGAGGGCACCGCCGACGAGGTGCGGTGGAAGGTCGCGGCCGACAACCTCCCGACTCGGCATGCGGCCTTGTGGGACCAGTGCGTGACCGCGGCGACCGTCCTGCCCGCCGAACAGACCGCCGCCCCGTTCACCCGGCCACGCGACCGCGTCCTCGCCGCCACCGGCACGGACACCGATTTGGCGGTGAACGAACTGCTCGCCCGGTACACCGCTTCGTTCCTCGACCAGGGGGTGTCGCACCGCCCGCAGCCGAACAAGGGGAGCGGGTTCTTCCGCGGGTTCTGCGAGCTGTACGCCGGCGGGTGGTCTGTCGAGCCGTGGCGGAAGGAGCTGGCGAAGCTGTGCCGGGCCATACTCGCCGAGAACGTCTCCCCGCTCGATTCCGCGCTCGCGTCGTTGGCCGCCCTCGGGGTGACGGAAGGCGAGTGGGACACGTTCCTTGGGACGACCCTGCTGTCGCTCCGCGGGTGGGGCGGGATGGTGCGGCAGGTGGAACAGCGGGCGGACAGCGTCCACCACCCGATCCCGTCCGGGTCGTTCGTCGAGTTCGTGGCGGTGCGGCTGTTGCTGGACCGGGTGTCGGGGTTGAATTTCGACCGTCGGTCGGAGCGGGTCGCCGGGTGTGGGGGGGGGAGTGGTGAAACTGAAACTCACCCGCACGCCGCGCCCCCCGTCCAGCGGGCGTTCGCCCTGTTCCAGGCCGCCCGCGCCGCCGGGTTGTCCGGCGTTTCACCCGAACTGCTCCGCGAGGTGGAGGCGTTCTCGGCGGTCGAACGCCGCCGGCTGTTCCACCTCGCCTACGAGCGCCGCCTGCGGGTCCGCACGCTCGACGCCCTGGCCTATCGCGTCACCCACCCGGTCGCCACGCCCGCCCCGCGATACCAGGTCGTCACCTGCCTCGACGAGCGCGAGGAGTCGTTCCGCCGGCACCTGGAAGAAGTCGCCCCGGACTGCCAGACGTTCGGCGCCGCCGGCTTCTTTGCCGTGCCGATGTACTACCGCGGGGCGGCCGACGCCCACTTCGTGCCGCTCTGCCCGATCGTCATCAAGCCGAGCCACTGGGTGACGGAGCGGGTGGACGAGCACGCGGCCGACGCCCACGAGAAGCAGGCGAAGCGGCGGTCGCGACTGGGCAAACTGTGGCACGGGTTCCACCTGGGCAGCCGCATGCCGGTGGTAGGCACCCTCCTGTCGGCGGCGGTCGGCGCGCTGGCGTCGGTGCCGCTGGTGTTCCGCGTCCTGTTCCCCCGCCTGACCGCCCGCATCCGCGGGTCGGCCGGCAAGGCCGTCCGCACCCCGCCGCACACCACCCTCGCGCTGGAGCGGACCCAACCGACCGCCGGCGACCACAACGGGCACCTGGGGTTCAGCGTGCCGGAGATGGTGAACCAGGGCGAGCGGCTCCTCCGCGACATCGGTCTGGTCGACGGGTTCGCCCGGCTGGTGTTCGTCCTCGGGCACGGGTCGGGCAGCCTGAACAACCCGCACAAGAGCGCCTACGACTGCGGGGCGTGCGGGGGCAGCCCCGGCGCGCCGAACGGGCGGGCGGCGGCGCACCTGCTGAACGACCCGCGGGTGCGGGCCGGGTTGACGGGACGGGGGATCGCCATCCCGGACGCGACGTGGTTCGTCGGCGGGTACCACAACACGTGCGACGACTCGGTCACACTGTTCGACACCGAGCACATCCCGCCGGAGTTGGTGGGCGAGTTCACCAGAGCGCGGGCCGACCTTCGCCAGACGTGCGACCGCAACGCCCACGAGCGGAGCCGGCGGTTCGAGTCGTGCCCGCTGACCGCGACACCGGGCGAGGCGCACAAGCACGTCGAGGGGCGGAGCGAGGACCTGGCCCAGGCGCGGCCGGAACTGGGGCACGCGACCAACGCCGTCTGCGTGGTCGGCCGGCGGGCCCGCACCCGCGGGCTGTTCTTCGACCGCCGGGCGTTCCTCACCAGCTACGACCCGACCCAGGACACGCCCGACGCGGCGGTGCTGGCCCGCACCCTGGCGGCCGTCTTCCCGGTGTGCGGCGGGATCAACCTGGAGTACCTGTTCAGCCACACCGACCCGGCCGGGTACGGGTGCGGGACGAAGCTGCCGCACAACATCACCGCCCTGCTCGGGGTGGTGGACGGGGCGGCCGGCGACCTCCGCACCGGCCTGCCGTGGCAGATGACCGAGATCCACGAGCCGGTGCGGCTGCTGATCGTCATCGAGACGACGGAGGCGATCATGCGGGCGCTCATGGCGGCCGACCCGACCGTCGGCCAGATGACCCGCAACGGGTGGGTGCAGGTGGCCCTCCTGCACCCGACGACCGGCGTGCTGAGCGTGTACACCCGCGGCGAGTTCGAGCCGTACCGGCCGAGCGGCGAACCGCTCCGGCGGGTGCGGGCGTCGGCCGAGTGGTACGGCGGGCGGCGGGAGCACCTGGAGTTCGTCGAGGTGGCCTCGGCGGAAGGGGGGCGGGCGTGAACGACGTCATCTACTGGCTCGGCGTCACCACCGTCGCCGCCCCGGCCGCGGTCACCCTCCTGCTGGCCGTCGTGCTCCTCGCCGCCCGCCCGGCGGAGTGGTTCACCCACCGGCTGCTCCAGTGCGGGAACGTGATCGGGCTGGCGGCGGTGGCGGGCGTGTTCGTGCTCATGCTGGCCGGCGGGGACCGCGACGTGACGGTCAACCTGGGCACCTGGGTGCACGTGCCGCCGGGCTACCACTTCCAGCTCGAGTTCCTGTTCGACCGCCTGTCCGTGCCGTTCGCCGCCCTCAGCCTGCTGCTGTGCGGGGTGATCGGCGCGTTCGCCTCCCGGTACATGCACCGCGAGCCGGGCTACCACCGCTTCTTCATGCTGTTCGCCCTGTTCGCCACCGGCATGACCGCCGCGGCCGTCGCCGGGTCGGTGGAGACGCTGTTCGCCGGGTGGGAGCTGGTCGGCCTGTCCAGCGTGCTGCTCGTCGGCTTCTTCCACGAGCGGCCGGCGCCGGTGCGGAACGGCTTCCGCGTGTGGGTGACCTACCGCGCCGCCGACGCCGCCCTGCTGCTCGCCGCCGTCCTCACGCACCTGATGGTGAAGGAGCACGACGGCGACTTCCACCACCTGCTCGGGTCCGGCGCGTGGCCCTACGAGGCGGCCACGGTGGAGCCGTGGCAGGCGGGGGTGATCGGCGGGCTGCTGCTGTTCGCGGCGGCCGGCAAGTCGGCCCTGCTGCCGTTCTGCGGGTGGCTGCCGCGGGCGATGGAAGGGCCGACGCCGAGCAGCGCGGTGTTCTACGGCGCACTGTCGGTTCACCTGGGGGCGTTCCTGCTGTTGCGGGTGAGCCCGCTGTTCGAGATGTCGGCGGTGCTGTCGGCGGCCACGCTCGCCCTCGGGTTGAGTTCGGCCGTCTTCGCGGCGGTGGTCGGGCGGGTGCAGACGGACATCAAGTCGGTCCTGTCGTTCGCCTCGCTCACCCAGGTGGGCGTCATCGTCGGCGAGATCGGGCTGATCGGGCTGACCGCCCACCTGCTGCCCGACGGGTGGGGGGAGACGCTGTGGTACGTGCCGCTCGTCCACCTGCTCGGCCACGCCTGCCTGCGGACCCTCCAGTTCGTGCGGGCGCCGAGCCTGCTGCTCGATTACAAGGCCGTCGAGAACGCCATCGGCGACAAACTGCCGCGGACGGCGTCGGCCCTCCCGCCCGGTTTCCGGCTGCGGCTGTACCAGTTCTCGCTCGACCGCGGGCACCTGGACGCCCTGCTGAACGAATACGTCGCCCGCCCGTTCGTAGTCGTGTTTCGCTTCCTCGACCGCCTGGAAGGGAAGTGGGCCGACTGGCTGAACGGCACGCCGGGTGACCCCGCGACTCCCTCGGTGGGAGGGGGCTTAGCGGGGCGACCGACGGCGTCCCCGTCGTCGCTACCGCACCCCACCCCCGCCGACGTGACGGAGGCCCGCCCGTGACCTGGGACACCCTCCCCTGGCTCGAAACCGCCGTGACCGCCCCGCTGCTGTTGGCGGCGCCGGCCGCCCTCGCGCGGTCGAAGGCGACCGGCGTGCGGTGGGCGACGGCCGGGTGCGGGCTGGCGCTCCTGGCGGCCGCCGTCGCGTGGGCGGCGCAGCACTGGACCGGCGGGCAAGGGGGCGGCCCGCTGTTCCGGGTGGACGAGCTGAGCGCCCCGCTGCTGCCGGTGGTCGCCCTGCTGCACCTGCTCACCGCCGCCACCACCTCGCGGCAGAAGGCCGAGCGGTTCGCCCCCGCCCGCTTCCTGTTCACCCTCGCCCTGCGGTTGGCCACGTTCGCCACCCTGACCACCGGGCTGCTGGTGCCGCTCCTGATCGCGGCGGCGGTGCCGGCCTACTTCGACCTGCGGGAGCGGGGGAAGCCGACCCGGGTGTACGCCGCCCACATGGCCGCCTTCGCCCTGCTGCTGCTGCTCGGGTGGGGGCTGACGGCCGCCGGGGTGAAGGAGGTCGGGGCGGTGCTGTTCGTGTCGGCGGCGCTGGTGCGGGGCGGGGTGCTGCCGGTTCACGTGTGGATCCCGGACCTGTTCGCCAACGGCTCACTCAACTCCGCCCTCCTGTCCGTCGGCCCGCTGGTGGGCGTGTACGCGGCGGTGCGGCTGGCCGTGCCCGACGCGCCGGCGTGGGTGCTCCCGGCCGTCACCGTGCTGTCACTCGTCACCGCCGTGTACTCGGCCGGGCTGGCGGTGGTGCAGACGGACGTGCGGCGGTTCGTCGCCCACCTGTTCGTCAGCTTCGCCTCGCTGGTGTTCGTCGGGCTGGAGGTGCACACCACCGAGAGCAGCACCGGCGCGCTCGCCCTGTGGTTCTCGCTCATGCTCTCGGCCACCGGCCTGGGGCTGGTGGTGCGGGCGGTGGAAGACCGGTACGGGCGGCTGTCGCTGACCGCCTACCACGGGCTGTACGAGCGGTCGCCCCTGCTGGCGGTCGGCTTCCTGGTGTGCGGGCTGGCGTGCGTCGGCTTCCCCGGCACGCTCGGGTTCGTGTCGGCCGAGTTGCTGGTGGACGGCACCCTGCACGCCAACCCGTGGGTGGGGGTGAGCGTGATCGCCGTCGGGGCGCTGAACGGCATCGCCGTGTTGCGGGCGTTCTGGCTGCTGTTCACCGGCCGGCGGGCGGGGTCGTCTGCCGACCTGCCGCTCTCCCGCCCGGAACGGCTGACGGTGGTCGGGCTGTGCGTGCTGCTGGTGGCCGGCGGGCTGTACCCCCAACCCGAACTGGACTCCCGGATCAAAGCGGCCGACGTGCTGTTCCCGGCCGGCGGGCGGCCGCCGCACGACACGCCACCGCCGCACGGGGTGTGACGATAACGTGTCGGTTGGTGCGCACATAGTTTTCAGGTTGTGGCGGAGGTCCT
>CAYMHO010000333.1:0-7407 GCA_964390195.1 uncultured Fimbriiglobus sp. | reverse complement strand
CGCAGCATGTCGGTGTCGATCACGCCGGGGTTGAGCGGCACCGCCGCCATCCCCCGCGGCAACTCCTGGGCGAGTGATTTGGTCAACCCCTCCACCGCGTACTTGCTCGCGCAGTACGGGGCCACCTGCGGCGACGTGCCCCGCCCCCACCCGCTGCTCAGGTTCACGATCACCCCGCTCGCCCGCGCCACCATCGCCGGCACGAACGCCCGGATGACGTTGGCGATCCCCTTCACGTTCACGTCGATCAGCCGGTCGAACTCCTCGGCCGGCACCTCCCAAAGTACGGCGGGGGTGTTCATGACGGCCGCGTTGTTGACGAGCAGGTCCGGCGGGCCGTGCGACTTCAACACCCCCGCCGCCCACGCCGACACCGCCGTCGCGTCGGTCACGTCGATCGCTGCGAAGGCGTGCGGGGCGGGGAACAACTTCGCCAGCTCATCGACCTGCTTCTGGCTCCGCCCGCAGCCGACCACGGTGTGCCCGGACGCCACGAACGGCGGCACCAGCGCCCGCCCCAGCCCGCGGGTGGCCCCGGTGAGGGCGATCAGCTTCGACATGTCATTTCCCCTGCGGCGTGCCGAACACCTGCACCCAGTATGGTTCGCCTCTGTCGTTCTTCGCCACCGCGAGGCCGATCTGGGTGAACCCGGCGTTCAGCACGTTCGCCTTGTGCCCTTCGGACGCCATCCACGCGGCCACCACGTCGGCCGGCGTCTTCTGGTTGTGGGCGATGTTCTCGCCGAGCGACTGGTACTTGTACCCGGTCGCCTTCGCCCGGTCCTCGAACGTCTTCTCGTCCAGGGTGTGATCGAGTTTACTCTGCCTGGCCATGTTCGCCGCGTGCGAGCGGGCCGCCTCGGTCAGCTTCGGGTCGGCCGTCAGCGGGTCCAGCTTCGCCTTCTTCCGCTCGGCGTTGGTGGCGTCCAGCACCGCCTGCTCGTCGGCGGTCAGCTTGAACTCCGCCTTCTCCTTCGGGTCGGCCGCCAGCCCGGCCAGCACCACCAGCGTTGCCACGATCCCGGTCATGGTCGCCCCTCTACTTGGGTGAACCGAACACCTGCACCCAGTACGGCTCCCCTTTGGAGTTCATGGCCACCGCCACGCCGATGTGGGTGAAGTCGCGGCTGAGTATATTCCGCCGGTGTCCGCGAGACGTCATCCAGTCGTCCACCACGGCCGCGGCGGTCGGCTGGTTCCAGGCGATGTTCTCACCGACGGTGCGGTACTCGTACCCGGCCGAGCGGGCGCGGTCGGCCACACTCCGGCCGTCCAGTTCGTGGCTCAGGCGGTTGCGTTTGGCCATCCGGTCGGCGTGCCGTTCGGCCGCGTCGGTCAGTCGCGGGTCCACGGTGAGTGGGGGAACACCAGCCTTGTGCCGCTCGGCGTTGGTGCGGTCGATGACCGCCTGAATGGCGTCGGCGTCGAGCTGGCCGGCGGTGTCCCGCGGGGGCATCTGACCCCGCGGCAGGCGTTCGTCGGGGGTCGAGCAGCCGACCGCCGCGAACAGGAGGAGCAGCACCCAACGGCCCATCGCCCGTCCCTCCGGGGTGATGCTGGCATACTGCCGACCGCTGGTCTTGCCCACAAGCCCGACCGGTCGCCTCACGGATGGTTTCGTTTCACCTCCCCCCACCGGGCCAAAAAACCATTGCACGCGGCTTAAACGTCCCATGCCCGCCAAGCACTTTCGGCAGTTTCGCCCCCTTCCGTCGGTCCCGAAAACGACGCGACCCCGGCGGGACGCCGGGGTCGTGGGGGGGCTACCGTCTGACCTTGCCTCAGCCGCCGAACAACTTCTTGAGTGCCCGGACGAACCCGCTGCTCGTGCCGGCCTTGGTGTTCACCCCGCCCACCTTCGGCGGCGGCGGGGCGATGCCCAGGGCCAGCCACTCCGTCACCGGCAGCCACGGGTGCATGTCGATGAGCACCTCGTCGCACGTCTGGTACCGCTCGTGCGGGTGGTTGTGCCCCATCTTCTGGACGATGCGGTCCAACTCGGACGTCACGTCCGGGTTCAGCTCGCTCGGCGGGGGCACCGGTTGCAGTTGGCGGTTCTTCAGCTTGTCGGCGGCGTCGCCGGGGAACGGCGACTGGCGGGTGAGCAGGGCGTAGAAGGTGGAGCCGAGGCTGTAGATGTCCGAGCGGGCGTCGATGTCGCACCCCCACGCCTGTTCCGGGGCGACGTGGTCGATCTCGTCGGCGTACTCCTTCGTCTTGATGCGGGTGGTCACCCGCGCCCACGGGTTTTCGAGCATGTGGGTGAGGCCGAGGTCGATCAACCTCACCCGCCCGTCGTCGGTGGTGCCGATGTTCCCCGGCTTGATGTCGCGGTGGAACAGCCCCTGGGCGTGGGCGAACTTGAGCACCACCGCCACCCGGGCGACGTGCCGGGCGACGGCGTTCGGGTCGATCGGCCCCTTGGCGGTCAGCGTCTTGTCGAGGGTCGGGCCGGGCACGTGCTCGGACACCACATAATGCACCCCCTGGTGGATGCCGTAGTCGAGCAGGCGGGCGACGTTCGCGTGGTCCACCTGGGCGGCCAGCCGCACCTCCTGGCGGAAGGCGGATAGGATGGTCGGGTCGTTGGTGCGGTCGGTCGGCAGCACCTTCACCGCCACCGGCTTGCCGTTGCGGGTGTCTTCGGCCAGGAACACCATGCCCACCCGGTCTTGTCGCAGGCCGTCCTGGATCTTGTACGGGCCGAGCACGAACCCGCCGGTGCGGCCCTGGAGCAGCTGCATCGCCTGGTACTTGGTGAGCAGTTTCTTCTTGACGAAGAAGGTGGCCACCCGGATGGGGTCGGCGGCCGCCTCGTCGGTGATGTCGTACTGGGCGACCAGTTCGATCAGGTCGTCCGGCTGGATCAGCCCGCTCTTGGTGAGGGCGACGAAGAACGGCGAACGGGGGATGCGGATGCGGGTTTTCGTTCCCACGGGGGCACCACACGGGGAGGAGGGCAGTCCTTCGACGCGTGAGTGTAGTACACGCCCTCGGCCGGCGGGGACAATGTGTGACCGCCGGACGGGCGCGGGGGGCCGGGGCCGGCTGACATTCGGGTGTCAGCGGAAAGTTGCGGCGGGCGCCGCACCCCCGTTCGCCCGCGGGCGGGTGGGCGGTCCGGGGGAGGGGTTGGGGGTGAGGCGGGCGGCGACTACAACATCCCCCCGATCCCGAACTTCCCCCTGCGGACCCCGCTCGCCATGACCAACAACACCCTGTTCTGCGGCCTCGCCCTGGCGGTGATCGGCGTGTACTCGTACTACGCCGACACCCCCGACTGGATCAAGAAGGCGAACGACATCATCGAGACGCAGAACGCGGACGCTACGAAGGCCTACGAGGAGGCGAAGAAAACCGACCCGAGCACCCCCGCGCCGACGGCCAAGTCGCCGAAGCAGGCGAGCATGACCGCCCTCATCCCGGCCGCCCTCGGGGTGCTCCTGCTGGTGGTGGTGGCGGTGGTCATCTTCAAGCCGGGCACCCGCAAGCACGCCATGCACCTGGCCGCGGTGATCGGGGTGGTCGGGCTGCTGGGCGGGCTGTACGCCCTGAGCGGCGGGCCGAAGGAGATCACCGAACTCGGCCTGCCGATGGACTTCAAGACCATGTGGGACCAGCCGAAAATCCGGTCCGGCGCGCTGACCGCGCTGGTGAGCGGCATCTACGTCGGGCTGGCGGTCAAGTCGTTCATCGACGCCCGCAAGGCGCAGGCGGCCGCCGGCGGCCAGCCGCAGGCGTGACCGCCCGTCCGCCCGACGCGCG
The DNA here is from genome assembly GCA_964390195.1 of uncultured Fimbriiglobus sp. Taxonomy (GTDB): domain Bacteria; phylum Planctomycetota; class Planctomycetia; order Gemmatales; family Gemmataceae; genus JALHQU01. The sequence goes on along the minus strand of CAYMHO010000333.1, from coordinate 3,642 downwards.
AGTGAGGGGCCAGCCGCCTCCGGGTTTCCCCAGGGCGGCTGGCCCCTCGCTCGCGCGTCGGGCAGACTGCTCACACCAGCGAGCCGCCGACGTACGCGCCGCGGGAGCCGTCCACCACGTCGAACGACCGCCGCCGCACCCCGATGTTCGGGTCGAACGCCAGCACGTCCGGGTCGATGCCGGCGCCGGGGGCGACGAGCACCTCCACCCGCCCGTCGCGGTCGGTGTCCGCCACCCCCACCCGCGCGCCGCCGGTGAAGTTCTCGCCGTAGGCGTAGAAGCTCGAAATGTCAGCCCCGTCCCGCCCGCTGAACCCGCGGACGTGCGCCCGGCCGCCCCCGTCCGCCCCGGTGACGACGTCCACGAACCCGTCCCCGTTGATGTCGCCGGTGGCCACGAACACCCCGCCGGCGAAGGTGGGGGCGTACGCGTAGAAGCTGTTCGAGACGCCGCCGCCGGCGTACGGGACGGCGGCGCCGAGCAGGTCGCGGCCGAACACCCGCACGTGCGGGCCGCCGCCCGGCCCGGCCGCGGTCACGATCTCGTCCACCCCGTCGCTGTTGAAGTCGCCGGCCGCCACCCGCACCCCGCCGGTGAACGCCGGGTCGTAGGCGAAGAAGCTGGCCAGTTCGCCCAGGCCGTTCCCGCTGAACGCCCGCACGTGCGGCCCGCCGCCCGCCCCGGCCCCGGTGACGACGTCCGCGAACCCGTCCCCGTTCACGTCCGCGGCGGTCACGCACACCCCGCCGCGGAACCCCTCGGCGTAGGCGAAGAAGCTGTACAGCTCGGCCCCGTTCGCCCCGCTGAACACCTTCACGTGCGGGCCGCCGCCCCCACCCGCCCCGGTGATCACGTCGAGCACCCCGTCGCGGTTGACGTCCCCGACGGCGGTGGTGACGCCGCCGCGGAAGCCGGGGTACGGGTCGAGGGTGCGGAGGCGGGTGCCGGTGAACGGGTCGTACACCTCCACCCGCGAGTCGGTGCCCCCGCCGGTGCCGACGGCGATGCGACTCTCCGGCACCGCCGCCAGCCCGACGAAGTTGCCGGTGCCGTCGCCCACCAGCCCGAGGAGGGTGGCCGTCCCGCCGGTCAGGCTCACGCCGTACAGGCCGGTGCCGACGCCCGCGCCGACGGTGCCGTCGAAGACGGCGAACGCCGGCCCGTCGGCGGCGATGTCGAACCCGACCGCCCCCGTCGGGTCGATGGGGGTGCCGAGCGGGCCGACGACGGTCTGCAGGCCGGTGTTCGGGCTGACCACCGAGTTCACCGTCCCCTGGGTGTGCAGGTTCCCCGTCACCGGGTTGATGGTGAACAGGGTGGTGCCGTTCGCCCCCAGTTTGCCGTCGTAGTTGCGGTCGTAGGCGGCCGAGTCGATCGGCCCGTTCAGCAGGATGTTGGCGTCCACCCCGGCGACCGTCCCGTCGTTCGGGTTCAGCCGCAGGTTCAGCCCGGACGCCGTCACCACCCGGATGCGGTCGACCGTCGGGTTGAAGTCGAACCCGAACCGCCCGCTCCCGTCGCCGGCCGGCATGGCGAACCCGCCGCCGACCTGCCCGGCCGCCCCGGTGAGCGGGTTGATGAGCAGCAGGCGGGCGGCCGTGCCGGTGCCGTTGTCGGCCACCGCCAGCCCGTACAGCCCGCCGGTGCGGGGGCGGTAGTCGATGCCCACCACCCGCTCGCCGGGGTTCAGGTTCTGGACGGCCACGTTCGAGTCGATGGCGCCGGGGTTGGCCGAGTCGAACCGGGCGATGCGGCTGTCGAGGGTCAGGGCGTACAGGGTGGAGGGGGTGTCGCGGCTCTCGAGGGCTTCGACCTGCAGCCGCAGGGGGAGGGGAGAGGTACGGAAAGGCATGCGAGTACTCCGGGATGAAGGCGGGCGGCCGGGCGGAACCGCGCGCCGAGACGAGTCGCCACCCGCCCGTCGATTCGGGGGGATGTAAAGGTGGAGGAAGTTGGATGCCAAACCGCCCGCCGCACGCGAAACGGGCGCCGATTCGACACGAAAAGGGCGTGAAACGTCTTCGCACCGCGATCCGGGCAGCGATCCCGCCCCGATCGCGCAGCCCGTTGCGCGAACCCGAACATGGGTGTCGGTAACGGACCGTTTGACCAGTTCACCGACACCGCTGATACTGAACGGCACCCGGGCCGCTGTGAGCCGGGGTTCCCAGGAGGCCGGTCATGAAGGCGAACGCCGTTCTGCTGCTCGTCGCGGTCGGGTTCACGGTGGCGACCGCGACGGCCGTGCGGGCCGACCCGCCGGCGGACGCGAAGAAGGTGCTGACCGAACTCGACAAGGACGTGAAGGCGATCGAGGCGAAGGCGCGGAAGGAACTGCTCGAGCGGCAGGAGAAGGCGGTGAAGCAGTTGGAGGGACTGCAAGCCGGGTACGCCAAGGCGGGGAAGAAGGACGAGGCGGAGGCGGTCGGCGGGGCGATCAAGCAACTGAAGGAGGAGAACGCCATCCTCGCCCTGGGGGCGAGCGTGCTGGCCGACCCCGGCAACCTGGCCGGCTACCGCGGGAAGGACAACGAGGTGTTCTACTTCCGGGTGGTCGGGGCGACCGACGGGCAGGTGTGGGGGAGTGACGTGTACACCGACGACTCGCACCTGGCGACGGCGGCCGTCCACGCCGGGCTGGTGAAGAGCGGGGAGACGGCGATCGTCAAGCTGACCGTCCTACCCGGCCAGGCGTCGTACACCGGCGGCACCGCCAACGGCGTGACCACCGACGGGTGGGACCAGTGGGACGGCAGCTTCAAGCTGGAGGCGGTGAAGGCGGAGAAGAAGTGAGACGCTCCCGGCTCGCCACCGCACCGGCCCGCCCCCCGAGTTTGCGGGTGCTGGCGGCCGTGCGGTCGGGGTGCGGAGTGCGGCCCGACCGCCGGCCGCACAATTCGCTTGTTCATCTCCACGACGGGGGTCACACTGGGCGGTGTCCCTCGCTCACCCGGAGGCTTGCGATGAAAGCGAACGCGGTCCTGCTGGTCGGTGCCCTCGCGGTCGCGGCGGCCTCCCCGCTCGCCCGGGCCGCCGACCCGCCGGCCAAGCCGCCGGACGAGTTCCAGAAGGTCATGGCCGAACTGGAGAAGGACTTCAACGCGATCGACGCGAAGGCCCGGCAGGAGAAGGCGGAGCGGCTGGGGAAGACGCTGAAGCAGCTCCAAGACCTGCAGGACGCGTACACGAAGGCGGGCAAGCTGGACGAGGCGGTGGCCGTCCGCGACTCCCTCCGGCGGCTGAGGCAGGACGCCCTCAACCTGGTGCTGGGGGACAAGGTGCTGGACGACCCCGGCTCCATGAACGGGCTGCGGGGGAAGAACGGCGAGGTGTTCTACTTCAAGGTGATCGGGTCGAACACCGGGCGGGTGTGGGGGACGGGGGTGTACGCCGACGACTCGAACCTGGCGACCGCGGCCGTCCACGCCGGGGCACTGAAGGTGGGGGAGGTCGGGGTGGTCAAGGTGACCATCCTGGCCGGGCAGGCGAAGTACGAGGGGTCAACGCAGAACGAGGTGACGTCTACCGACTACGGCCAGTGGTACGGCAGCTTCTCGGTCGTCGGGGTGAAGGCGGAGAAGAAGTGACGTACGAACCGCGGCGAGCCGGGCGGGGTGAGCCGCCGGGTGGGTTGTTACCCCA
>CAYMHO010000332.1:0-7472 GCA_964390195.1 uncultured Fimbriiglobus sp. | reverse complement strand
CATCCGCCGGCCGCTCCGCGGCGTGGGAGGTAGGAATGTCTTGCTTCCCGGAGGGACCGCCGGACGTAGCCCAGGGCGGAAGCCCTGGGGACGGAATCAAATGACCGGCTTGGCCCAGCCGAGCCACACGCCCATCACGATCACCATGTTGCCGGCGAAGATGGCCGACGCCACCCCCCAGCCGAGCCACTTGGCCGCCGGGGTGAACCGCTTGCCCACCAGCCCGAGCGTTTGCAGCGAACTCTGGATGCCGTGGCTCAGGTGGACGAGCAGCAGCGCCTGGCTGAGGATGTAAATCACACACACCCACGGGGTGGTGAACCCTGCCACCACCATGCTGTACACGTCGTGCCGGCCGTCGGCGTCGTGCAGGCTCATGTACGCCACCGGGCCGGCCGGCGTCTGGGCCTCCTTCACCACCCCGAACGTGTAGTGGGCCAGGTGGAACACGGCGAACAGCAGGACGACCACCCCCGTCCACAGCATCGTCTTGGCGGCCGTGCTCGCCTGGGCGGTGCGGTGGCTGGCGTACCCCACCGGCCGGGCGTCGCGGGCCTTCAGCCGCAGGCGGACGGCGACCACCAGGTGCGTGACGAACAGCGCCAGCAGTCCGCCGCGGGCGATCCAGATGAGCGCCCCCAGGTCGTACTTGAGGAAGGCGGCGTACTTGTTGATGTGCTCTTGCGCCTCGAACGCCCGCACGTGTTCGGGCACGTACCACGCCGCGTACGCGTCGGCCGTGGCGTACCGCTGGCGGAGGTCCGGCTCGGCGGTGTACTTCTGCGCCGCCCGTTCCGTCGCCCGCTTCGTCGCCTCCTCGCTCACCGGGTCAAACCCCGGCAGCACCTTCAGGTTGCCGATCATGTGGAACACCAGGAAGCCGACCAGCAGCAGGCCGGTGGCCCCGACGAGGACCTTCTGGCCGACGGTGCTGGTCAGGTAGGTGCCCGCCCACGCGGCCGGGGTGTTGCCGGGGGCGTACACCCGCGGGCCTTTGGGGTTGATCGCGGCGGTGCTCATGGGCGGGGAGGGACTCGGGCGGTTGGCGGACGGCGTGCCCTCATTCTAGATCGGACGACGCGGGCCGACCACACGACGCCCATCGAACTGTCCGCCGGCGGGTGGCGGCGCGGCGAATCTTGCCAGGCCCGCTCACCCGATCCGTACCATCTCCCCATCGCAATCTGGAGTCGCTCATGCGGATCACCGGCGTCACCGCCTGGCAGGTGGATTTGCCCCTGCACGAGGGGAGTTACAAGTGGTCGGGCGGGAAGTCCGTCGCCGTGTTCGACAGCACCGTCGTGCGGGTGACGACCGACACCGGCCTCGAAGGGTTCGGCGAGGTGTGCCCGCTCGGGCCGGCGTACCTGCCGGCGTACGCGAACGGCGTGCGGGCCGGGCTGAAGGAACTCGCCCCCAGGCTGCTCGGCGAAGACCCCACGCAACTGCTCAAGCTGAATCACCTCATGGACGCCGCCCTGAAGGGCCACCCGTACGTGAAGTCGGCGATCGACATGGCCTGCTGGGACATCCTCGGCAAGGTGTCGGGGCTGCCCGTGTGCGTGCTGCTCGGCGGGCGGTACGCCGACGACGTGGTGCTGTACCGGGCCATCTCGCAAATCGAACCGGACGCGATGGCGGCGAACGTGGCCGGCTACCGGGCCGAGGGCTACCGCAAGTTTCAACTGAAAGTGGGCGGCGACCCGGACACCGACATCGCCCGCATCAAGGCGGTGGCCGGCGTGCTTCAACCCGGCGACCGGCTGGTGGCCGACGCCAACACCGGCTGGCTGCAACACGAGGCGATGCGGGTGGTGCGAGGGGTGCGGGACGTGGACGTGTACATCGAGCAGCCGTGCTACAGCTACGCCGAGTGCCTGGCCGTGCGGCGGAACACCGACCACCCGTTCGTGCTGGACGAAAACGTGGACGGCCTCGACATGCTGGTGAAGGGGCACGCCGACGGGGCGATGGACGTGGTCAACCTGAAGATCAGCAAGCTCGGCGGGCTGACGAAGACGAAACAGGCCCGCGACCTGTGCGTCAGCCTGGGCATCGCCATGACGCTCGAGGACAGCTGGGGCGGGGATATCGTGACCGCCGCGATCGCCCACCTGGCCGCGAGCACCCCGCCGGCCTTCCAGTTCAGCAGCACCGACTTCAACAGCTACGGCCCGCGGACGATCGCCGACGGCGCCCCGAGGCGGGTGAACGGGCGGATGGCCGCGAGCGCCGCCCCGGGGCTGGGCGTCACCCCACGGCTCGGCGAGTTCGGCCCGCCGGCCGTGCAGGTGGGGTGACCCCCGGCCGCCGGCCTCAGCGGTTGAACAGGAACGCCGGGGTGTTCATCAGCGCCCAGGTCAGGTCTTGGGCACCCACCGCCCGCGGGTCGGCCGGCGGGGCGATCGGGATCTCGCGGAGCAGCCGCTGGAACTCGCCGTCCTGGGCGACGTACATGTTGCGGATCTTCTCCTTCTGCTGCGGCGTCCGCTGGTCCACCGGCGTGTCGATGATGGCCAGCACGTCGGCCGCCACCGGCGACCCCACCTTCGGCTGCTTGTCCGACGTGAGCGACAGGCGGAACTTGCCCACCGTGTGCCCGGTGCCGAACCGCTGGTCGAAGGTGAGGGTGATGGTCGCCCCGTTCTTGGCGTTGATCGGCTTGTCGAACTGGAACACGGCCGCGCTGTCCTTGCCGAACTGCGGGGCGATGGCCCACCCGGTGGCCAGGTTGTTGTCCACCGCGTTGCCCGCCGGGTAGCCCTCCTGCTGGGAGGTGGCCTGGGCCTGCACCAGCTTCACCGCCTTGCCCTTCTCCTCGTTGGCCAGCTTCACCTCCGCCTTGAACTCGTTCAGCACGAAGTTGCCGTTGTCCGCCCGGCCGGGGCCGCCGGCCGGCAGGGCCTTGTCCGCCAGCACCTCCAACCGCAGGCCGGTGAGCGGGGTGTCCTGCTTCACCTCCAGGGTGACGGTGTAAATGTCCACCGCCTCCTTCTTGCCCGTCACCAGCACGCTGCCGTCGTTGTTGATGGTGAGCGTGCTGCCCTCCTTCGCCGTGTTGGCGATGGCGGCGGTCGCCCCGGCCTTCGACGCCGCCTTCGTCGGGGTGGCGGCGGTCCACGCCGTCGGCCGCTGCGCCTTCAGCCCGGCCTCGTACCCCGGCAGCCGACCGTCCGCGGCGGCGGCGTAGTCGTCGAACGCCTTCTTCCGCTTGGCGTACTCGGCGTTCAGTGCCGTGTAGTCGGCCACCCCGTCGCGGATGGCCTTCACCCCGATCTTCACCTCGGCGTCGGTCGGCCGGCGGTTGAGCACGCTCAGGTAGATCTCCTCCACCACTTTCGCGTCGTCCTTCTCCTTCTCGGTGAACTTGACGATGTGGTTGTTCGGGTCCCGCACCGCGTCGCCGACGATCGGCCCGTTCACCATCGCCAGCACCGGCCCGAGCATGAGGGTGTTCGACCGCTCGCACTCGCACGCGCTCTCCCGCACCGGCTTGCCGAACAGCTCCAGGAACCCGCCGGGCAGGTCCACGTTGGTGTCGATCAGTTGGGCGGCGCGGGCGCCCGGCGGCAGGCCGGGCAGCCGGCTGGTGGCGCCGGTCGCCCGGTAGATGCTGTCGAACAGCACCTCGGCCGGCAGCCGCCGCGGCAGGGCGTGGCTGTAGTTGGCCTCGTCGTCCTTGTTCATCGGCAGCGTCTTGATGCTCAACTGGTAGGTGCGGCTCTTGCACACGGTGGCCATCAGCTTCCGCGTGTCGAACCCGCTGTCGATGAACTCCTTCGTCAGCCGGTCGAGCAACTCCGGGTTGGTCGGCGGGTTGCCGGCCCGGATGTCGTCGATCGGCTCGATGATGCCGACGCCGGTCAGGTAGCTCCAGATGCGGTTCACGTAGCTCTTGGCGAAGTACGGGTTCTCCTTGGCGGTGGCCCACTTGCCGAACTGCACCCGCCGGTGGTCCTTCGGGTCGGCGAACGAGCCGGGGTAGGTGAACGGGAACTTGGCCGCGGCCACGTCCCCGGTCCGGTCGTTCTTGATGTCGCCGGCCTTCGCGTCCTCGATCACCTCGACCAGCGGCTTCGCCCCCTCCACCGCCGTCCCGCCGATCCGCTGCCCCTTGTACTTCGGGTCCTCCTTGCGGGTCACCTGGGCGAAGAACGCGGCCGTCTGGAAGTACTGGTCCTGCGTCCACTTCTCGAACGGGTGGTCGTGGCACTTGTTGCAGTTGAACCGGATGGCCAGGAACAACTGGGTGGTGTTCTCCATCACCGCGTCGGCCTCGCGGAGCACCTTGTAGTACGACGCCGGCGGGGTGTCCACGTTCGACCCGCTGGCGGTGAGCAACTGGTAGGCGAACTGGTCGTAGGGGGTGTTGTTCGCCACCTGCTCCTTGATCCACTTGCGGAGGGCGGCGGCGCCGGCGTCGCCCAGGAATTTGCGGTTCACCTGCAGCAGGTCGCCCCACTTGTTCGTCCACTGGTCGATGAACTGCTCGCTGCCGATCAACTTGTCCACCAGGATGTCCCGCTTCTCTTTGCTCGGGCGGGCGTCGGCCAGGAACGCCCGCACGTCGGCCGACGTGGGCGGCAGGCCGGTCAGGTCGATGTGCAGCCGGCGGACGAACTCCTCGTCGGTGCACAGGTCGCTGGCGACGATCTTCATCCGCTTCAGCTTGGCGTCCACCAGTTCGTCGATGTAGTTGTTCACCGGCCGCTGCACCCACTCGAACCCGGTGCGGTCGCCCATCACCACCACCCCGGCGGCGGCGTAGGCCCCCTCGTACCGCACCAGGAGCGTCGCCTCCCCGCGGCGGACGGTGGACGCCAGCCCGGTCTTGTCCACCGTCACCACCTCGGTGTTACTGCTGTCGATGAACGCCTCGGCCGACACGTCCCGGCGGGTGTCGTCGGCGAACGTGGCGAACACCGCGAACTGCTGCTTCTGCCCGATGCGGTCGATGGTGATGCCCGACGGGGAGACCTCGATGGCCTTCACCTTCGGGGCGGACGGGTCGGTCTTCACCCCCTCGGCGATCCACTTCCGCACCAGCTTGTAGTTCGGGTCGTCCGGCCCCCACAGCACCCCGCCGGCGTGGGCCACCGCCCCGGCCGGCTTGAGCAGCATCAGACTGCGGTCCGGGTCGGCCCGGTTGAACCGCCGCCCCTCCAGGTCGTCCGTCAGGCTGCGGTGGTCGAAGATCGGGTCGTACCCGCGGAGGGACAGCTTGAACCCGTTCTTCCCCTGGGCGGCCCCGTGGCAGGTGCCGGCGTTGCACCCGAGCTTGGAGAGCACCGGCTGCACGTCCTTCACGAAGCTGACGGGGGCGGTGGATTTGAAGTCGGAAACCGTGACGGGGACGGTCGCGGTCTGGCCGGCCACGTCCAGCTTCAGTTCGCCCTTGCCGTCGGCGGTCGGGCGGAGTTGGCCGGACGGCGAAACGGTGACGCCGGCCGGCGGGGCGAACTTGGCCAGCCGGGTGACGTCGACGGCGGTGCCGTTGTCGAGCGTGGCCGTGACCACCAGTTGCGAGTACGCGAACGGCCCCTTCAGCTCGACCGCCTTCGGCGTCACGTCGAGCTTGGCGACTTTGGCGTTCGGCGGGAGCGCTTCCGCGGCGAACGCGGGGAGTGCCAGGGCGAGGAGGAGGAGGGTGGATCGCATGGGGAGTGTGTTGGTTGTGGCGAGCGGCCCGCGTGAGCGGGCTGGTGGATTGTTGGAACAGGGACCAGGGGGCTGGAGCCCCCCGCTCGCCTACTTGGGTAGTACGGTGAACGCCTTCATCAGTTTCCCGGTCGCCGGGTCGTGCAGCCACACCTTGCCGTCGAACCCGCCGCTGGCGATGGCGGTGCCGTCCTTCTTCCACGCCACCGTGTAAACCGGGCCGCTGATGCCCTCGCACTTCGCCGCCTTCTTGTCCGCAGCCGTCGTGTACACCGCCACCTCGCCCTTGCCGTCCAGGCTGCCCACCGCGGCGAACTTGCTCCCGTCGGCGTTGAACCTGGCGCTCGACACCCGCCCGACGACCGCCTCGTACTGGCGGATCTTGTTCGAGTCGTCGCCGATCTGCCGCTTCGCCTCGCGGTGCATCTTGTACAGCCGCGGGATGCCGTCCGAGCCGGCGGTGATCAGTTCGTCGTAACTCTTCTCGTGGAACTTCCCGCCCTCGTCGTCCGGCACTTTGGTGGTCGCCTTGTCCACCTTCGGGCGGATGTCGATGGCCATCAGCCCGCCCTTCAGGGCGCCCGGGGTGATGCTGGTCACGTTGTCGATGAACCGCTCGGTGGCCACCTCGGTCAGCTTGGTGCTCATGTCGCGGGAGACGCTGGCGATGTGCTGGCCGTCGCGGCTGAACACGGTGCCGAGCACCCAGTCGGAGTGCGTGCCCATCTGCACCACCTGCTTGCCGGTAAGCGGGTCGATCGCCCGCACGGTGTTGTCGGCACAGCCGAACGCCACCTTGCTCCCGTCCGGCGCCCAACTGACCCCGTACACGGTGTCGTAGGTGACGGGCACGCTCAACTTCAGCTTCCGCTTCTCCACGTCCCAGATTTGGATTTCGCCGAACCGGCCGGGGTCGCCCCCGGCGACGGCCAGCAGTTTGCCGTCCGGGCTGAACGCGACCGCCTGGATCCGCTCGCTCAGGCCGACCAGCCGGGCGAGCAACTTCTCCCCGTCGGCCGAGTACAGCAGCACCTCGTGGTAGCCGGTGACGGCGAGCAGCTTGTCGTCGGGGCTGAACGCCAGCGAGGTGATGACCGGCGGGGAGCTGTAAACCGGCGGGCGGTCGGCGTCGATCGCCTTCGTCTTCGCGCTGGCCGGGGTGTCGTCCACCGCCCCCTCGGCGATCCACTTCTCGATCAGGGCGTACTGCTCGGGCTTGAGCGGGGCGCCGCTCTTCGGCATCTCCGCCTTGCCCCCTTTCACCTGGATCTCGTCCAGCAAGAAGCTCTCCGCCGGCTTGCCCGGCTTTACCCCCGGCTTGCCGCCGTCGCCGGCCTTGAGCAGCCCGGCGTGGTCGGTCATCACGTACCCGCCCTGCGCCTTGGCCGGCTGGTGGCACCCCTGGCAGTGCTGCTGGAACAGCGGGCGGACTTCCTTGAAGTAGCTCACCTGGTCGGCGGCGGGCGCCGCGGACGCGACCAACAGGCCGCACGCGGCGGCGAAAGCCCATCTCATCGGACACGACCTCAGCGGAAGAGAACCCGAGGCGGACGGTCAGGCGGGAGGGTTAGTGTACCCGGCCGGGTGGGGGCTGGGGAAGGGAAATGCCGGTTCTCCCGCACACCGGGTGGCGGGGCTAGGGGTTCTAAACTACCCGAATGACCCCCGCCCGCACCCTCGCCTTTCCCACCGCGCACGTCGGCCGGCGGGTGGACGTGTTCGCCGAAGTGGCCAGTACCAACGACCTCCTCCCGCCCGACGCCGACCCCGGCACGGTGGTGGTGGCCGACCACCAGACGGCCGGCCGCGGGCAG
>CAYMHO010000331.1:0-7490 GCA_964390195.1 uncultured Fimbriiglobus sp. | reverse complement strand
GCCCGTCTATTTCCGCTTTCCACCCCGATCGGAAAATCCATCCGCGTCCGTGGCTTTTACTACCAGATCATTGGCGTCGTCGCCGATGAAAATGGCAACACCGACACCCGCGCCGCGAGTGGGGACACCGGCGCGTGGGTTTTCCCCTTGTCTGGTGCCCCCCGCCCCGCGTCTCGTGTCTGCTCAGATGTCCTCCCCCGCCGGCACCACCGCCTTCGGCTTCGGCCGCAGCCGCATGTTCAGCAGTTCGATCACCACCGCGAACCCCATGGCGAAGTAAATGTACCCCTTGTCCACGTGCTGCCCCAGCCCCTCGGCCAGCAGCAGCACGCCGATCAGGATGAGGAAGCTGAGGGCGAGCAGCTTGATGGTCGGGTTCTTGTCCACGAACGCGGCGATCGGCTCGGAGAAGATGAGCATGATGATGACGGCGATGATGACCGCCACGATCATCACCCACAGCTCGTCCACCATGCCCACCGCGGTGATGACCGAGTCGAGCGAGAAGATGATGTCGATGATGGCGATCTGGACGATGGCCGACACGAACCCGCCCACCTTCTTGCCGCCCGCCTCCTTGTGCCCGCCGCGGGCTTCCTCGATCTTCTCGTGAATCTCCTTCACGCTCTTGCCCACCAGGAACAGCCCGCCGACCAGCAGGATGAGGTCCCGCCAGGACACCCCGCGGGCCTCCGGGTCGTGCAGGAAGGGCATGTCCGGCAGGACGAACAGCGGGGCGGTCAGGCTCATCAGCACCGTCAGCGTGCACAGCAGCAGCAGCCGCGTGCCCAGCGCCGCCCCCAGGCCGATCCGCCGGGCCAGCTTCTGCTGGTGCTGCGGCAGTTTGCCGGCGACGATGGCCAGGAAGATGACGTTGTCGATGCCCAGCACCACCTCCATCACCGTCAGGGTGAGCAGGCCGATGAGGGCGGCCAGCAGGCCGGTCGGCTTCTCGTGATCGAACTTCACCTTCAGGCCGGTCTCGAGCGGGAGCGGCTTCCCCTCCTTGTCGTCGTCGGTCTCCGCCACCCGCAACTCGGAGGTGAGCAGTTGGCCGCTCATCCGCGTGTGGTCGTGCATCTCGGCCGCCGCCCGCAGGGTGCCGTCGTCCTCCTTCCCTTCGATGACCAGCGCGTCCACCTTCGCCAGGTCCAGGTCGAGCGTGCCGTTGGGCACCTTCAGCTTGACCGACGTGAACCGGGCGATGCCGTCAGCGTCCGGGTGCTTCGGCCGCTGCACCTTCACCTTCAGGGCGTGCGCCGTGTCGGCCGGCGGGGCGGTGCCGGACGCCTCGCCGACGGCCCGGACCACCCCGTTCAGGGCGAGGGCGGCGAGCAGGCAGAGGACGGCGGTGAGGAAGAAGCGGCGGACGTTCGGCATGGGCGACGGACCCGGACGGGGAGCGACGTGGGGTGAGTATAGGAACGAGCAAAGGGGATGCCGACACACCCGCACGCCAGCCATCGGTCGCCCCGTCGGGGCGGCCGGGTGGATCAACCCGCCCATCAATCCGTCAGACTTGCCGAAAAGTGCGACGGATGCAGTCTGTTCTTTGAACCGCTCTCACCATCACCCGCCGAACACCTCGAAGGATTCCCGAGATGAAACTTGAATTCCGGGGCTGGCAGCGCGAAGTCACGGTTCATGAACACCAGTTGAGTCCGGTCACGGAGAAGGATGACGGAAGCTTCACCGCTGGCAAACCGGGGGAGTCGGTTGATTGGATTTCGCCGTTGGAGGCCTACGCGAAAATCTCCGACACTGCCCTCACAGGAGCGTTCCTCGTCAAAATCTCGTTCGAGGCAGAAGAGCTACGCAACTGGTTGCTGGCGTTCGCGTCTGTGGAGCCCGAAGAGGCGATTCGATATCTTGCTGAGGCACAGGCTGAAGCGGTGATCGCGTTGACCCAGATGACTCATCGGCGCCTCGCCGAGAAGATCCAGAAAAACATCGAAGACATTCGTGAACAGTTGGAGGGGGAGTAACGTGCCCGTCGGGTTTGATCGGAGATCCGAGCGTGTCTTGTCTGGAGAAACGTGTGTCACCCCGGCCGCCCTGAAGGGCCGGGTTCTGTCAGCCCAGGTCGGAGCGAGCCAAAGGCGAGCGGAGGCCTGGGACACGCCAGCCAGCCACCCCTTCGCCCTGAAAGGGCGGGTTCACCCCGACTTCACCATGCCCCAGTCGCTCGCCAAGGTGTACGTCCACGCCGTCTTCTCCACCAAGAACCGTGAGCCGCTCCTGCTCGACCCGTGGCGGGACGAGTTCTTCGCCGTCATTGGCGGGGCGGTGAACCGCACAGGCTGTCAGTCGCTGATCGTTGGCGGTGTGGCCGATCACGTTCACCTGCTGTTCCAACTCTCCCGCACCATCACCATCGCCGACGCGGTGGGGCGGATCAAATCGGCTACCTCCGCCTGGGTGAACTCGACCTGCCCGCCGGCCACACAGTTCCACTGGCAGGCTGGGTACGGGATGTTCTCCATCGGCCAGGCTCAGGTCGAAGATTTGCGGAAGTACATCCTCGGCCAACCGGAACACCACCGCTCGGTGTCTTTCCAGGATGAGTTGCGGGGGTGGCTGGCGCGGTATGAACTGGAATGGAATGAAGACTACGTGTGGGATTGAGGTGAACCCGCCCCTTCAGGGCGGTCGTCATTTGACACTGCGTTCCCAGGCCTCCGCTCGCATTCGGCTCGCTCCGACCTGGGCTGACAGAACCCGGCCTTTCAGGCCGAAGCGGGCAAATCCGCACAGCGCCCTTCAGTCGAGATACGGGATTCGGTCGCCGGGTGGTTGTACCACGTCCTTCGACTGCCCGCGCACCCCGGGCCGACCGACCGGACAGCGGATTTGAGCGACGGGTGGTCGTGGCACCCGGTCGCCCCGAAAGGCCGGGTTCTGTCAGCCCAGGTCGGAGCGAGCCGAAGGCGAGCGGAGGCCTTGGGAACCGTGGCGAAAGGGCGGGTTACTCGTACGCCAGGGCGTCGGGGATGCGGGTCTTCACCGCTCGCAGCGCCGGGAGCAACCCGGCGACGGTGGCGATGAGCATCGACCCGGCCGCGATGGCGGACGCCTGGCCCCACGGCACCATCAGTTGCAGGTCGAACCCGGACTCCTCCCGCAGCACCACCTGCAGCACGTACCACTCCAGCGGGATGCCGATCAGGAACCCGAGGAACGTGCCGAACGCCCCCATCAGGACGGCCTCGTAGAGCACCGCCATGATCACCTGCCGCGGGGTCGCCCCGACCGCCAGCAGCAGTCCCAACTCCCGCTTGCGTTGCAGCACCGAGATGAGCAGCGAGGTGATGACCCCGAGCGACGCGACGATGCCGACCACGATCTGCTGCAAGTGGACCACCTTGTAAAAGCGGTCGATCACCTCGCTCACCATCCGCCGCAAGGAACTGCCTTCCTCCGTCACCAGCCCGCGGCCGTCGGCGAACGCCTTCACCCGGTCGTAGGCCGCCTGGCGTTCCTCCCCGCTGTGGCGGGTGAGGAACACGTGGACGATGTCGATCTGCTTGTCGTCGAACAGGCGGGCGTACACCGGGCGGTCGATGAACAGCGACCCCTGGCTCCAGGTGTAGTCCTCGACGTGGTCCAGGATGGGCAGCGTCACCCAGTGGTTGGCCCCTTTCAGGGTGACGGTGTCGCCCACCTTCAGCTTGTGCTTGGCGAGGAAGTTGTCGGACACCACCACCCCTTCCTTGCCGGCCGCCGCCTTCATCTTGTCCAGTTGCGGCAGGCCGTCCCGCCCGCGGGCCTGGCTCGGGCCGACGAACCGGTCGTAGTCGATGGCCGTCAGGTAGAGGACCGTGCCGTTGAACGACGGCCGCATGTACCGGATGCCGGCGGCCGACTCGACGCCGGGGATGCGGCTCACCTCGTCCACCAGTTTCGGGTCGCTCGGGGACATGGAACTGATGGCCGAACTGACGCTGCCGGCGGCCACGAACTGGTCGGCCTGGATGATCTCGTCCAGCCAGCGGGTGACGGGTTCCTCGTTGCTCTTACCCACGCCCGCGGTCTGGATCATGACGGCCACGCCGGCGCCGAGCGCCCCGATCACCAGCCCGGTGCGGCCGGGGCTGCGGATCAGGTTGTCGGCGGCGAGTCGGGCCTCGATCGGCAGTACGGCTCGCAGCAGCGGTTGCAGCAGCCGCACGATCACCCCGACCAGGATCGGAGCAGACAACAGTAACCCGACCAGCACCAGGACCATGCCGCCGAACGACCCCACCCGTGCCGGCATGGTGGCCCGCAGGAGGATGAGCGCCACCCCGCCGGCGACGAGCAGGGCGCACACGATGCGGTGGGCGAACCACCACCCGCCACCCACCCGGCCGGGGGTGCGGCGGACGGCGTCGGCCGGGTCGTGGCTGGCGGCTTGCACCGCCGGCACCAGGGCGGCGAACAGGGCGGTGACGATGCCGGCGGCGACGGCGGTGAGCATGGTGCCGGTGGTCGGCGTGTTCGGGCCGTCGGTGAGCGAGGTGTAGAACAGGCCGTTCACGTCGTCCTGCACGATGTACAGGGCGAGGCGGGCCATGCCGGTGCCGAGCGGCACGCCCACCGCTCCGCCGACCAGCCCGAGGACGGTGGCCGCGGCGAGGAAGACGAAGATGACCTGCCCGCGGGTGGCCCCGACGGACCGCAGGATGCCGATGTCGTGCCGGCGTTCGGCGACGGTGACGGACAGCGAGTTGTACACCAGGAACAGGCCGACCACCATCGCCCCGATGCTGCACATGGTGAACCCGATCTGGATCCCGCCGATCACGTGCTGGGTGCTGGTGCCTTGCTCGTCGGCGGACCGCAGATCGGCCCGGCTGCCGACCACCGCGGCGATGGCCTCACGGGCGGTTTTCAGGTCGGTGCCGGGGGTGAGCAGGATGTCGATGCGGTTGATGCGTGGCGTTTCGGGGCGGAGGAAGTGGGCGGCCCGGTCGATCTCCATGCCGATCAGGTCGGCCCCCAGGGCGGCGAGCGGGGAGGCGGAGTCGTATTCCACCACCGCCACCGGGGTGAACACCTCGGTGCGGTCGCCGTACTTGATGCGGATGCCGTCCTCGCCGGTCGCCTCCCACCGGTCGTACACGCTCTGGCTGAGGACCACCCCGTTGCTCGGCAACCGGCCCAGGGCGGCGAAACTCTTCGGCAGCAGCTTGCGGAACTGGGCGTGGTACGGGTTGCCCCCGTTCAGCACGTCGAACGGGTCCTGGCCCTTCGGCAGTTGGTGTTTGGCGACTTCCACCCCGATGATGACGGCCGAGCGGTCGCCGAACGCCGGCAGCACCACCCGGTCCACGGCGATGGGCTGGACCGACTCCACACCGGGGATGTTGGCCTTCCGCAACTCTTCGGCGATGGCGTGGTCCACCCCCAACTCGTCGTTGGTGATGCACAGGTCGCCCACCTTCAGCGGGGTGGTGGTGGTGGACGCGGCCGCTTCCAGGCACTGGTTGAGGATGCGGGTGGAGACGAGCGTGGCCACGCCCAGGGCGATGCTCAGGACGATGAGCGCGGACCGGTCCCACCGCTGGACGAGGTATCGCAGGCTGAGCAGGCGGAACACGGTCAGCATCAGTACTCCCGGTCGGTCGGGCACTCAGTCCCCGCCGAAAATGCGGTTCATCATGGCGCGGAAGCGGTTGGCGAACAGGCCCAACCCGACCCCGACGAGCAGCAGCCCGACCAGCACGGCGATGATCGCCAGCGACCCCTCGATGACGCCCAGGTTGGAGGCCAGCGCCCACTTGCCCAGCAGGTACGCCATCGGGATGACGAACCCCAGGCCCAGCCCCATCCCGAGCAGCACCTTGCCGCCCAGCCCGCCCCGCTGCGGCTTCCACCGCTTGTCGTTCTCCTCCGTTTCCGACCGCGGCGTCACCTTCGGCCGCACCTTCTTCCCCTGCGGCTTCCTCACCTTGTACGCGTCGGCCGTCTCCGGGTCGTACGGCTCGTTGTCCTCTTCGTCCTCGTCCACCAGGCGGACCTTCAGCCACGGCGGGATGAACGGCTCGTCGCACGCCGGGCAGCGGACCTTCGTGTTCGTGCGGGTGCCCTTCGGCACCGGCACCTTCCCCTCGCACGCCGGGCAGGTGGCTTCGCGGCCCATGCTCACCGCACCCCCGCGGTCGCCGTCACCGCCTTGTCGGATTCGATCAGCCCGTCGCGGATGGACACCAGCCGGGTGCCGAACGCGGCGGCGGACGGGTCGTGCGTCACCATAACGATCACCCGGGTCGGCGTCCGCAGGTCGGCGAGCAACCCCAATACCTCACGACTGGTGGCCGTGTCCAGGTTGCCTGTCGGTTCGTCGCAGAGCACCGCCTCCGGGTCGCCGACCAGGGCGCGGGCGACGGCCACCCGCTGCATCTCGCCCCCGCTCATCTCCTCCGGGTAGTGGTCGGCCCGGTGGGCCAGTCCGACCCGCTCCAGGCACTCGCACGCGCGGGTGGTGGCGACACGGCGGTTCTGTCCGTCCAGCAACAGCGGCAGGGCGACGTTCTCGCTCGCCGTCAGGGTCGGCAGCAGGTTGAACGCCTGGAAGACGAACCCGATCTTGGTCCGCCGCAGGAGTGACCGCTCGCGGTCGGTCATGGTCTGGAGGTCGCGGCCCTGGAACACCGCCCGCCCGGACGACGGGGTGTCGAGGGCACCCATCAGGTGCATGAGTGTGGACTTGCCCGACCCGGACGGCCCCATGATGGTGACGTACTCGCCGCCCTGCACGGACAGCGACACGCCCCGCACGGCGTTCACCACCCGGCGGCCCTGGTCGTAGGTCTTGGTCACGTCGATGAGTTCGATCATGAATCGTCCTTCGTCCTTCGTTATTCGTCCTTCGGGTCGGAGGCCTGCCCTTTCCCGATGGAGCGGAGGTAGCCGTTGATAAGGGGGCCGAGACGATCCACAAGGGGTTTGAGCAATTCCGTCTGCTCTTGGGTCAGGAGTTTGCGACGGAACGCCCGCCGGAGCCAGTGTTTGGTCTCGTAGGACGAACCGCGGGCCATCCGCACGAACCGCTTGTTGTCAACGAGACTGCCCCGGCCGGTTCCTTCCGCGATACTCGCCCCGACCCCATCGACGCACCGAATCAACTGCTTCCCGACCGTGTCCTTCGCCAGATTCGGCCACCCCACCACAATGTCCCAGATCAGATCGCTCAACTGCTCGGCGACCTGATACACGGTCAGTTCATGGAACGCAACCGTCGCCATCGGCCACCTCCAGAGGTTGTGCGAACCACACTCACCACTGAACCGAATGACGACGGACGAGTGACGAATGACGACCTCACGAAGTGAGTTTGCGGTACTTCATCTTCGTCGGTCGCTCCGCTGCGTCGCCCAAGCGGGCCTTCCGCTGCTCCTCGTACACCTGGAAGTTGCCCTCGCACCAGACCACCTGGCCGTCGCCTTCGAACGCCAGGATGTGGGTGGCCAGGCGGTCGAGGAACCAGCGGTCGTGGCTGATGACCACCG
>CAYMHO010000330.1:5863-7497 GCA_964390195.1 uncultured Fimbriiglobus sp. | reverse complement strand
GTGCGGTCGATGAACGCCTTCGACGTGACCACCCGCTTCAGCCCCATCAGTTTGACGGCGTGGTCCAGGTTGGTCGGCCCGGTCGTCCAGTTCAGAATCACCGGCAGCTTGCCCGCCAAGTGCAACGCCAGCAGCGCCACATCCCCGGCCACGCTCGCCGGCAGCATCAGCCCGACGTTCGGCTCGGGGAACTTGCGGAACCGCTCGGCCATCAGCCGCGCCCCGAGCAGCAGCCGCTCGTAGGTGACGACCCCGGCGATGTCGTCGGCGGCGGCCGTGTCCTTCGGGTTGTTCAGGCAGCGGCGGACGAACGCCTCGGGCACGGTGTCGCCGAGGATGTCGAGTGCGCCGGGGTCGGCCGGCGGCTTGAACCACGCCTTCGGCGGCGGCTTGGGCGGCCCCTTCGCCGCCAGCCCCGCGCCGATCGCCCACAGCGCGCCGACCGACTGCGGCACCTGATCCCCGCTGAACCCGAACCGCTGTTCGACGTGCAGGGTGATGTCCATCCCGTCCAGGCTGTCGAGGCCCAGGTCGAGGAAGGTGGTTTCGGGGCGGTTCTCGGCGTCGGTCAGCGGCCGCTTGATCTTCTCGGCGATCAGGTCGGCGACCGCCTGCTTCACCTCCGGCTTGACCGCCGACAGGTCGAGTTGGGCGTCCACGAACGGCGGGGGGAAGGCGTGCGTGCGGGCGCCGAACAGGAAGTGGTACGGCACGAAGGTGGGCGTCTCGCCGGGCCACACGCGCTCCGCGCTCGCCTTCGTCTCGCGGCTAACCGGTTCGATGTCCGCCGCGTACCAGTCGTCCAGCCACTTGTTGATGGCGTCGCGGGTGGCGGCCGGCCGCTCGGCGGCGGTGAACGCCTCCAGGGTCATCGTCACCTGCCGCCGCGGGGTGAAGAACCCCAGGTTGGCGATCAGGATGAGCCAGCCGCGGAGGAGCATGCCCATGATCGGCTGCAGCGGCCCCTGGTACGCCCACGAGAACCAACTGCCCCACAGCCCGCGGGTGCGGACGAGCACCACCGTCACGTTCGGCACCATCGCCAGCACGTCCGACACCGCCCGCGCCCCGCCCAGACGCTCCACCCCGTCCCGCGTCAGCCGCCCGCTCGGCCACAGCAGCACGTTGTCCCCGGCCCGCAGGGCGTCGGCGATGCGGTTGGCCGCGTCGGCCGCCCGCTTGTGAGCGTCCGCGCTCGCCTTCTCCATGTCCGGCACCTTGATCGTCCGCATGATCTTGGCGACGGTGCCGAGGATGGGGTCCTGGAAGTTGATCTCGTTCGCCACCGGGCGGAACTTGAACACCGGCCACAGGTGGACGTACACGTTCGGCGGGTCGGTGAACCCGATGTGGTTGGGCAGGACGAGGTACGGGCCGGGCTTGGCCAGCACCCCCTTCTTCCCCTTCACCGTGACGGCGTAACGAAGGGCGAACACGAACCGGCCGAGCAGCCAGCCGGCCCAGCGGATCAGACCGAGCACGGGCGAACCCTCCCCAGACTCAGGGAGAGGATACGGAACGGCCGCCCTCCCCCAAGCCGGAGGTGAGCGAGCGAGAGGGCGCGAGGTGGACACCAAAAAGGCGAACCGGCGGCGTGAGCCGCCTGGGTGCGAACACCCAGGCGGCTCACGCCG
>CAYMHO010000330.1:0-5853 GCA_964390195.1 uncultured Fimbriiglobus sp. | reverse complement strand
CCGCCCCCCCCCCCCCCCCCGCCCCCGCGGTGCCCGCCCGCGCGCGGCCCCCCCCCCCCCCCCCCCCCCCCCCCGCCGGTTCACCGGAACGAACCGCCTACTTCTTCAGCCGTTTCTGGATCGCGTCCGCCGCGTCCGTCGCTTCGATCCGCACCGCCTTGCTGGTGGTGTCGTCGGCCAGCTTCCGCAAGACGGGGACGCTCTCGGCCGTACCGATCTCGGCCAGCACGTCGCACGCGGCCATCACCGTACCGTCGGCGGACGAGTCGAGCAGCGACCGCACCGCCGGCTCGGCCGCGGCCCCGGCCTTCACCAGCGCCCGCTTCGCCTCCTCGCGGTCGCCTTTGTTCTCCAGCCGGCGGGCCGTCACCTCCGGGTCGAACTCGGCGGTCGCGGTGTCGGCTTTCGGCGACTCGAAGGTCATGTCCACCCACTTCTTCGTCGGCCCGCCGATCAGGAACAGGCCGAACAGCCCGATGCCGGAAAGGACGAACCAGAGCGGCCGCAGCCCGACCCCCGCCACCGGCCGCACCAGTTGCACCACGCACACCGGCGGCAGCAGGGTGATCACCCCGCCCACCCACGACCCGCCGCGGGCGCTCAGGTACGCCCGCCACAGCAGCCCGATGGCGGCCATCCCACAGCCGACCACCGCCACGAACGGCAGCCATCCGCCCGTCTGCCACACCCCCAGCACCCACGCCGCCAGCCCGACCAGCGTGCCCGTCACCCACCCGGCGATGGCGTAGGTGCGGTCGGACGCGGGCAGCGGCGGCGGGGCCATCCGCATGGACAGGGCGGCACTCAGTTGGGCGACCGCGTCCCCGCCGAACAGGCCGGACGGGTCGAACGTCACCCGCCCGTCGTTCGGGCGAGGGAGCCGGCGGGACGACGGCGGCTGTTTCGCGGCGGCCTCGGCCGGCGGCCTCACCAGTGGGACGGCCCCCACCACCGTCGCGGGCACCCCCCGTTCGGCCAGCACCGGCGCCAGGTCCAGGAACGGTTCGGTGGCGGACTCGATCCGCTCCAACTCCGGGAACTCGCCGGTCCGGGCGGGCATGGTGTTCATCGGGGCCGGGGTGTCGCCTTCAACGGGTGGCAGGTCGGCGGCCGACAGGAACGGCTCGTCCGGCGTCGGGGCCGGGGCCGGCGGGGCGAACGGGCCGGCGGCCACCTGCTCCGGGTGCGGGACGGTGAGCGGGTGCAGGCACTTCGGGCAGATGCTCCGCTGGCCCACCCGGCTGGGCGGGGCGAGCAGCCGCTGGCGGCAGGACGGGCACGGGTAGGCGAACATGCGGTGAGGTTCTCGGCGCGATGCCGAACCGTAGGTCGTGTTCGGACCGCGGGCAACCGCCGGCCGAAGTTCCCTGCTGACGGCTGAAATCGTCCCGCCCGCGTTCGCGCGGCGGCAGAACTGTCGGAGGGCGGATGAAACGCTGGGGCCGAGCGCGACCAGGCGAGCGGTACGCTGGCCCCGGCGGGCGGAGGGACCGCTGTACACAATGTGTTCATTCAACCACAGTCTGTTCAGATTGTTATCATTCACGGTGAGAGGGAGATGACACTTTTCGCAGTGGTGTAGGCACTCGACGGGAATCAGGTATCCTCTCTTACGTCACCGCACGGATTCGTGGCCACGAGACCACCTGCTTCCTCCTCCTCTCCTGATTGAAGTGGCGGGGTCTGACATCGTGTATTCTTCACGGATGGTAGCGAAAAAGATTACACGGTTGTAAATCCCACTGTTACACAAGGAACGCTATCATGCTCGACCGGCAAGCCGGCCGTCGGGGCTTCACGCTCATCGAGTTGCTGGTGGTGATCGCGATCATCGCCATCCTCATCGGCCTCCTCCTGCCCGCCGTTCAGAAGGTGCGGGAGGCGGCCGCCCGCATGAGCTGCCAGAACAACCTGAAGCAGCTCGCGCTCGCCGCGCACAACTACGAGTCCGCCTACGGGCACCTGCCGCCCGGTCACAACAGCAACAGCCTGGTGGGCACCCTGGCGTACCTGCTGCCGTACATCGAGCAAGGGAACATTCACTCCCTCATCCCGCAGGAGGCGCTCACCCTGCCGGGGTCCAGCGGGGTGTACTACGGGAACGCGGGGGCGTGGGCAGCGGCCAACAACCACGTCAAGTCGTTCCTGTGCCCGTCTGACAACGCGCGAGACGTCTCCCCGTCGGCCGGCACGTTCGCCAACGTCTCGGCGTCCGGCGGCGGCATCGGCGGCGGGGCGTGGGGGGGCAACCCGTACCCCACCCTCGGCCGCACCAACTACGCCTTCTCCGCCGGGGCGACCGGGCCGAACTCGCCCGCCCCCTACTCGGACTGGGTCGGGCCGTTCACCACCGACTCGAAGACGCCGATCGTGTCGGTCGGGGACGGGACGAGCAACACCATCTTCCTCGGCGAGACGCTCGGCGGGGTGGACGTCGGCGGCCGCGACTACGTGTTCCCCTGGATGGGCACCGGCGGCATGCCGACCGCGTGGGGGCCGCTCACCCCGTCCGCCTGGACGACCTACGGGAGCAAGCACACCGGCATCGTCCTTTTCGGGTGGGGCGACGGGTCGGTGCGGCCGGTGCGGAAGATCTCCGGCACCACCGACTGGTTCTCCACCCGCTGGTACCACAACATGTACGCCAGCGGGATGAACGACGGGCAGGTGATCGATTTCAGCCAGTTCAGCGACTGACACCCCTCCGCGGGGCGACGAGAAAACTCGTCGCCCCGTGTCCGTTCACCTCCCCAAGGAGCGAATGATGCGTCGCGGAATCACGTGCGTGTTGGCGGCGGTCGTCATCGCCGCGGTCTGCGGGTGCGGTTCGGATTCAAGCCTCACGCCGGCTTCGGCGGTCCCCCCGCTTCCGCCCAAGCCGGGCAAACCGGCGGCACCGGCTCCCCCTCCGCCGAAAGCCCCCGCCCGATAGTGCGAGTGGAACCGCCCCCGCACGGGTTACTTCCCTGCCGTGAGGCAGACAGACCCTCGGTCAACACGACCCGAGGGTCTGGCCCCTCCGTGGGTGGTGGGGCGTGTGCCCGGCCGCGGCGTACCGCCGCAGACAACCCGCTAGCCCGTGCGGGGGCGTTCTGGGAAGTGTACCGGCCGGCCGGCCGGGTGCGAGGTGCGTTGGCCGCCGAGCGACCGGCTGATATCATCAGGCGTCCGTTCCGA
Source organism: uncultured Fimbriiglobus sp. (assembly GCA_964390195.1). GTDB lineage: Bacteria > Planctomycetota > Planctomycetia > Gemmatales > Gemmataceae > JALHQU01. The sequence continues at coordinate 2,676 of CAYMHO010000330.1, read as the reverse complement.
AGGTGCGTTCGCCATGACCCCGCGCCACCCGTCACACTTCAAGCGGTACTGCATGGAGCGGTCGCTCGCCGACCCGCCGCCGGCCGACCCGCCTCCGGGGTTCCGGTTCGTCCCGTGGCAGGAGCACCTGCTCGACCTGCACGCCGACGTGCTGTTCGCCAGCTTCGCCGACGACCTGGACGGTCAGGTGTTTCCCAACCTGGCCGCCCGCGACGGGTGCCGGCACCTGATGCGGGCGGTGCGGGAACTGCACGGGTTCTGCCCGTCCGCCTGCTGGCTGCTGGCCGGGCCGGGCGGGTACGCCGGAGCAATCCAAGGGGTGGTGACGGGCGGGTGGGGGCTGGTGCAGAACCTCGGGGTGTGCCCGGAGGCCCGCGGGCGGGGCGTGGGGGCGGCGCTGCTCGCGCGGTGCCTGCGGGGGTTCGCCCGCGCCGGGGCGGACGGCTGCCGGCTGGAGGTGACCGCCGACAACGGCCCGGCCGTGCGGCTGTACAAGCGGTTCGGGTTCCGGGCCACCCGCGTGCGGTACAAGCCGGCCGTCCGGGTGGGGGCCGGAGTATAATGCCACCTCATCACCCTCTCCCCCTGAGGGAGAGGGTAGGACGGAACGAAGTTCCGGACGGGGAGAGGGGGTAGAAACGTCAGCACCCCTCTCCCGGCTCGCTCCGCTCTCCACCCTCTCCCTCAGGGGGAGAGGGGATCTAAGGTCCGCCCCGTGCCGCAACAGCTCTTCCAACATACCTTCCCGAACGGCCTCACCCTGCTGGCCGAGCGGATGGACCACGTCCGCTCGGCCAGCCTGAGCATGATGATCCCGGCCGGGTACGTGTACGAGCCGGCCGACAAGCTCGGCCTGTGCGGCATCTTCGCCGACGTGCTCACCCGCGGGGCCGGCGACCGCGACAGCAAGCAGCTGGCCGCCGCCTTCGACAACCTCGGGGCGGACCGGAGCGAGAGCGCCGGGGCGTTCAACGTGGCCTTCTCGGCGGGGACGCTCGCCCGCAACCTGCCCGGCGTGCTGCGGCTGTACGCCGACGTGGTGCGGCGGCCGTGGCTGCCCGACGACGAGATCGACCCGGCCCGCGACATGTCGCTCCAGGAGCTGAAGGGGCTGGAGGATTCCCCGCCCGACCTGTGCTTCCTGGAGTTGAAGAAGCGGTTCTACCCGGAGCCGTACAGCCGCGACCAGTACGGCACCGCCGAGACGCTCGCGGCCGTCACCCCGGCCGACGTGCGGAAGTACCACGCCGAGCGGTTCCGCCCGAACGGGGCCATCCTGTCCGTCGCCGGGAACGTCGAGTGGGAGCCGCTCAAGGACCTGGTGGCCGGCGTGTTCGGCGACTGGCAGGGCACCGCCACCCCGGTGACGCCCGGCCCCCTCCCGCCGGTGTCGTACACGCACATCCCCAAAGAGACGAACCAGACGCAGGTGACGCTGGCGTACCCGACCGCCCCGTTCACCAGCCCGGACTACTACCTCGCCCGCGCGGCCATCAACGTGCTCGACGGCGGGATGAGCAGCCGGCTGTTCACCGAGGTGCGGGAGAAGCGGGGGCTGTGCTACGCGGTGAGCGCCAGCCACGACCAGGTGAAGGAGCGGGCGGGCGTGCTGTGCTACGCCGGCACCGAGACGGCGCGGGCGCAGCAGACGCTCGACGTGATCGTGCGGGTGCTGCGGGGCCTGCGGGACGGGGTGACGGACGAAGAACTCGACCGGGTGAAGGCTGGGCTGAAGACGAGCCTGATCATGCAGCAGGAGTCGACCGGTGCCCGCGCCGGGGCGATGGCCGCCGAGTGGTTCCACCTCGGTCGCGTGCGTCCGCTCGACGAGGTGCAGGCGGCCATCGACAGCACCACCCCGGCGAAACTGATGGACTTCCTCGACCGCTACCCGGCCCGCGGGTTCACCGTGGTGACGCTCGGGGCGGAACCGCTGACCGTGCCCGAGTGACGTGCTCTGCTCGCTCCGCGAGCGGGTTCGAGACAGACCGCTCGCGGAGCGAGCAGAACACAATGACACCCCTCCTCATCCAGTACGGTCGCTCGGCGTTCGTCGGACGGTTCGCGTCCGGCGTCCCGGCGGAGCGTGGGGGCGTGGTGGTCGTCCGCTCCAGCCGCGGGGTGGAACTCGGCACCTGCCTCGGTCCGGTCGAAGACCGCTTCGCCGCCCAACTCGACGAAGACGGCACCGTCCTCCGTATCGCCACCGCCGATGACATCACCTCCGCCCGTGGTGCGGACGCGCTGGCCGACGCCATCCTGACCGATGCCACCTCCGACAGCGTCACCTTCCTCGACTGCGAGGTAACGCTCGACCACCGCGGGGCGGTGCTGCACGCCGTCCCGTGGGGGGAGTGCGACCTCGACCCGCTGCTGGCCGACCTGAGCGACCGATTCGGGCTGGCGGTGCGGGTGTTCGACGTCAGCCGGATGGGCGTGACGACAGACCCGCCGGAGCCGAAGACCACCTGCGACAAACCGGACTGCGGATCGGCTGGCGGGTGTGGGACGAGTGGTGGGTGCGGCACCGGCGGGTGCAGCCGCAAGCAGGTGAAGTCGGCGGACGAGTTGACGGCCTACTTCGCGGACCTGCGGGAGAAGATGGAGGCCGCCGGCCGGTTGCCGCTGAATTGAGTAACCGCGAGCCGCAGGCGAGCGCGTCCGAGGTTCGACGCG
>CAYMHO010000329.1:5561-7499 GCA_964390195.1 uncultured Fimbriiglobus sp. | reverse complement strand
CCGCTGCCGGTGTACGACCCGCGGCGGACGGCGAACGAGTCCAGTTCGTCGAACACGATGATGGCCGGCGCCGACTGCCGCGCCTTGTGGAACACCATGCGAAGATTTTCCTCGCTCTCCCCCACCCACTTCGACTTCAACTCCGGGCCGGAGACGATGGTGATGGCGGCCCCGATGGCGGTGGCGATGGCCTTGGCGAAGAACGTCTTCCCGGTGCCGGGCGGGCCCCAGAAGATCATCCCCTTCGGCAGCAGTTCCTCCAGCCGCGAGATGTCCTCGGCGTTGCTGCTGTTGTCCCGCTTGGTCAGCACGTCCAGAATCTCTTGCCGCAGTTGCTTCTTCGTCTTGGCGTACCCGCCGATGTCGCGGTCCAGGTCCACGTCCGGGATTTCCATCTCGCCGGAGAGCGTCGCGTTGCGGAGTTGCCGCACCGCCTGCTTCGGGTCGGCCGGGTAGTCCTCCCCTTCGAGGGTGGACAGCAGCTTCCGCAGGCGGACGGCGTTCACCCCGGACACGTACTTGTACAGTTGCCACGGGTTGAACTGGCGGCCGAACTTGCGGCTCTCCCGTTGGGTGATCAGACCCCGCAGGCGGTTGCGGTTGATGCCCAGGATGCTCACCCGGTGCGGGAACAGGTTCTCGATCACCTTCGGCAGCGAGAACGACGGGTCCTTGAACCCGAGCCACACCAGTTCCGGGTTCTCGTACAGGAGCGGGATGACTTCGCGGGCCTCGCCGGTCAGCCCGCCCTGGCTCGTGGTGAGCAGGTCCAGGTGCGGCAGCACCACCACGCGGCGCTCGACCGCCCCGCGGACGGCTTCCCGCAGTTGGGCGATCATGGTGCCGATGAGGCCGACCGGCATCGGCCCTTGCTGGTCGGCTTCCCGCGGGCGGCCGTCCAGATAGATGCACCGCAGGTTCTGGTCGCGGAGCCGCGCCCGCACGTTCATGAACAGGTACGGGGCCAGTTCCTTGTCGCACTCAACCAGCACGGGCAGGCCGCGGACCAGGTGGCCGGCCACCTCGGCCATCTCGGACGAGTACGCCCCTTCGACCGCCTGCGTGGCGTCGAGGGCGGACGGGAGGGCGGTTTCGGGGATGACGGTGGACATGCGGGTCGTCCTTAGTCCTTAGTCCGTAGTTCTTGGGTGGGTGGTGAACCGGGAGTCGTCCTTCGCCATCCGAACAGGGTGCTTCGAACTCAGGTCAAAGGACTCAGCACTGAGGACGAGCTAGACCTCGATCTTGATCGTCAGCGACCCGCTCTCCTCGTCCTCGGACACTTCCTTCACCGTGCCCAACTGCTGGGCCTTCTCCTTGATGGCCTGGCGGGTGATCTTGTTCACCACGTCGCTCAACTCCGGTTGCAGGTCGCACAGCTTCTTCTCCAGTTCCTCCGTCGCCTGCCCTTGCAGGCGCTCGGTCTCCTTCTCCGCCTTCTTCTCCAGGTCCTCCTCCAACTGCTTCTTCACCCGCTCGCGGAGTTCCCGCTGGTTCGGCCCGACGTCGTCGTACCCGAACGTCTCCCGCTTCGCCTCGATGCTGACTTCCTCTTCCACGTCCGCCTTCACGCTCACCTCACACGACTTCGGGTCCACCTTGACGGTGATGTTCCCCTCCTTGCGGGTGAGGGTGCCGTCCTCCTCCTCCTTGAACCCCTTCTCCTTCAACTCCTTCTTGAGCAGTTCGCCCATCCGCTCCGGGGGAAGGATTTCGAGCACCTCGAGTTGCGTGCAGATCTCGTCCGACCCCTTCAGCTCGCGGGTGGTGGACTCCTTCACGGTGATGCGGTACGCGCGGCTCATGGTTCGGTCTCGTTGGTCCCCCTCTCCCCTGGGGGAGAGGGGTTAGGGGTGAGGGGGACGGGGCACCCGGGGGGGGGGGGCCGGCGCGCCGCGCCCGCCCCCGCCCGGGGGGGGGGGCGTGGGCGGGGGGGGG
>CAYMHO010000329.1:0-5551 GCA_964390195.1 uncultured Fimbriiglobus sp. | reverse complement strand
CTCGTCCGACCCCGTCCGCTCGCGGGTGGTGGCCTCCTTCCCGGTGCGGCGGTACGCGCGGGCCAGGGAGCGGTGTCGCAGGTCCCCCTCTCCCCCAGGGGAGAGGGGAACAGAGTCAGGTCCGGAGCGGTTCCAACTGCTCCAGAATGCGGTGGGCGGTGGCGGCGAGGGCGTCGCCGTTCGCGGCCTCGTAGTCCTCCTTCCACAACTGGCTGGCCTGGTAGTCGTCGTCCCAGTAGCCGATGCCGCGGGCGTTGCGGTCCCAGGCTTGCAGGGTCGTCAGGTGCCGCGGTAGCACCACCGCCGCCCGCTGCGTCTCCAGGCGGTCGGCCAGCCGCGGCGGGCCTTGCCCGTGCAACCCGCCGGTCCAGTATTGCGGGGTCAGCCCCGGCTGGTTCAGGATCGTCCGGGCCGCCGTCAGCACGAACCGGGCGAGGTCCGGGCGGTTCGCCTTGCCGCACGCCGCCAGGAAGTCGGTGAGCGTGCGGTTGAGCGTCATGCCGGTCGCCCGCATCTGCTTCCAGTCGCCGATCTGCCCGCGGCCGCGTTCGGACTTGATCCACCGCTGGGCCAGATCCGGGTTCAGGCACTCGACGATGACCGCCCGCACACCCTGCGTGAGGGCCTGAAAGCCCGGCGGGTTGACCTCCCCCGGCACGGCGAAGTCGGCCCCGGCGTTCAGCCAGCAGAGCGGGTTGTCGCGGAACGCCCGCTTCTCGGCCAGCACCGCCGCCACGTTCGGCTCGGCCTTCAGGCTGTCGTAGGCGACGGCGAAAAACAACTCGTCCGCGGCGGTGAGCGAACCGGCCGGCACGTCCCACGGCTCTTTCGTGTCCGTCACCTTTTCCGCCGTCAGCCAGGTCATGAAGGCGAGCGGGTGCCGGCTGAACGCCAGTTCGCGGTCGGTCAGCGGGATCCGCTCCCACACCCGCCCGGCGGACGGCTTGCCGTTCCTCAGGTGCCGCTCCTTCCGCCACCCGCCGGCCCGCACCAGGTGCAGCACCAGCGCTTTGGCGATGGTGTCCTCGGCGATCCGCACGGCCACCTCGGACAAACACGCCGGCTGCGGCAGTTTCGCACTCAAGTAGTTCGACGCCTGCTCCGGCGGCATGTGCCCGAGCACGAACCGCAACAGGCGGAGCAGGTTGAACTCGAACCGCGACACGGCTTGCGGGCCGGTCGGCAGTGTCGGCGTGTCGGTCGTGGCCATGACCCCTCGCGCTCGGCGTAGCCTCGCGGCTAACCCTACTTCCGCTTCCACCCCTTCCACAGCCCCTTCGCGTCGGCGGCCGGGAAGCCGTTCACCAGCACCTCCCTTCCCCGCACACGGATCTCCAGCGTGTTCGGCTTCTGCCAGCACGGGTCGTCGGCCCGGTACCGCTCCGTCAGGAAGTGGACCCGCTGGTTCGTCGAACCGATCCACCGCCGCGACGTGTCGGGCTGCTCCCGCACGTACGGCCCGTCCACCAAGATATCCGTGTGCTGAAGGAGCCGGCTGACGTGCGGGTCGGGCGAGTCGCGGAGGTGTTCCAGGGTGAACCCGGAAAACGCCATCACGCTCAGGCCGAGTGCCTGGGTGCCGGCGGCGATCATCGAAGCGGGTTCGGCGTGGGCGAACGGCTCGCCCCCGAGCAGTGTGATCCCTTCCACGCCGAATTGTTCCCGGCTTTCCCGGATTTCGGCGAGCAGATCGCCCACCTCTCGCGGCGTCCCGCCGGTGAACGGCAGGTACTCCGGGTTGCAGCAGCCGGGGCACCGCAGCGGGCACCCCTGGAACCACAGCGCGTACCGCACGCCCGGCCCTTCGGCTTCGGTGACAGGGGATACGGACGCGACGGCGGCGGTCGGCATGGCGATCATTCTACCCGCACCGTGCCCGAACTCCCAACCGACCCGTCGCACGAAATCGGGCGGGCCACGAACCGCCTCACCGTGTCGATGTTGGTGAGCAGATGCTGCGTCACCTCGGAGACCTTGTACTCGCTCGGGCCGGTGGCGAATGCCAGCGGGAGCAGAATCTGGTCGGCCGAGTGCGGGTCCACCGGGCAGCCCGACTTCTTGAAGTTCACGGCCTCCTCCGCCGCCTCGTCGGCCACCACTTCGGCCGGCTTGCCCCGCTCGCCGAGGGCGAAGAACAGCGGCGGAACGGGGGCCTGCCGGAACAGTACCGCAGCCACCGCACCGGGGCCGTTCTCCCACTCCTCCTGCGGGATGTGGCTCTCGACGTCCACCTGCTTCAGCTTGTGGGCCATCCGCCGGCTCATCGTTTTACTGATCGACGCCGGCAGATCGGCGACGGCCGCGAACCCGCCGGCGGTGGTCAACTCCGGGCAACTCGTCAGGTGCAACGGCCGCACGGAGGAACACGGACGGATGACCGCCCGGATTTCGCCCCCGCCGCGGGGATAGAAGCCGGGTTTCGCCATCTCCAGGTCGATCTCGATGCCCATCCGCCTCAGGTACGCCGCCCACGTCGTTTCGAGGAAGTGGTAGCACGGCGCCTTCATCACGTGCGTGCCGCCGGTGATGGTGAGCGTGCTCTCGCCCCCGCCGCACAGGGCCAGCGGCAGGTAGACGGAGTGCAGGATGAGGGCCGTCGCCCCGGCCGTGTGAACGCCCAGCGCGTACTTGCCGGCCTTGCACTTCCCCGGCTCGAAGTTCAGCACGGCGCTGCCGACCTGACCGCCCTTGTACTGGGCCGACGCGATGTTCACGGCGGCCCGCACGCACGCCAGGTGCTGCGGGGCGAGGCCGGGGTTCTTCCGCCGGGCGCGGATGTTGATCAGCTTGAACGGCTTGCCGGTGATGATGGACAGCGCGAGCGCCGACCGGAGGATTTGGCCCCCGCCTTCGCCCTCGCTGCCGTCGATCTCGATCATGGCCGCAACCCCTGAGTGCCATGATAGACGGCCGGCGGCGGGCGGGGTTCGGGGCGGCCCCGCCCACACTTCCTTCAACCCCGGTCGAATTTTTGGGAACCATGCGCGACACAGACCGTCAGAGACGTCCCGCCGAGGTCTGTCTTCTCTCCGGCAGATTGTGGCCAACCGACGCGCGCTAATCCGCGTGAATGGTATGCACTAATTTCCGCCACACGTGGTGGTATTTCCTTGAACCAACCGTGCCGCTCATTGGGGTGAGCCGCCCGGTGACGGGCGGTCGTTCGAACCGCCCGCCGTTTTCCGGTCGCCCCGGCGGGGACGCCGGGGCCAGGAGGTTGTGTCGTGATGAGACGAGTTGTGATTGCGGCCGCCGTGGTGCTCGCGGTGGCGGGGGCGGCGACCGCCGCCCCGGTGGCGTTCTTCGACCAGGGGCTGAACGCCGGGTGGAACATCGGCAACGGTCAGTTCAACAACCACTTCGTCGGCGTGCGGGACGGTCAGTTCGCCGGCGGGAGTATTGAACTCGGCCTCCGCACCCAGCAGCGGGGGCAGGGGGCGTACACGCCCACCCTGGTGAACTCGATCTGGGGCACCATGCCCATGTACGTCACCACCCCCGGCACCGACCCGAACAACGCCGCCCGCGCGGTGTGGAACTTCGACGGGTCGGTGGCGTTCAGCGGCGGGGTCGGCACCCTGGATGACGTGAGCGTGCGGATCGACGCCGTGTCGGGGACCGTCCAGGAGCTGGGCGACCTGTCCGTCCCCGGCTCGCTGTTCTTCCCGACAAGCAACCAGTTCTCGCAGAACCCGGTGTTCAGCCCGTGGAGCACCGGGCCGTACGACTTCAACGCCACCGGCCTGTACCTGGTCACCCTGTCGGTGCGCGAGGGGAACGAGACGATCAGCACCCAGATGCTGGTGAACGTGGGGAACGTGGAGGTGCCGACGCCGGAGCCGGTGTCGCTGGTGGTGTTCGGCAGCCTGATCGTCGGGGCGACGGTGGCGGTGTGGCGGCGGCAGGCGAAGCGGGCGTAACCGGTGCGAGCAGTCCGGCGGCCCAGGGGTATCTCCCCTGGGCCGTTCGCGTTTCCGGGCGCCTCGAACCCGCCGCCCTTCGCCCGTATCCTTCCCTCATTCCGCACCCCGCGTTCCGAGTTCCGCAATGGCCAGCGTCCGCACCCGTTTCGCCCCGAGTCCCACCGGCTACCTGCACATCGGCGGGGTCCGCACCGCCCTGTTCTGCTGGCTGCTGGCCAAGCGGCACGGCGGCAAGTTCATCCTCCGAATCGATGACACGGACGACGCCCGCAACCGGGCGCAGGCGGTGAAGCCGATCATCGACGGGTTCAAGTGGCTGGGCGTGGACTGGGACGAAGGCCCGACCGACGACGCCAGCGGGGACAGCTTCGGCCCGCACAAGCCGTACTACCAGGGGCAGCGGAACGACCGGTACGAGGCCGCGGCGATGAAGCTGCTGGCCGCGGGCAAGGCGTACCCGGACTACACCACCCCGGCCGAGCAGGACGCCGCCCGGGAGCACGCCAAGCTGGCCCGCAAGCCGTACGTCCACCGCGGCACCAACCGCGACGTGCCGGCCGAGGAGAACGTGCGGCAGTACGCGGCCAAGAAGGCCCCTCTGCTGCTGAAGGTGGACCTCGGGAAGAAGGTGACGTTCACCGACGCGGTGAAAGGTAAGCACGAGGTCCACACCGACACCATCCGCGACCCCATGCTCCTCCGCGGGCCGGACGACAAGGGGCTGTGCCGGGCGGTGTACAACTTCGCCACCGTGGTGGACGACATCGACTTCGGCATCACCCACGTCGTCCGGGCGATCGAGCACCTGGAGAACACGCCGACCCAGATCCTCATGTACGAGGCGCTCGGGGCGAGCCTGCCGACGTTCGGGCACGTACCGCAGGTGTACTACAACGGCGAGAAGATGAGTAAGCGGAAGACGCCGAAGCTGTCCGCCGACGAGGTCGCCAAGTTCAAGGCGTGCGGGTGGACGGACGACGAGATCGCCGGCCGCGACGACCTGAACATCATCGCCGTCGCCTTCTACAAGGAGATCGGCTACCTGCCCGAGGCGATGATCAACTACCTGTGCCGGCTCGGGTGGAGCCTGGACGCCGAGACGGAGTTCATGACCCTCGACACGCTGAAGGCGAACTTCACGCTCGACCGCGTGACCGACGCGCCCGGGAACTACGACGCCAAGAAACTGTTCTGGGTTCAGGGCGAGCACATGAAACTGCTGCCCACCGCCGAGAAGTTGGAGCGGTGCATCCCGTTCTTGAAGAAAGCGAAGCTGATCGGCGACACGATGGACGACCACACGCGGGCGGTGCTCACGAAGGTGATCGACGCCGCGGCGGACCGCATCAAGCTGTTCTCCGACGTGCTGGCCTTCGCCCGGCCGGTGCTGAAGGCCGAGATCGAGTACGACGCGAAGGCGGTGGACAAGGCGTTCAAGGACGCGAAGAACCCGCAGGCGAAGGAGCTGGTGCGGGAGTTCGCCGGGGTGCTGGCCGGGTGCGACCCGTTCGACGCCGCCACCACCGACAAGGCGGCCCACGAATTCCTCGCCGCGAAGGGGATCAAACTCGGGGCGCTGCAACTGCCGCTGCGGGTGGCCGTCACCGGCACCGGCGTCGGGTTCGGCC
>CAYMHO010000328.1:0-7510 GCA_964390195.1 uncultured Fimbriiglobus sp. | reverse complement strand
GGGCGCGGGGGGCCGGGCCGCCTCGGCCCGTGCCCCCGCCCCGGTGCTTGGGGCCGGGGGGGGGGGGGGGGGGCCGCGGGGTGTTGGTTCTGCTCACCCGGCGGCCCACGCCCCTCCGCTCGCCCTTTCCGTGCCCTCACCTAAACTACGTCGGCCTCTTTCCCCCTATCCGGGAAACCGAACGATGACCCGACTGGCACGTCTGTTCGCCTTCACCGCGGTGGCAGCGGTGGCGGCCCCCGCCCTCGCGGCGGACAAGTATGACAACCCCGAGTACAAGAGTTGGGCACAGTACAAGCCCGGCACCAGCATCGTCACCCGGTTGACGGTGGAGTTGAGCGGGGCGACCAAAGTGACCACCACCACCACCACTCTGGTCGAGGTGACGAAGGACGAAGTGGTGGTCGAGTCGACGGGGGTGATAACCGAGGACGGCCGGGAGGTGAAACTGTCGCCCAAGCGGAGCGCCATCCCCCAGCAGGTGAACAGCCTGCCCCCCAGCCCGAAGGAGAGCGCGAAAAAGGTCGGCCCGTTCGAAGAGGGGAAGAAGAAGGTGAAGGTCGGGGACACCGAGTTCGAGTGCGAGTGGGTGAAGTCGGACGCAACTGTGGTGGTGACCGAGACGTTCTCCTGCGATTCCCTGCCCGGCATCCGGGTGAAGAACGTGATGAAAACGGAAGACGGTCACACCACGACGGAGGTGATCAAGGCGACCCTCAAGAAGTGACACCCATGGCCGACACCATCCGCCCCGGCCGCTACCGCCACTTCAAGGGGAACGAGTACGAGGTGCTGGGCGTCGCCCGGCACTCCGAGACGCACGAGCTGCTGGTGGTGTACCGCCCGCTGTACGGCGACGGCGGGTTGTGGGTCCGCCCGCTGGCCATGTTCACCGAAACCGTGTCGCACGACGGGAAGGTCGTGCCGCGGTTCACCCCTGTTGGCGAACCCGGCCCGCTGGTCACTTCACCCGCTCGAACACGTAGTAGTACACCCCCGCCTGCGGTTTGCACTCGGTCAGTTCCTTCCTCCCGTCGTGCGCGTAGCACACCCGCAGCGTGTCCCCGTCGCGGGCCACCTCGTACACGGCCGGCAGGGTGCCCCACGTCCGCAGGTGCGGGCGGTCCGGGTCGCGGATGGTGAAGTTGGCTTGCCCCTTCGCCCCGTAGGCCGGTTCCACCGTCACCCCGGCGAAGATGTGTTCGCCCGCGATCACCCAATCGCGGGTGACTTGATCGATCGCCCCGACCTGCCCGTCGGAGTGGAATTCGACCAGGTACCAGGTGCCGTCCGGCGACGGCGGCGGGCCCTTCTTCAGACCCTTCGGCACCGGCGCGGCGACGGCCGGCAGGGCGACCAGGAGGAGCGCGATCAGCGGACGCATGGGGATCTCCCGCGTGGTGCTCGGCCTGTCTATTTGTCCTTCACTCGCCGGAACACGTAGTAGTACACGTCGTCAGCGGGTTTGCACTCGGAGATCGTCTTCGTAGCGTCCGGTGCCCAGGCGAACCGCAGGGTGTCCCCGTCTAGGTCCACTACTGCCGAGTATTTCTCCCCGCCGAACAGGTGATACTCCCGCAGGTGGGGCTTTTTGGGGTCGGGGATGCGGAGAAGATGGGGCAAGTTGTCCGACGTCAGCTTCTTGATCGAGTCTTCACCGCCCCCGAACGACTCCCCCTCGAACCGCCAGTAGGTTCCCTCGGCCTGTGCCAGCCTCTGGCCGTTCATCCCGTTGTACTCCACCACCTGCCACACCCCGTCCAGAGTGGGTGCCCCCTTCAGGCTCTTTGGCACCGGGGCGGCCAGCACCGGCAGGGCGGCCAGGAGCAACAGTACGGCGGCACGCATGGGGGTCACTCCTTCACCCGCTCGAAGACGTAGTAGTGGATGCCCTTGCCCGGCTTGCACTCGGTCAGTTCCTTCCGCCCGTCGTGCGCGTAGCACGCCCGCAGGGTGTCCCCGTCCACCTCGTACACGGCCGGCATGGTGCCCCACGTCCGCAGGTGCGGGCGGTCCGGGTCGCGGATGGTCCAGTTGGCCGTCGCGTTCGGGGCGGGCCGCCGGTCGGTCGCGCACGAGTACCGCTCGCCCTCGATGACCGTGTGCCGGGCGAAGTTTGACAGCGTGGTGTCGCTGGCGCCGCCGTCCAGGATGACCTCCTTCAAGTACCAGTACCCGTCCGGCGAGGTGTTCTTCTTCAGCCCCTTCGGCACCGGGGCGGCGACGGCCGGCAGGGCGAACACGAGCAGGGCGACGAGGGCACGCATGGCCGGCCTCCGCGAGAGCGGCCCCCAGTGTACCACCCGGCGAGGTGGCACACCACCGCCCCGGTCCGTAGTGCTACCGCATGACCTTCACCGCCTCCGAAACCGCCGCGTGCGCCCGACTGGTCGAACTGGCCCTGGCCGAAGACCTCGGCACCACCGGCGACCGCACCAGCCTGAGCACAATCCCGCCCGACAAGTCCGCCACCGCCGCGTTCGTCGCCCGCAGTTCCGGTGTGATCGCCGGCCTGCCCGCGGCGGCGCTCGTGTGCGCCGCCGTCGATGCGAGACTCACTTTCACCCCGCTGGTGGCCGACGGCACGGCGGTGGTGAAGGGCACCCGCATCGCCACCGTGTCGGGGCCACTGCAATCGGTGCTGGTCGCCGAGCGGACGGCACTGAATTTCCTGCAACGGCTGTCCGGCGTGGCAACGCTCACCCGCAAGTTTGCCGAACTGGTGGCCGGCACGAAGGCGAAGGTGCTGGACACACGCAAGACGACCCCCGGCTGGCGGTTGATAGAGAAGTACGCCGTGCGGTGCGGCGGAGGCACCAACCACCGCGTCGGGCTGTACGACGCGATTCTGATCAAGGACAACCACATCGCCGGGTTGGGTGAGCCGAGTTCGGCCGTGCGGCGGGCGGTGGAACTGGCACGGGCTTATCCGGGGAACGCCGGCCTGCCGGTGGAGGTGGAGGTCGATTCACTGGGGCAGTTGAAGCAGGTGCTTCCAGTGAAGCCGGAGATCGTGCTGCTCGACAACATGACGACCGACGAACTGCGGGCGTGCGTGAAGCTGCGAGACGAGACGGCGCCGGGGGTGTTGTTGGAGGCGTCCGGCGGGGTAAACCTGACCACCATCTGCGGCATCGCCGAGACCGGCGTGGACCGCATCAGCGTCGGGGCGATCACGCACTCGGCCGTGGCACTCGATATCGCGCTGGATTACGTGGGGTGACGCGGTAATGGCGAACGGCGCGACGTGAGTCCGACGGTGGTTCATGGCGAACCCGGCCCGCAAGGGCCGCGGGTGCCAATCACAGGAGGCTCGCACCCGCCGGCCTTGCGGCCGGGGTTCGCCTACATTGCCCCCATGCCCTGCTCGCACCTGCCGCCGGCCGACGCCTCCGACCCGCTGCGGGTCGATGACACTCACCTCACCGTAACCGTCCTGCTCCTCGCTCGCGGCATCGCCGCCGACCTCGGCTTCGACCGCCTGCCGATCCTGGCCGACGCCCTCGAAGACGCCGGCTGCGACAACCCGAAGCTGCTGAAACACCTCCGCCACGAGAAGCGGCACGTCACCGAGTGCTGGGCACTCCGCCGCTTGCTGCGAACCACGCTGACGCTCCCCGGTGGGGTCCCGATCACGTTCGCGTACTGCCCGCCGGGCACGTTCATGATGGAGACCGATCACACGAATACGAGACTCGATGAGCGACCCGTTCGACAGGTGACACTGACGAGGGGGTTCTACGCGGGCATTTACCCCATCACCCAACGTCAATGGTCGGCCCTCATGGAACAATGGCCGGTCGAGTTCACCCCAGAAAACGTAGCTCTTGAACACAGAGGAGAACAACGGCCTATCGAATGGGTGAACTGGGAAGAAGCCAAACAGTTCTGCCGACGGGCGAGCAAATCGCTCGGGCTGAACGTCCGCCTGCCCACCGAAGCCGAGTGGGAGTACGCGTGCCGTGCAGGCACGACAACGGAGTTTCACTACGGCGATGTCCCGAACCCAGAGTTGATGAATTATGACAGCGATCAAACCTGGAACGGATCGGTCAGGACGGCGTCGCGTGATCAAACGACCGATGTCGGAATCTTTCCGCCCAACCCGTGGGGATTATTCGACTGCCACGGCAACGTGTGGGAGTGGTGCCAGGACTACTACTTCAGCGCGACGGACGATACCACACCGATCGTCGATCCATTGAACACCGTTCCGAACTCAGTGAATGACGTTGTCTGCCGCGGTGGGGCATATTGCTCCGGTCCCGCAGAGTGTCGATCAGGAAATTCCGAGGATGCGATGGACGGCGAACAACATGCCGCCGGCTTCCGCGTGGTGTTCACCGCCACCTGAGCTACTGACTGACTAACCCAAGAACCACCGCATCAGCTCCCACCCCGGGTCGAACAGCTTCGGACCGTTCGCGGCGGTGGCCTCGTCGTAGCTCGTCTGGCCGCTCGCCATGATCCCGTTGCCGCAGACGGCGAACGGCACCGGGCCGTGGGCGTGGGCCTTCGTCTTCAGCGTGGTGCGGTGGTCGGGTTCGACGAGGATGCGGAACTCGCCGTAGCGCGGCAGTGCCTCCAGCAGCGGGCCGACGATGTGCGTGTCGATCTGCTCCAGCGCCTTCACCTTCTCGTCGGCCTTCCCCTCGTGGCTCGCCTCGTCCGGTGCTTCGACGTGAACGCACACCAGGTCGAACGCCCCGAGCGCCTCCACCGCGAACCGCCCCTTGTTGGCGTAGTTGGTGTCGAGATACCCGGTGATGCCCGGCACCTCGATCCGGTGCCAGCCGAGCAACGCCCCGACGCCACGCACCAGATCGACTGCCGAAATGATCGCCCCCCGCTTGCCGTACACCTCCTCGAACGACTGCACCCGCGGGGCCTTGCCCTGACCCCACAGCCAGATTTGCGTGGCCGGCAGTTTGCCCGCCGCGGCACGGGCGACGGTCGCCGGGTGGTTCGCCAGGATCGGCTTCGACAGTTCCATCAGCTCGCACAGCACGTCCCGCCCCGGACCGACCGGCAGGTGGTCGGCAATCGGTTGTCCTTGCACATCGTGCGGGGCCTGCGTCTTCGTGCCGGCGAGCGGTGACGTATCCGACCTCCCGCGCCACACGAGGATGTTGCGGTAGCTCACCCCGGCGTGGAACTCGATGGCCCCCCCGCCGAACTCGCGGCCGCCCAGTTCCTTCTGCAAGGCGTGGATGAGTTGCTTGCCGTCCTCGCTCGGGATGTGCCCGCTGGTGAAGTTCTCCATCCGGCCGTCGGGGAAGTGAACCAGATTGCACCGCACCGCCCAGTCGTTCGGTCCGAGGTGGATTCCCATCGCGGCCGTTTCGAGCGGGGCACGTCCGGTGTACACCTTCAGCGGGTCGTACCCGAACAGCGACAGCGTGGCCACGTCCGACGCCGGCGTCAGGCTCGGGGGCACGTTGTTGCTCAGGCCGACGAACCCGGCCTGCACGACGCGGTCCATGTTCGGCAGGCGGGCGGCCTGCAGCGGGGTGCGACCGCCGAGCGACTCCTGCGGCTCGTCCGCACACCCGTCCGGGATGACGATGACGTGTTTCATGGCGTCGATTGTATCCCGACAGGCTTCACGTTCCGCGTCTATCATCTGTTCAGCCTCACCACACACTCCCGGCCATTCTCATGGCAATTCCGCCCGACCCGCGTGCGCCGCACCCGACGCCGGGGGATCACCCCTCGGACACCGGCCGAGGCCCGCGGATGCAACAGGCCGCCTTGCAGCAGACGTTCGCCAAGTTGGCGGGTCGGCCGTACGACCCGGCCACCGACCGCGAACTGATCGCCCGCTTCCACCAGGAGCGAGACGAGTCGGCGTTCGCCGCACTGGTGGACAAGCACGGGCCGATGGTGCTCGGCGTGTGCCGCCGCAAGCTGCGGGACCCGCACGCCGCCGACGACGCCTTCCAGGCCACCTTCCTGATTCTGGCCAAGAAGGCCGGGCGGGTGACGTGGCAGGAGTCGCTCGGCGGGTGGCTGTACCAGGTGGCGACGCACGTGTGCCGCAAGGCGATCAGCCGCACCAGCCGACGCGAGGCCGTGCCGCTGGCCGCCGAGATGGACCCGCCGGCGGCACCTGCCCCGCCGCCGTCGGAGCTGTCCGGCGTGCTGGACGAGGAACTGCGTGCCCTGCCGCAGACTTACCGCGACCCGATCGTCCTTTGTCACCTGCAAGGGATGACCGTCGAGGAGGCGGCCAAGGCGCTCGCGGTCAGCGAGGGCCAGCTCCGCGGGCGGCTGTTCCGCGGGCGGGAGAAGCTCCGCGAGCGGCTGACCAAACGCGGCGTCGCGCTCAGCGTGTCGGCGCTGGTGGTGTCGCTCACCGCCGGAACCGCCCGCGCCGTACCCGCCGCCCTGCGAACCGCCAGCCTCGCCGCCCTCGCCGGCCCGGTGTCCACCTCCGTTCTCACGCTCACTCACGAGGTGCTGTCCGCCATGTCGCGCACGAAGTTCCACCTGCTGGTCGCGTCGGCCGTTCTCGTCGCCGGGCTGTTCGTCACCGGGGTGGTGGTGAAGACCGCCGCCGCCGACCAGCCGGGCAAGTCGGCCGAGGTGTCGCCGCCGGTCAAGACGGGCACCCCGCCCGCCGAACCACAGAACACCCCGGCCCCGAAGGACGACGACGAGAAGAAGCCGGAGGAGAAGCTGGACCGCCGCGAGGGCAAGCTGAAGAGCATCGACGCGGCCGGCAACAAGCTGGTGCTGCACACCGACGAGGACAAGTTCGACCTGCCGGTGGAGGTGGGGGCGAAGACGGTGCTCACCATCGCCCGCCGGCCGGTCAAGCTGGCCGACCTGAAGGAGGGGATGGAGGCGACCGTCACGTTCCGCGGGACGGACAAGGAGGCGGTGAAGGTGGAAGCCGGGTGGCCGAGCCTGGACGTGGACGTGAAGGCGGTGGACCCGGCCGGCAAGCAGATGACCATCAAGAAGGACGGGGATAAGGGGTTCGAGTTCGACGTCAGCCTGCCGGTGGCGGCGGACGTGGAGGTGGAGATCGCCGGCATCCCGGCCGGGCTGGCCGACATCAAGGGTGGGAGCAAGGTGGAGGTGGAGTTCGCGGCCGACAAGAAGACGGTGGTGCGGATCGAAGGGAAGGGGGAGATGGGTGAACTGAGCGCGACGGTCAAGGCGGCCGACCCGGCGAACAGGTCGGTCACGCTGGTGGTTTTGGTGTCCGGGCACAAGGACGAGCAGAAGGTGGAGCTGAGCTTCGCGGTGACGGCGGACTGCACCTTCCGCCTGGCCGGCAAGGACGTGAAGCTGGACGACCTGAAGGCGGACATGCCGGTGCGGTGCAAGTTCGCCGCCGACAGGCGGACGATCACCGCCATCCTGGCCGGCCCGCCGGTGCCGCAAGAGAAGGACGACGACTGAGGTGGGTAGGGTGGTCCGCGCTCTACCAGGTCGGGATTTGTAACCCCCCTCGGCGAGAGCGGACCCCCCGAAAACACCCCCCAGACCCCGGTACCCCACC
>CAYMHO010000327.1:0-7565 GCA_964390195.1 uncultured Fimbriiglobus sp. | reverse complement strand
CTGCTTGAACCGGAAGATCTCCTGCATGATGATGATGTCCTGCTCCATGTTCATCACCTCGGTGATGCTCACCATCTTCCGCGGCCCGCCCTGCAGGCGGCTGATCTGGATGATCAGGTCGACCGCCGAGCTGATCTGCTGCCGCATGGCCTTGATGGGCAGCTCGGTGCCGGCCATCATGATCATCGTTTCCAACCGCGAGAGGGCGTCCCGCGGGGTGTTGCTGTGCAGCGTCGTCATCGACCCGGCGTGGCCGGTGTTCATGGCCTGGAGCATGTCGAGCGCCTCCGACCCCCGGCACTCGCCGACGATGATGCGGTCGGGCCGCATCCGCAGGGCGTTCTTCACCAGGTCGCGGCAGGTGATCGCCCCCTTCCCCTCGATGTTCGGCGGGCGGGTCTCCATCCGCACGATGTGGTCCTGTTGCAGTTGCAGTTCGGCCGCGTCCTCGATGGTCACCAGCCGCTCGTCGCCGGGGATGAACGCGCTCAGGGTGTTCAGCAGCGTCGTCTTGCCGGACCCGGTACCGCCCGAGATGAGCACGTTCAGCCGGGCCTTGATCGCCCCTTCCAGGAGCATGGCCATTTCCGGGGTGAACGCCTTGTAGTTGAGCAGGTCTTCCAGCTTGAGCGGCGTCGCCCCGAACCGCCGGATGCTCAAACTCGCCCCGTCCAGTGCGATGGGCGGGATGACCGCGTTCACCCGCGACCCGTCCGGCAGGCGGGCGTCGCACAGCGGGCTGGTCTCGTCCACCCGCCGGCCGACCTTCGACACGATGCGGTCGATGATCTGCAGCAGGTGGTCGTTGTCCCGGAACGTGACGTCCGACTTCTCGATCTTCCCGCGGCGTTCGACGTAGATCTTCTTCGGCCCGTTCACCATCACCTCGGACACCGTCGGGTCCTTCAGCAGCGGCTCGAGCGGGCCGAACCCGAGCGTCTCGTCGAGGATCTCCTCGATCAGCTTCTCCCGCTCGATGCGGTTGAGCAGCGGGTTCTCGGTGTCGCACAGGTGCTCGATCGCCCGGCGGATGTCCCGCCGCATGGCGTCCGACGCCAGGTCCTTCACCCGGCTCAGGTCGAGCCGCTCGACCAGCTTCGAGTGGATCTGTCGCTTCAGCTCCTCGAAGTTCTTCCCGCCGCTCCCGCCCGACCCGCCGAAGCTGGGGCTGGACAGCCGCGACATGCCCGTGCTGCCCCCCTGGGCGCTCAGGCTGTTCAGCTTCGAGATTCCTTGCTGCAACCGGGACATCGGTGTGCCTCGGGGGTGCCGGATCGCTGGGAGCGCGGGCGTCCCGCCCGCTCGGTTCTACCGCCTCGCCGGGACGAGCGGGCGGGACGCCCGCCCTCCCGGCCTCGCCTCACTTCTTGCCGAACAGGCTCCAACTGGCCTTCGCCTTCGGCGGCTCGGGGGTGTTGCGGCCGACCAGCGCCTGGGCCAGCCCGAACAGCGCCTGCTGGGCGCGGCACTTCGGGTTGTGCCGCACCAGCGGCTCGCCGGCCACCCGGGCGGCGATCACCGCCTTGGCGTCATTCGGGATCTGCCAGAAGATCGGTTTGCCGATCACCTCTTCCGCCTTCTTCAGGCTGATGCCCTCTTCCACCGCGTCCGACCCCACCTTGTTCACCAGGATGCGGACCTTCTCCGTCAGCCCGCCCTCCTGCCCGAGCAGGTGCAGCAGCCGCACCACGTTCCGCAGGCTGCTCAGCTCCAACTGGGCGGTCAGCAGGATGGTGTCGGCCAGCCGCAGGGCCATCAGGTCCGTCGGCAGGACGGCCTTGCTCAGGTCGAGCACCAGGTGCGTGTAGCTGATCTTCAGCAGGTTGATGATCCGCTCGATGTGCCCCTCGTGCAGCACGCCCACGTCCTGGATTTCCAGGGGGTGCCGCAGGATGGCCAGGCGGCTGGCCTCGTGCCGGACGAGCGCCCGGCGGAGGAAGTTCATGTCCAGGCGTTCGATGTTCCGGGCCAGGTCGGCGATGGAGATGTTCTCCATCCCGTTCACCTCGATGGCGATGTCGGCGTCGCCGAGGGCCAGGTCGAGGTCCACCAGGGCGACCCCGCTGCCCGGCTCGTCCGGCAGGGAGGCGGCGAGGGTGGCGGCCAGGTTCACCGCCACGCTGGTGGTGCCCACCCCGCCGCGGGAGCCGAGGACGGCGATGATCTGCCCGTTGCCCCCCTGGCGGGCGGGCGTGTTCCCGGACGGCTGGTCGCCGGCCGCCAGGCCGGCGTCGCTGAGCGCCCGCCGCAGGGCGGCCAGCATGTCCTCGAACCCGACCGGGTGGGTGAGGAAGTACTTGGCCCCTTTCTGGAGGGACTGCAACAGGGCCTGGTGGTCCTGGCTGATGGTGAGGATGGGCAGCTTCGGGTGTTCGACCGACAGCTCGCCGATCATCTGAAGTGCTTTGGCCTTGTCCGCGTCGAGGGAGACGACCGCCAGATCGGGCATCGACTGCTGGATGACGTCGAAGAAGTACTCGTACCGCGTGCACTCCGCCTCGAGCCAAACGAAATCGACCCCGAGCAACAGGGTGCGGAGGGACTCGCGGCTGGAGTCGGTCGGGTCCACAATGGCAACGCGTTGCATAATCAGCCACCGAGGTCGGGTGTCGCGCAGGGTGTCAGTCTTCGGGCGGCGAGGCGGGCGGGTCCGATCGACCCGCCCGCCTGGTGGTTACTGCTTCCGGTCCGCTCGCTCGTTACTTCCCCGTCGGGCCGACCGGGGTGTACAGCGGGGCGTACCCGCCGCTCGGCACCACCGGGGCGACCCCGGTCGTCGGGCCGGCCGGCACGGGCAGCGGGGCCGGGGCCTTCAGCCCGCCGGGGGCACAGTTGCCGGTGGCACACCCGCCGCCGGTCGCCGTCCCGCAGTTGCCGCCCTGCCCGCACACCTCGCCGACACACGGGAAGCCGGCCGGGTTGCACTTCCACGCCGTGTTGTAGCCGGCGTGCCGCCCGTTCCACACCTTCCGCTGCCCGCGGGGGGCTTCCACCAGCCCCTCAAGGAATAGCTCATAATCGTCCGGCGTGCGGGTCTCCTTGCCGGGCACCCGCTTGCCCACCTGGTCGCAGTTCATCGCCTCCTGCAGCCGCGGCGTCACCAGGATGAGCAGTTCCGTCTCCCGCTCCTCGTGCCGCACGCTGCTGAACGCCGCCCCGACGAGGGGCATGTCTCCCAGGTACGGCACCTTTTCGGCACTCGACTGCACGCTCGTCTCCAGCAGGCCGGCGATGGCGAACGTCTGGCCCGGTTCGAGCACCACACTGGTGCGGGTCTGCTGCTCGTTGAACCCCGGCGTGAACCCGCTGCTGGTGGTCAGACCGCGGCCGTTGTTCACCGACGTGATCCGCGGGTTCAGCTCCAGGTAGATCTTCCCGTCGCCCCGCACGATGGGCAGCACTTCCAACTCGGTGCCCACCGGCTCCAGGATGGCCCCGGCCCCACCCAACCCGACTTGCGGGCTGAGCACCGCCTGCCGACCGCCCGCCCGGAGCAGCGCCGGCCGGCCGCTCATGGTCACCAGCTTCGGCTCGCTCAGGAACTTCGCCAGCCCTTCCGTCCGCAAGGCCCGCAGGGCCCCGACGAACTGCCCGGGGACGATGCTGAAGGCGATGTTCGCACTCCCGATCTGGAGCGGGCTGCCGCCCCCACCGCCGCCGCCCTGCGGGAGCGTCGCCAGCCCGCCGAGCACGTTGCTGATCTGGAAGTTCTGCCCGAACACCCCGAACGCGAACCCCCGCTCCTTGATCTCGGTGCGGTCCACCTGGGCGACCGTCACGTCGATCGCCACGTGCTGGCTGCCGCCCACGTTCAGCGCGTTGATCACGTTCTGCGTGTTCCCGCCGACCGCGCTGCTGGCGATGCGGATGGCGGTGTCGGCCTCCTCCGGGCGGGACACCATCCCGCTCAGGATGATCACGTTCCCGACGCCGGGGATGATGTCGATGTTGGCCGTCGGCACCGCCCGCTTGAGGACGAACTTCAGCTGCTCGTAGTCCGGCTGGACGATCACCGTGTACGTCGCCTTCGACTGGTCGGCGAAGGTGATGGTCAGCTTGCTCGCCCCGCCCAGCTTGCCGGTCAACTGCACTCGGGTCAGTTCGGGGGCGACCGGGCGGGCGTCGAGCACGTCCCCGTTGCTCACCTCCAGGGCGGTCACCTTCTGCCCGGTCTTCGGGTCGAAGGTGGACAGCCCGGACACCGGGACGATCAGCTCGCCCAGCTTGCCGACCTTGATCTCGCCGGTGTCCGGCGTCTGGCCGGGGGCGGCCGGTTTGCCGGGTTGAGCGGGCACCGGCAGGTTGGGTTGCGCGACCGCCGTGCCGCCCACCAGTCCGGTGAGGGCGGCCATCCCCGCGAGCATGCGGCGGCGGAAAATCGTGGTCAGGTGCATCCGTTCACCTCGTTCTCGCTGGGCGGCGGGGGACACAACCCCCGCCGCGGTCTGGGATCGCCGGGCGGGTCAAGCCCGGCGGGGCTGTCGTCGGTCGCCCGGTGGCGTGGCACCGGGTGGGCCGGGGGCGAATCCTTCCGCCCGTCGGCCGCGGTCACTGCTGGGCGTCACTCACTTGGCCGGGGCCTTGCCCTTGCCGGCCTGGTACTTCAGGTACTCGTCCTCGGTCGCCTCGCCGGCGAACACGTTCCCCGCGTCGGTCACCTCGAACTTCTGGTACCGCTTGCCCTGCGGGGTGTTGATCAGCACGTACACGTACTCCTTCGGCTTCGGGTCGGTGGCGCTCGTGTCGGTCTCGCCCTTCGGGCTGGCCGCGTCGTCGCCGTGCCCGGCCTTCACCCCCGCCAGCACCAGCGGCTCACCCGCCTTCGGCTCGCGGATGATTTCCGGCTTCTTCGGCTCGGTCTTGGACAGGTGCGGCCTGGGCACCTGCAGGCCGGCCACCAGGTCGGCGGTGGCGTACTGGTCGAGCAGGTCCTTCTCCTCGGCGGCGACCGCTTCCGGCAGCAGTTCCTTCGGGAACTCGACCGTCTTGAACTTCTTGTCCAGCACCTCTTGCGTGAGGCGGGTGTCCTTGGCCACCAGTTCGGCCGGCACCTTCACCTTCACCGTCTCGAACTTCGGCCCGTTGTCCGCACTCTTGTTCTCGTCCGGCCAGCGGTCGGCGAAGATGTTCTCGATCTGCTGGCGGGTGAGCAGCATGTGCTTGTACCCGTCGACCACCAGCTGCTTCTTGTCCTCCGCCTGGTTGGGCAGGCCGAGCCGCAGGCTGGCCCCGCCGTTGGCCGCCATCGTCAGCAGCATCGACTGCTCCGGGGTGACGGCGAACGAGATCATGCCGACGCTCTGGAAGCCGGCGGCCGTCGCCCCGGTGTCCTTGTTCTGCTGCCCGTCCTTCCCGCCCGCCTGCGGGGCGGTGGTGCTCGTGTCCACCGCCAGGATGAGCGCGTCGGCGAACAGCGGGAAGACGATGTCCATGTTCTTCTTCTGGCTCTTCTTGGTGGCGATCACCATCACCTTGTACCCCGGCAGGGCGAACCCGCTCGCGCTCTGCTCCAGGTTGATGGCGGTGGTCATCAGCACCGTCCCGTCCGGCGGGTCGATGAACCCCTTCGCGTTCAGGTCGGTGACGGCCACCGTCTCGCCCTGGCGGATGGTCCGCATGGCCCGCTTGTCGCCGATCTCCTCCATCGAGGTGATGGCGCTCGGCGGCACGTTCTCCCGCGGGAAGTTCTTCTTGGTGAAGTACGTCTCCACGTCCTTCGGCGGCAGCTTCGTCCCGATCGGGATGTCCTTCACCGCCACCGGCACTTCGACCATGTCCAGTTCTGGTTTCTTCGTCCCGGCACCGGCCATCATGCGGGCGGTGAGGAACGCCGCCGCCAGGCCACACACCACCGCCACACCGATCAGGATCAGGTTCTTCGGCTTCATCTGGGTCGCCCCTCGGAGGAGACAGTTCGCGCCCGCGGACCGCCCGGTTGTTCCGCCCGCCGACCGCCCGAGGGGGTGGGGGTGGCGAGTAGGGTCGGGTGGAATCGCCCGCGGCTCGGGTCGCGACGGCCTGCGGGTTCGTTGTTCGCTCATTCGACCGGACGCATTACGCCCGGTGCGGCAACGAACCCTAGAACGGAGTTCTCCTTTCGCAAGGGAAGATGCGACGGAACCGTTTCTTCCTGTGTCGCCGGGTTTACGCTGTGTAGCGGTGTTATCACGTCCCTGTTTTCGTCCGCTTCCCCGTCGCCCCTTCAATCTTTCCGGTCGTGTCTGGTGTTCCGATCCTGCCCGGTTTGCCAAATGAGACACCCCCGCCGAACCGAACGGGGGCGCTGGGCAAGGAAGGTCATCGGCCGCGGAAGTTGCGCGGATTCACTGGAGAGCGGAAGATGATGGCGAGGCGGGAAGTGGGGCAGTCGAGGAACCGGACAGAGGGGGGAGCGCTGCCTGTCTTCGCCGCGAGCATCGGGAGCGCCGACAGCTTCTGGCGCTCCCGATGCTCGCGGCGAAGACTGTGAGTTGTGGAATTGAACACCCCCTCTCCATTCATGGAGAGGGGGCCAGGGGATGAGGTCTTCCCCCTCACTCGCCGTACAGGATGGCCAGTAGTTCGTCGGTTGAGTTGGCGGCCGCGAGGAACACCTGGCTGTCGGTCTCGTGCGGCACCCACCCGCCGCACTTCGGCAACTGCACGCGGATGGTGGTTCCGCCGTCCACGGCGTACGACAGCAGATGGGCCTGCTCCGCGGGCACGGCGACCGAAAGGGTCAGTTCGTTCGCCTCCATCGCACTCGTGTCCACCTCCATCACGAGAGCGCTGAAGGCGACCGGGGTCACGATTTCCTTCTTCCGCTTCTCCGACTGCGTGACGGCGACGACCGTCACCTTGTAGCCGGGCTTCACTGCCTGAGCGGCGGGATCGTCGGAGTCGATCCGCACCGTCATCAGCAACGTCCCAACCGGCTGCTCAAGTGGCCCCTGCGGCACGGGTGTGAGCCGTGTCCTTCCATGGATGTGTGGGCCCCTCGTTTCTTCTGCCCGATCCTCCAACGACGCCACCCACAGAAGTGCGCCAGCCGTCATCGGGAGAGCGGCGACCACGAAGATGACACCGAGCAGAATGCCGTGGACCGGTTTCATGGCACCACCTCCTGGAGTGTCGGTAGCGGGAGCCACCGCGCATGAAAACGCCCACCCCAGTCTGACGGGTGGGCGTGTGTGGTGCAAGCACTTCGACTCACGACGCCGGGAACAGGATGAAGCGGTAAGCCAGGTAGCCGAGGAAGCCGACGCACAGCGGCACGCCGTAGGGCAGCCGCACCCAGCTCGCCCGGCGGCTGTTCGCCCGGTCGGCCGCCTTCTTCGCCCCTTTGGTGAACAGCGTCTGCAGGTCGCCGAAGATGGCCTGGAAGTTCTCCTTGTTCTTCCCGAACTGGCGGCGGAGGGCCATCATCACCAGGGCGAACACCCCGCCGACGAGCACCCCCACGCAGAACGCCCACAGCACCACGCTGGCACCCACACCCATGCCGAACAGGGCGCCGCACCAACTGCCGAAGCCCATCTGCATCTTCACGTCGCCCTGCCCCATCCCCTGGATGAACAGGATGGGGA
>CAYMHO010000326.1:6669-7583 GCA_964390195.1 uncultured Fimbriiglobus sp. | reverse complement strand
GCCCCGTGGTAGCGGCCGGTCTTGGTGTTGAAGAACACGTCCCCCTCCCACAGCACCGGGGCGACGGCCGGCACGATCGCCGGGTCGGCCGGCAGGTCCTTCACCGCGGTCGTCAGGCCCACCACCGCGTACACCTCCTTCATCCCGCGGTAGGTGTACGTCTGGGTGGCGTCGAACTTCTCGCCGGTGCCCAGCGGGGGCGGCAGTTTGAGCACGAACGCCCGCTCCCACTTGTCGTTCGCCTGCGGCATCTTGGCCGGCCACACCATTCGGAAGGGCAGTTCCGCCTCCAGCCGGTCGGCCGCCGCCTTGTGTTCCGACTTCGCCTCGACCACCTTCCCGGTGGCGTCCACCGTCGCCGTCAGCACGACTTGATTCAGGAAGGGCATGCCCTTCGCGTCCTCCGGGTCGGCCGAATCGACCACCCGGTTGATCGGCTTCTTCTCGCCGACGGTTTGCGTCACCTCCTGCCGCAGGGCGGTGACGGTCATCTCCAGGGTGGCCGAGCCGTCCTTGCCGACCGCCTTCACCGCCCATTGTTTCGTGCTGGTCAAGGTGGTGACGGTTTTCACCGCGGTCGGCCTCTTCGCCCCGTCGTCGAGGGTCAGTTCGTCCACGGTGGTCGTCTGGCTCACCTTGTAGGTGAGGGCGTCGCCAGCGGCCCACAGGAATTTGGGCGGGTCTTGGGCGGGGGCGAGTGCGGCGACGAACAGCAGTGCGAAACAGACCCGTGCCACGGCCGGCCCTCCGGTGGGTGAGGGCGGGGGAATAGCGAACGAAACGGGGCGGGGGAAGGTGAGGTGTGAACCGGGCGAGCCGAGCGGCGCGGGGGGCCCCCGCGGGGGGGGGAACAAACCACCCCCCCCCCCCCCCCCGCCCCCCCCCACCCCCCCCACCAACCCCCCCCCCCCCCC
>CAYMHO010000326.1:0-6659 GCA_964390195.1 uncultured Fimbriiglobus sp. | reverse complement strand
GGGGCCGCGCGGGGGGGGGCCGCCGGGGGGGTGTCATAAAAACCCCCCCGGCGCCC
The DNA here is from genome assembly GCA_964390195.1 of uncultured Fimbriiglobus sp. Classification (GTDB taxonomy): domain Bacteria; phylum Planctomycetota; class Planctomycetia; order Gemmatales; family Gemmataceae; genus JALHQU01. The sequence continues at coordinate 6,603 of CAYMHO010000326.1, read as the reverse complement.
CCCGCCGCTCGGCTCGCCAAACCCCGCCTATCTTCCCCCCGCGTCCCAATCTATACTGCACACATGCGGACCATCCTCTTCGATTTCGGGAACGTGCTCGCCTTCTTCGACCACCAGCGGGCGGTGGCGAAACTGGCCGCGTTCACCCCCCTGCCACCCCACGAACTCACCCTCGCCCTGTACGGGGGCGTGCTGGAAGAGGACTACGAGTGCGGGCGGCTGAGTACCGCCGAGTACATCCGCCTGGCCAGCCGCGACGGCCAACTGACGTGCTCCCCGGCCGAGTTCGAGGCTGCGTTCGTCGACATCTTCACCCGCAACGACGCCGTGTGCGACCTGATCCCGAAGTTGAAGCCGAAGTACCGCCTGGTGCTGGCCAGCAACACGAACGACGCCCACTACCGCAAGTACAGCGAGCAGTTCGCCGACGTGCTCAAACACTTCGACGCCCGCTGCCCGAGCCACCACGCCCGCAGCCGCAAGCCCCACCCCGAGTACTTCGCGTACTGCCAGCGGCACACCGCCCACCAGCCGACTGAGTGCATCTTCGTGGACGACATGCCGTCCAACCTGGAGGCGGCGAGGAAGCACGGCTGGCAGGCGGTGCTGTACCGGCCGGGCGAGGACCTGGCGAGTAAGCTGAGAGAGGTGGGCGTAGAGATCGGGTGAGCCGCCTGGGTTCGTTTCACCCAGGCGGCTCACGCCGCCGGTTCACCAGACACCGGAGACTGTTGATGGACGTGCTCGAACGGCAGGACCCCGACATCTTCCACGCCATCCGTGGCGAGACGGCCCGGCAGAAGTTCGGGCTGGAGATGATCGCGTCGGAGAACTACACCAGCCGGGCGGTGATGGCCGCCCAGGGGTCGGTGCTGACGAACAAGTACGCCGAGGGGTACCCCGGCCGGCGGTACTACGGCGGGTGCGAGTTCGTGGACGAGGCGGAGAGGCTGGCCCTCGACCGGGCGAAGGCCATCTTCGGCGGGGACCACGTGAACGTGCAGCCGCACAGCGGGGCACAAGCCAACATGGCGGTGTTCCTGGCCTGCCTGCAACCGGGCGACACCATCCTCGGGCTGGACCTCGCCCACGGCGGTCACCTGACCCACGGGATGAAGCTGAACTTCAGCGGCAAGTACTTCCAGGTGGCCAGCTACGGGGTGACGAAGGACACTAACCGCATCGACTTCGACCAGGTGGCCGCCCAGGCCCGCGAGCACAAGCCGAAGCTGATCATCGCCGGGGCGAGCGCCTACCCGCGGGTGTTCGACTTCCCGAAGTTCGCCGAGATCGCCAAAGAAGTGGGCGCGCTGTTCATGGTGGACATGGCCCACATCGCCGGGCTGGTGGCCGCGAAGGTGCATCCGGACCCCGTCCCGCACGCCGACTTCACCACCACCACCACCCACAAGACCCTCCGCGGCCCGCGGGGCGGTCTCATCATCTGCAAGCAGACCTGGGCGAAGCCGATCGACTCGGCGGTGTTCCCCGGCCTGCAGGGCGGGCCGCTCATGCACGTCATCGCCGGCAAGGCGGTGGCGTTCAAAGAAGCCCTCCAGCCGGAGTTCGTGACCTACCAGACGCAGGTGATCGCCAACGCCAAGACGCTGGCCGAGTCGCTGCTCGGGCACGGCTTCCCGATCGTATCCGGGGGCACCGACAACCACCTGATGCTGGTGGACGTGGCGAGCAAGGCGGGCGTCGGCGGGAAGTTGGCCGAGCAGGCGCTCGACGCCGCCGGCATCACCGTCAACAAGAACATGATCCCGTTCGACCCGCGGAAGCCGCTCGACCCGTCGGGCGTGCGGATCGGCACCCCGGCCCTCACCACCCGCGGGATGAAGCAGGCAGAGATGGTGCAGATCGGGCGGTGGATCTCGGACGTGCTGCACCGCCCGACGGACGACGATTTGCTCAGCCGCGTCCGCGGCAGCGTGCGGGAACTGTGCGAACAGTTCCCGGTGCCGGCGGAGGCGTAGGCCCACTCACACCATGAACCCTCAACACCTGCTCTTCTTCGCCTGCCTCGCGTTCGTCGTGCTGGTGTACCTGGCGGCCGAGGTGCTGCTCCTGCGGCTGGCCTGCCGCATCACCCGCGTCAACCCCCGCACCGTGTTCCGCAGCATCGGGCTGGTGCTGGCGTCGCTGTTCGTCGGGGCGATCGCCGAGGGGGCGCTCGGGTGGGGCGTCGAGCGGGCGTACTCGCTCGGCGGGTTCCGCGACAAGATCTGGGAGGCCGGGCTGGTCGGCTTCTTCGTCGGCCTGCCCATGCACATGCTGCTCATCTCCTTCCTGCACGCCAAGATGATGCGGGTGACGTTCGCCGAGGGGCTGTCGGTGTGGTTCGTGGACAAGGCGATGAAGCTGGTCATCGGCGGCGTCGCCCTCGGGCTGTTCGTGGCGCTCCTGAGTTTGCAACGGTTCGCCAGGTGAATTCGTCTTCGCCGCGAGCGAGCGTGCGACCCTCGCACACCGCCCGCTCGCTCGCGGCGAAGATCGGGGGTGAGGTTCTTTGCACATCCACTTCGCCACTTGTGCCCGCGGGCTGGAACCGATCCTGGCGGGCGAGCTTGCCGGCATCGGGGCGACTCACGTCGAACCCGGTCGCGGCGGGGTGAACTTCAGCGGCGACATCACCACCGTTTACAACGCGAACCTGTGGCTGCGAACCGCCGTGCGGGTGCTGCGGCCGGTCGGTGAAGGAGAAGTGCCGAGCACCGACGCCCTGTACGAGTTCGTCCGGTCCGTCGACTGGTCGAAACTGATGACGAACGACCACACGCTCGCCGTCGATTGCAACGTCCGCGATTCGGCCATCACCCACAGCCAGTATGCCGCCCGCCGGGTGAAGGACGCCATCTGCGACCAGTTCCGCGACAAGACCGGCCGCCGCCCGAGCGTGGACACCGAGCGGCCGATGATCGGGCTGAACCTGCACGTCTACCGCAACCACGCCGTGCTCAGCCTGGACAGCAGTTGGGATTCGCTGCACAAACGCGGCTACCGCCCGATCCAGTCGCGAGCGCCCATCAACGAAGCGCTCGCTGCCGGGTTGCTGCTTCACCTCGGGTACGACGGCTCCACTCCGCTGGTGGACTTCATGTGCGGGTCAGGCACGTTCCTGGTGGAAGGGTGCTGGCTGGCCATGAAACGCCCGCCGGGGCTGACGCGGAAGTGGTTCAGCTTCGTCGGCTGGCCCGACCACGACCCCGGTGTGTGGGCGCGGGTGCGGGACGAGGCACGGGCCGGCGTGGTCGGCAAACCGGCGTTCCCGCCACGTGGCTCCGACGTGCGGCAGGACGCGGTGGATTTTGCGGTGGGTAACGCGAAGGCGGCGGGCGTCGGACACCTGGTGAAGGTGGCCAAACAGGAACTGCGGAAGGCCCGCCCGGAGCCGAACGAACCGCCGGGGCTGATCGTGCTGAACCCGCCCTACGGCGAACGCCTCGGCGACGAAGACGAGTTGATCCCGCTGTATCGCAGCATCGGCGAGGTGGTCGGCGAACACTGGGCCGGCTGGCGGCTGGCGGTGTTCACCTCCAACGACAGGCTGGCGCGGAAGGTGAAGCTGCCCGTGCTGAAGCAAACCCCGTTCTTCAACGGCAGCCTGGAGTGCAAACTGTGGGAGTATTCGACTACAGGAAAGTAGTAGGCACACTCCGTGTGCCGTAACCGAACGGCACACGGAGTGTGCCTACTACTTTACCGCCCGCCGCAGTGGGCACCCGTCCCGCATCGGCTCCCCCCGCCGGTAGCTCGCCAGCACTTCGACGCTCCGCTTCGCCAACATCCGCCGCACCTCCCGCCGCTGGCCCTTCACACGGGGAATCACCATCGTGTCGTAGGCGGTCGTCTGGTGTCGCATCCACGCGATGACCGCCGCCTCCGCACGCTGTTGAATGGGAATCCGCTTGGTGCGGGCGACGGTGCCGCTGCCGACCGGGGTGGCGTGGGTCGTCACCAACCCGGCGAGTTGGTTCGCCAACTCCGCGTGCATCGGGTGAAACGCCAGGAACGTCACCACCGCCGCGTGGAAGTCTTCGACGTATTCCGTCTGGGCCTTCTCCCGGCGAACCGCATCCTGCTGCTTCCGTTTGGCAAACGCCGGGGTCGCGCGCTCGGCGTCCAGTTCTGCCCGCACTCGCTCCACGACCTCCGCCGCCACCCAAAGACCCCGTGAGAACAACTTGCGGCCCCGCTTTTCCTGCACGGCCCAGGTGTCGGCTGCGGCTTTCACGCGGCGAGTCAGGCCGGCGTCGCCGGGCGGGAGCAGCACCCACCCGTCAGGGACGGTGTGCAGCGTGCCGTCGGCGGCGCGCACGGTGGTCGGGTTCGTTCCGGGGGCGAAGACGAGTGCGGTCGGCATCTGGTGGGTATCGGTTCTGGCGGGCAGAATGGTTGCGTCAAACCTACCGAGGTGCGGCCATGTGGCGACGTGAGGTGATCCGGCTGGTGCTGGCGCTGAATTGGTGCGTGTTCGGGTGGTCGTGTGGGATGGCTCTGTACGGGCACCCACACATCTGGGGGATGAACAGTTGGCGGATGGCGGAAGAGGACGTCCCATTACCTGATGATGGGAAGGCGGACACTCGTGATGTTTACGAGGCACGGCTGACGCGCCGGTTGGAATACGACCGGCGAACGAATTGGGTCGGCGAATCGGGGCAACGCGGCTGGTGGCTGGGGTGTGGGGCGTCGCTGGGCACGGCCGTGCTGCTGATGATCGCGTTCCCGAAGAAACAAACAGCCGGCTCGCCGGAAATTACTCAAACGTAGTTTCTTCCGGCCGACAGTGGATGATTCCGGCGGGGGGTGTGGGTGTCCGCCGGAACCAATGAGAGGGGGCACTCACCCCACGAACAGCCCGCCGGTGCCTTCCCGAGTGTCGATGAACACCGGCACGCCGGCGAGGGTGCCGGCAGTCAGGTCGCGGCCGAGTTCCACCCGCATGACGCTGCCGCCCGGCCCGGTGGCGAAGATGACGTCCGACCGGCCGTCCCCGTCCACGTCGGCGGTGCCCACCCGCACCCCGCCGGTGAAGGTGCTGACCGACGAACCAACGAACACGTCCAGGCTGCGGGTGAACTGCGACGGGACGGTGGAGTTCTGGGTGATGAACACCACCCCCGTCGGCGTTGTGGCGGTCGTGCCGGCCGAAACGAGTTCCAACCTCCGCGCGGGCGGCGGTTGCGGGCCGGCGAAGGTGGTGACGAGGTCGGCGCGGTTGTCCCCGTTCACGTCGCCGAACGCCACGTTCACCCCGCGGCGGTTGGTCGGGTCGAAGGCGTAGAAGGATTGCAGTTCGGTCAGGTTGAACCCGCTGAACACCCGGACGTGCGGACCCGCCCCCGACCCCGCGCCGACGGCAATGTCGGCGATGCCGTCCAGGTTCACCTCACCCGCGGCCACACTCACCCCGCCGGTGAAACGCGGATCGAAGGCGAAGAAACTGGTGTACGGGAAGCTGTCCACCCCGTTGAACACCCGGACGTGCGGGCCGCCGCCGGCCCCGGCCCCGGTGACGATGTCCGCCACCCCGTCGCCGCTGAAATCCCCGGCCGACACAAACACCCCGCCGACGAACCGCGGGTCGTAGGCCATGAAGCTCCGCACTTCAAAACCGGTGAGGCCGTCGAACACCTTCACGTGCGGCCCGCCGCCCGGCCCGGCGGCGGTGATCAGGTCGATGCGGCCGTCGACGGTCACGTCCCCGCGGGCCACCCGCACCTCGCCGCCGAATCCTGGGTACGGCACCACGCTCAGGTCCGTCACCAGGGAGCCGTCGGCCTGCACCCGCACCAGCCGGGCGGTCGCCCCCGGGCCGACGCCGCCGAGGGCGAACTGCTCGGCGAACGGCGCGTTGACGGTCAGGGTGGCCGGCGTCTCGCGGGGTTCGAGCCGGAGTACGGAGAGGGTCATGGTGCGAGCCTCGGGGAGGTGTCTGTCAGATGATCTGCGACCCGCCCGGCCCAGTGTCAATGGGCTGTCACTGAAATCACACCCTGGGCGCCGCCGCCCCCGTCGCGTACCATCTGCCTCAGCCTGCCCCCGCCCGTTCCGGGCCTCCTCTCTGCCTGAGGTCTGTCATGCGTTCCCTGTCCGTCGCGTCCGTCCTGTTGCTCGCGGGGTTCGCCGCCGCCGCCGACCCCACCCCCCCGAAGGGGTTCACCGCCTTGTTCAACGGCAAGGACTTCACCAACTTCAAGGGGTGGGCCGTCCACGAGAAAGGCGGCAGCCCGGTGGACTTGGCGAAGATGACCCCGGAGGAGCGAAAGGCCAAGTTCGACACCTGGACGGCCGACCTGAAGAACCACTGGACGATCGAGGACGGGGCGCTGGTGAACAAGGGCACCGGGCCGTTCCTGGCGAGCGAGAAAGACTACGCCGACTTCGAGTTGCTGGTGGAGTACAAGATCACCGCCACCGTGGACGCCGGCATCTACCCGAAGGCCATCCCGCAGATCCAGGTGTGGGACCCGGAAGACCCGGCCCAGGTGAAGAACGGCAACGCCAAGGGGAGCGGCGGGCTGTGGAACAACCAGCCGCAAGACGCGGTCGAGCGGATGCCGCTGGTGAAGGCGGACAGGAAGGCCGGCGAGTGGA
>CAYMHO010000325.1:0-7666 GCA_964390195.1 uncultured Fimbriiglobus sp. | reverse complement strand
CCGCGGGGAGCCGCTCGACGCCCGCGCCGACGTGTTCGCCCTCGGTGCCACCCTCGCTGTCATCCTCACCGGCCAGCCGGCGTTCGTCGGCCTTACGGCGAACGAGACGGTCCAGAAGGCCGCGACGGCAGAGTTGGCCGACGTGTTCGCCCGGTTGGACGCCTGCGGGGCCGACGCCGACCTGATCGCCGTGGTGAAGCGATGCCTGTCCGCCCGCCCCGACTCCCGCCCCGCCGACGGCCGTGCGGTGGCGACCGAGGTGGGCGCTTACCGGGCGGGTGTGGAAGCGCGACTGAAACAGGCCGAGACGGAGCGGGCGCAGGCGGACACAAGGCGGCGGGTGGTGCAGTGGGCGGGCGGGGTGGTGGCGGCGGTGCTGCTGGCCGGGGTGGTCGGCACCTCGCTCGGCATGCTCGAAGCCCAGCGGCAGACCGGGTTCGCCCGCGAGCAGGAGTCGGAGGCCAACCGGCAGACCGGCATTGCCCAGACGAACGCGGCGGAGGCGAAGCGGATGGAGGGCATTGCGAAGGGCGAGACGGCGGAGAAGGAGAAGGCGCGGAAGGATGCGGAAGAGGACAACGCCGACCTGTGGGGCGGGCTGGACGTGATGACGGCGAAGGTCGTCGGTGACTCGCTCGGCACGCAGAAGGCGGTGAGCGACGAGCAGAAGGCGTTCCTCGGCAACGTGCTGCCGCTGTACCGGAAGCTGGCCGCCAAGAAGGGGAACGACGAGGCGACGCGGGCGCGGGTGGCGCGGGCGGTGACTCGGGTTGGGCTGATCGAGGAGCGGATTGGGCGAAAGGGGGAAAGTGCGGACGCACTCCGGCAAGCTGGCGAGGCATACGAGCGGTTGGTCGCCGATTTCCCCGCCGTCCCCGACTACCGTTCCGGTCTGGCCGGCAGCCACACCAACCTGGGGATTCTGCTGGCGGACCTGGGGAAGGAGGCGGAGGCTGAGCAGCAGTACCGGAAAGGGCTGGCCATTCAGGAGAAACTGGTCGCCGACTTCCCAACCGTCCCCGACTACCGCTCCGGCCTGGCCGGCTGTCACATCAACCTGGGGTTGCTGCTGGCGGACCTGGGGAATGGGAAGGACGCCGAGGGGCAGTACCGGATGGGGCTGGCCATTCAGGAGAAACTGGTCGCCGACTTCCCCGCCGTTCCGGAGTACCGCAACGACTTGGCCACCAGCCACAACAACCTGGGGAATCTGATGAGAGGCTTGGGGAAGGAGGCGGAGGCCGAGAGGCAGTACCGGAAGGGGCTGGCCATCCGGGAGAAGCTGGCGGCCGACTTCCCCGCCGTCCCCGACTACCGCTCCGGCCTGGGCGGGGGCCACTTCAACCTGGGGAATTTGCTGCGCGACCTGGGGAATGGGAAAGACGCCGAGGGGCAGTACCGGAAGGGGCTGGCCATCGACGAGAAACTGGCGACCGACCTCCCCGCCGTCCCCGAGTACCGGCAAAACCTGGCCAAAAGCCACGGCAACCTTGGGGTTCTGCTGGCCGACCTGGGAAAACGGGCGGAGGCGGAGGCACAGTACCAGAAGGGGCTGGCCATTCAGAAGAAGCTGGCCACCGACTTCCCCGCCGTCCCCGAGTATCAGGTGGACCTCGGCGGGGGTTACTGCAACCTGGGCAACCTGGTGTGCGACGACGGCCGGCCGACCGACAGCCTGAAGTGGTACGGGATGGCAATCGACACCTTACGCCCAGTCCACGAGACCGAACCGCGGGGGGTGACGGCCAAGCAATTTCTGCGGAACAGCCACTGGCGCCGCGCCTTGGCCTACGACCAGTTGAAGAAGCACACCGAAGCGGTGCAGGACTGGGATCGAGCGGTCGAACTCAGCCCGAAGGAAAAACAACCGCAGTTGCGGGCTTCCCGCGCGACGTCCAAACTGCACGCCGGGCAGGTGGCCGAGGCGGTGGCCGAGGTGGCCGAGTTGAAGAAGATCCCGAACTGCCCGCCGCCCGTCCTGTACGACTTCGCCCGCGTGTACTCCGTGGCATCGACCAAGATCGCCGACGAGAAGCAGAACTACGCCGACCGGGCGATGGAACTGCTGACCAAGGCGGTGAAGGGCGGGTTCAAGGACGTCGCCAAGTTGAAAGCGGAGAAGCAGTTCGACCCGCTGCGGGAGAGGGACGACTTCAAGAAACTGCTCGCGGAGATGGAGAAGTAGTAGGTCGCGGTCGAACACCGGTCGCAGGCCGGGAGAGGCCCGACGGCCGACCGCCTTTTTGGACAGGTGGTTGGCCGTCGGGCCTCTCCCGGCCTGCGACCGGTGTTCGACCACGACCTACCGTGATACCGGCGGACACACGTCGCGCCGCCCGCCCGGCCCCGCCCGCCGGTTCGACCTTCCCACGGAGCGGTGAGTCCGGGTACGATTCAATCGTCTCCCCTTTAGCCCCGCCGCCAGCCCCTCCCCCGGCGGGACGCCCGCGCCGAGGGCTTGTCGATGCTCCACTGTGTTGCCGTGCTCGCCCTGCTCGCCGCCGGCGGACCGCCCGACGAGCCGCACGGCCCGCCCGCCCCGGCCACCGACCGCAACGGCTTCTCCCTGCCCGCCGGGGCCGTCGCCCGCCTCGGCCACCCGGACCGCCGCCACCGCGGCCCGCCCGAGTGGGTCACGGTTTCCGACGACGACCGCCTGCTCGCCCGCCCGGTCGATGGCGTCGTCCAGATCTTCGACCTGAACACGAAGCGGGACGTGACGCCCGGCTACTTGAAGGACCACACCGGGGCGGTGCTGCGGTTCCTCCCCGACGGCCGGCACCTGCTGTTCCGACTGGCCGACAAGCGGTGCGACGTCCGCGACCCGACCACCGGCCGACTGCTGGCCGGGTTCGACGTGCCGGGCAACGGGTACGGCGAGTTCGTCGGCACGTCGGCGGACGGCAAGCGGGTGCTGATGAAGTACCGTGACGCCAACGGGTACATGTGCGGGCTGGTGGCCGAGTTGACCGACGACCCGCCGACCACCCGCACCTTCCGCGGCAACTCGTCCGGTGACTACTGGGCACTGTCCGCCGACGGCAAGCGGCTGTTCCAGGGGTGGGACCGCGGCATCGCCGCCTACGACGCCGGCAGCGGCGAGCGGGTCGCCCTCGCCCAGAGCCGGTACCGCAACTACTCCCCGCTGGTGCCAAACCCGGACGGGAGCAAGTTGATCGCCGGGTGGGATCGCGGGACGGCGACGTTCGAGCTGACCGCCGACGGGTTCGGCGAACCGGGGCCGGCGAACGTGGACGCGGCCGACGACTTCGCCCTCGCCCCGGACGGGAAGACGATCGTGCGGGCCGGGGTGGGGGTGATCGACGCGAAGGGGTCGCTCACCGCGGTCGAGCCGGCGCACGACCGCACCAACCTGCGGACGATGCGGTTCAGCCGGTCGGCCGGGCGGTGCGTGGACATCTTCTACGACCGCCCGCCGGTGGTGTGGGACCCGCACACCGGCAAGACGGTCTGCCGGTTCGAGGGGCAGTACGCCGCGGGGGTCGGGTTGGGCGTGGCCACCGACGGGACGATCAGCCTCCGCCACTCCGACCGCACCGTGCGGGTGTACGCGGCGGACGGCAAGCCGCTGGCCGAACGGACCGGGCGGGTGGGTGCGCGGGGGACGACGACCGTCCTCGGCGTCAGTCCGGACGGGACGGCGAGCGTGGAGTACGACGCGAAGGACCGCAAGGTGTTCACCTACGACACCGCCACCGGCGGCGGCACCGCGTGGCCGCAGGAGTTCGCCAACCCGCCGTTCTACGCCCGGTTCGACGGCTCGGGCCGGCGGGTGTACGTGGCCGGCACCGGGTTCGGCGGGGTGTTCGAGGTGAGCACCGGGCGGCGGGTGCGGGCGGCCGAGTCGGCCGGGGCGGCGGCCTTCTCGGACGACGGGCGGGCGCTGGCGGTGGTCGGGCGGAAGGAGTTCCGGGTGTACGAGTTGGCCAGCGGGAAGGAGCGGACGACGGCCGAGGTGCCGGCCACCGATTTCGACACGGCGGACGAGTACCGGTACAGCCGGCGGTGGGAGGGGGACGACGACGGCCCGGCGTTGCCCCGCGGGCAGATGCAGTTCTCCGCCGACGGCAGCCGGGTGGCCGCCTTCTGGACGAACGGGCGGGTGAGCGTGTTCGACGCGGCGGACGGGTCGCTGCGGTACCGCGAGCCGCGGTTGTGGAACGCCACCCGGTACGCCGCCTTCCGCCCGGACGGCGAGTGGTTCGCCACCACCACCCGCACCCAGCGGCGGATCGCCTTGCGGAACATCAGCGAGCCGAAAGCAGACCGCAACGTGGTCGTCCTGGCCGACGTGAAGTCGAACGTGGTCGGGATGTCATTCGCACCCGACGGCAAGCGGCTGGTGTCCATGCACGAGGACGGCACCGCCCTGGTGTGGGACGTGGAGGCGGCACTGCGAACCCTCCCGCGGGAGGCCGATCCGGAACCGGGAGAGGCGCTGTGGGCGGGGCTGGCGAGCGCGGACGCCAAGCTGGCGGGCAAGGCGGTGGCCGGGTTGATCGCCCGCCCGGACGTGGCCGTGCCGCTGCTGGCCGAGACGGCCCGGCCGGTGGTCGCGCCGTCGCCCGACCGGGTGAAAGCGGAGGTGGAGAAGCTGGCCGACCGCGATTTCAAAGTGCGGGACGCGGCCGAGAAGCAACTGCGGGCGTGGGGCGACCTGGCGGCGGAGGTGCTGGCAGCCGCGGAATCGACGGCCACCCCGGAGCAGGGCGAGCGGATCCGCCGGTTGCTCGACGCCCTCGACCGCGAAGAGACGGACGCCGACCGCCTGCGGCTGTTGCGGGCGGTGGAGGTGTTGGAGCGGATCGGCAGCCCGTCGGCCGTGGCGGTGTTGGAGAAGATCGGCACCGGAGCGGCCGCGTCGGCCGTCACCCGTGAGGCGAAAGACGCCGCGAAACGGGTGCGGGGCCGGTAGAAAGTAGTAGGCACACTCCGTGTGCCGTCCTCCGAACGGCACACGGAGTGTGCCTACTACTTTTCAGTGGCTCACCTTGTCGGCGGCGGGCAGCACCGCCTGGTAGTCCCGTGCGATCCGCCCGACGTACCCGTTCAGCAGGTGCTGCACGCGGTCGGGCGAGTCACTCGCGAGCACGAACCCGATGTGGTTCTTCAGGTCGATCCGCTGCACGATCTCCGGGTCGGTGAACGGCGACGTGTCCGGCTTCTCGACCTTGGCCAGACTGAGCACCACCCCGCCGTACCGCTTCTTCAGCGGCGGAAGCGTGTACCTCCCTTCGGTCCGGTCGATCTCCAGCCGCGCCCACTCGGCCCACAGGTTCACCCCGCTCGCCGCCTCGACCATGTCCGCGGTGTTCGCCCCGCCCACGCGTGCGCTCGTCTCGATGAAGTAGAACTGGCCGTCGGCGTGCGCCTTCATGAACTCGGTGTGCGACGCCCCCTGCCCCAGCCCGAACCCCCGCAGCACGTCGGCGTTCAGCTTCGTCAGTTCGGCCACCTCGGGGCGGTCCCGCGGGAACGTGCGGGTGGCATACACCCCACCGCCCTGGTACACGTCGAGCAGCGGGCGGTGGTACGCGTTCACCTCGGTGAAGATCACTTCCCCCTTCCGCGTCAGCGAATCGACGTGGAACAGGTCGCCCGGCACCATCTGCTCGATGAGCGCGAACGAGCGGTCGTCGCCCAGCTCACGAATCCGCTTCCACACGTCGTCGGGGGTGTGCAGCTTGCGGATGCCGGCGGCCGACGCCTCGCTCCGCGGCTTGATCAGCCACGGCCCCGGCACCCGCCGGAGGAAGGCGTTCACCTCGGCGTCGGAGAACAGCGGGCAGAACTCGGGGATGCGGACGCCGACCGCCTTCGCCCGCTCCCGCATGGCCAGTTTGTCCCGGAAGAAGCGGGAGGCGCTGTCACCGTGCCCGGTGCCCGTCATGCGGAAGTGTTCGCGGAGGAACGCGGCCACCTCAATGTCGAAGTCGTCGAGTGCGACGATGCGGTCGAACGGCTTGTCGCGGAACAGGTAGGCCACCGCGTTCGCCAGCGCTCGCCGGTCGTGGAAGTCGCGGACGGCGAACACGTCGGCCAGGGCGTGTCGCGCCCACGGCTCGGGGAGCACCTTCTCCACCGTGAGCAGGTAGCAGTCGGCCCCTTCGGCCTTCACGGCTTCGAGGAAACGGTTGCCCTTGTAGTAGCTGGCGATGGCGAGGACGCGGAGCGGCATGGGGTGTGTTTTGTGGTCCAGGTCAATTCTTCCGCCGGAGCAGTGCCCCGGTGTCGCACCGAGACACTACCACCCACCGCGGGGATTCGGAAAGGTATTTCTCCAGCGGCAGGCGACTCTCCCCCGGCAGCACCTGCACCAGCGCGTGGTCGAACTGGTACTCGTCCGCCCACGCCTCGAACCGCTCCGGTTCGTCGTACACCACCTTCACGTACTCCCGCAGCCACGGGTCGCCGTACAACTCGAAGCGGTCGTCCATGAAGATCTTCTGCCGCGGGGTGGTGTACAGCACGAACCCGCCCAGGTTGGCGTCGTTGAACAGCCGCCCATCCGGGTGGGTGGCGTTCACCTCCCGCACGGCGTCGGCCAGTTCCACCGGCACGAAGTTCGGGTCGAGCTTCGCCCACCCCCTGCCCACCACCGGCGCCTGAACGTTCGCCACCTGCAACCCCAGGCACACCAGCACCACCGCGGCCGCCGGCACCAGCCACCCCCACCCGCGGGCCTTCGCCTCCGGCTCACGGGCCAGGCTGTCGCCGTACTTCTTGAGCAAGGCGTGCCAGATGGTGTGCGGCCACAGGTCCGCGATCGCCACCGCCCCGACCGCCACGAACAGCGGCCCCTGGCGGATGCCCTTGAACGCCAGCACCAGCCACACCAGCGGGAGCAGCCAACTCACCCGCGGCAGCTTCGGCAGCGTCCCCAGCAGGGCGAACAGGTAGAACGCGGCGAACCCGACCACCACCTGCCCGGCGGTGTGGCCGAACGAGAGCGGCTGGTGCTCGCTCACCATCTCCTTCATCGCCTCCGAGCCGACGATCTTCTTCCACGTGTTCAGCATCTCCATGCCGAACGGGTTGATGAACGGGGTGAGGCCGCAGGCGGCGACGAGGGCGACAAGGACGATGAGGGTTCGGAAGTTTAGCCGCGAGCCAACGGCGAGCGCGCCGCCACCGGACTCGCTCGCCGTCGGCTCGCGGCTAACCACTCGTTTCCACACCCACACCGCCCCCCAGCCGGCCACCGCCATCCCCAGCGTCATCACCCCGCCCAGCACCCCGCCGTGGATGTTCGTCCAGAGCACGTTGAACGGGATGAGCCACCACAGCCGCCACAGGCTCGCCCGGCCGCGCTCGTAATCGACGATCGCCGCCATCGTGACGGCCATGCCCAGGATGGTGAACATGTGCGGGCGGGCGTAGAAGTGAAAGGCGCACACCACCAGGGCGAACGCGGCCACCCCGCCGGCCAGCAGCGGGTGCATGCCGTTCCTCACCATGCGGCCGAAGATCCAGGCGAACAGCCCGGCGGTGGTGGCCGAGAAGCCGAGCAGCATCGCGTCGAGTCCGCCCACCCGGTGGGCCAGGGCCATGCTCACCTCCCCGCCCCACTGCTGCGGGATCCAGGTGCGGCCGGCGAACGTGTAGGTGAACGGGTCGGTGTGCATGAACCCGTCGTCGAGGATCA
>CAYMHO010000324.1:2522-7823 GCA_964390195.1 uncultured Fimbriiglobus sp. | reverse complement strand
GCCATGCGGATGCGGGTGCCGGGCAGGAGCATCTCCACGTCCATCCGCGGGATGTCCTTGAACAGCTTGAGGAACACGTTCTGCGTGTCCGCCCCCTTGCCCAGCGCCTTGTGCTCCCGCTGCTTCAGCATGATGACCACCCGCGAGAACACGGGCACCTGCACCTCGTGCTTGCGGAACAGGCGGTACCACTTCCGCACCGTGCGGGTGCCGGTGGTCAGCCCCCGCACGTACACGTCCAGCTTCTCGAACGCCTCCCACCCCACCCGCATGTCCACGCCCCACTGGCTCGCCCCTCGCATGATCTCCTCCAACTCCTCCCGACTCAGCCGGCGGAAGTTGGCCTGTTGGAGCAGGCGGGCGAACTGGTCGAACAGGTCGTTCAGTTTCTTCTCCGCGTCGGCCGGGTCGGGGGCGAGCGCGAGCAGATCGCAGTCCGGGTCGTACGGGTCGTAGTCCGCCTTCAGCCGCTTCAGTCGCCACAAGTAGTCGTGGTGGACGTGCTCGCTCACCGAGGTGGCGAACCGGCGGAAGGCGGCTTGTTCACCGTCCGTCAGCGGCGCGTTCAGGGCCGGGCCGATGTCATGGCACAGGACGTCCACCAGGTCCGCCACCCGGACGGGGATGAACGCTTCGCGGTCGGGGCGGACGGGCATGGCGGGGGTTCCGGGCGTTGGCGACAGTGTACGTCGGGCGTTTCGACGGGCCGGCGGAAATCTTGGCCGAAATCGGGTACACTGGGTTCAGCATTCCGGGGTGTTCGTCATGCTCCGCTCGCTCGTCCTCCTGCTGGTGGTGACCGTGCCGCTGGCCGCCGCGCCGGTGCCCAAGTCGATCAAGCCGAAAGCCAGCGGCCTGGACGGGCGGTGGGAGATCGTGGAGTTGTGGTCGGGCATGGCGGAAGTGTCCAAACTGAACCCGTGGGTGTGGGACATCACAGGGGAGTCGTTGACCATCCTCATCAAGGAGAGCGGCACCTTGAAGGAACACGACCCGAGCACGAAGACCACTCTGACACGGCCGGAAAAAGGCGGGGCGGACGACATCGACTACATCCGCGACGAGGGCGGAACGCCGAAGCTGTTCCCTGGGACGGTCGTGGTGAACGGCGACGAGTTGGTCATCTGCTTCAACGGCCCCGACAACCCGCGGCCGGCCGAACGGAAGCCGTTCCAGTCGGGCTGGTACTACAAGTTCAAGCGGATCGCCGACAAGTGACCCGCCTCCGAGGTCCGTCATGGTTCGCGCACTCGTCGCCCTGCTGTTCGCGTCGGCCGCGCCGCTGGTCGCCGCCCCGGTGCCGAAAGCGCTCAAGAACTCGCCCACCCTGGAGGGCAAATGGGTGACGGTCGAGCGGCACGTCGGCGGGTCGGACATGACCGCCAGCCCGTGGGTGTGGGAAGTCGCGGGGACCAAACTGTCCACCTTCGGCCAACAGCGCGACGGCACCCTGACGCCCGACTTCACCACCGACGCCATCACCCTGTCGGCCCCCGACCCGGCCAAGCCGTCCGAGGTGGACTACCTGTACACGTCGGGCGAGCGGAAGATCCTGTGGCGGGGGCTGATGGAGTGGGACGGGGAGGGGTTCGTCATCTGCTTCGGCGAGCAGGAGAAGGACCGCCCGACCGAGGTGAAGAACGACCGCAGCGTGTACAGCTATTACCGCTTCAAGCGGCTGGCCGACAAGTGACCCCGCACCCCCGGAGGCCGACGTGACCCGCCCACTGTTCGCCCTGTTAGTCTCCGTCGTCGCGGCGGCGGCCGCCCCGGTGCCGAAGAGCGTGAAGGTCAAGGACGCCCCGCTCGACGGCCGCTGGGAGATCGTCGAGATGCGGTTCGGCGGCCAGGACATCACCGCCCTCAACCCGTGGGTGTGGGACATCGACGGGGAGAAGCTGACCATCTCCAACCGGCAGAAGGACGGCACCCTGATGCCGAACGACCCCACCACCGCCACCACCCTGGTGCGGCCGGAGAAGGGCGAAGCCGGGGAGTTGGACTACCTGCGGGCGGGGGCGGGGTCGAACCTCCTATTCAAGGGGCGGGCGAGGGTGGACGGGGACGAACTGGTGGTCGGATTCGCCGACCCGGACAAGCCCCGGCCGACCGAGGTGACCACCAGCACCACTTACTATCACCGCTTCAAGCGGGTGAAGAAGGAGGGGGAGAAGTGAGCCGACCCCCGGTGTACCTGACCGCCCTGCTGGTCGTGTCGGCCGCGGCTGTTGCCGCCCCGGTGCCCAAATCGCTCAAGAGGTCGCCGCCCAGCTTCGACGGCAAGTGGACGCTGGTCCGCCAGAACAACGGCGACCGCGAGGTGCCACAGATCAGCCCTTGGGTTTGGGAGATCAACGGCGAGGAGTTGGTGCTCCAGTGGCCGAACGGGGACGGCACCTTCCGCAAGAACCAGCACGCCTCGGCCCTCGTCCGCCCGCCGGACGGCCAGGCGGACGAGGTGAACTACGTGTACGACCCGAAGAACGGCGGCAGGCCGAGCCTGGGGCGGGCGACCGTCGAGGACGGCGAGTTCGTCATCGCCTGGACGGACGGCGGCCGCCCGCGGCCGGCCGAGATCAAGCCCGGACCGGGGGTGAACTACTACCGGTTCAAGCGAATGCCCGACAAGTGACGCCCGTTCGGAGGTCGGTCATGTTCCGCTCCCTCGTCGGTTCCTTGTTCGTCGTCGGCGTGGCCGTCGCCGCCCCGGTACCGAAGGCGAAGACGAAGGAGCCGTCGCTCGACGGGCGGTGGATCACCACCGAGCGGTCGCACAGCGGGGGGGCCATCACCACCCCGTGGGTGTGGGTGATCGACGGGGAGAAGTTCACCGCCCACTCGGCGAAGGACGGCGGGGTGGGGAACCCCAACTTCCCCGGCGCCACCACCACCCTCACCCGACCCGACCCGATCAAGGCGGACGAGTACGACTACACGTACACGGCTCCGAACACCACCCTGGTGTACCGCGGGCGGGTGAAGTGGGACGGGGAGGAGTGGCTGTTCGCCTTCGGCCCGGCGAACGGCGACCGCCCGGCCGAGGTGAAGGCGGGCGACGGCGTGTACTTCCACCGCTTCAAGCGGATCGCCGACAAGTGACCCACCCGGAGGCCGACATGACTCGCGCAGTCGCCCTGCTCCTGTTCGCCGCCGCCGGGCTTGCGGCCGCCCCGGTGCCCAAGGCACTCAAGAAGGAGCCGACCCTGAACGGGGTCTGGGAGGCGACCACCCTGCGGTTGAGCGGGAGCGACTTCCTCAACCAGAACAACCTGTGGGTGTGGGAGTTCGACGGGGAGAGCGTGACGCGGCGGTATCGCCAGAAGGACGGCACCCTGCGGCCGGACGGCCCGGCCACCATCACCCGCCCCGACGCGGCCAAGCCGTCCGAGGTCGACTACCACCTGCCGTCCGGCAACCAGTCGATGCTCTTCCGGGCGCGGATCGAGGTGACGGCGGACGAGTTGGTCATCAACTTCGCCGAGGCGAACGACCCCCGCCCGCCGGACATGACCGAACTGAAACGCGGCTACTTCTACCGCTTCAAACGGGTGGAGGCGAAGTGAGCCGTCACCGTGCCCCGGCGGTACGTACCCGGCTCGTCTGATCGAGCCGAGTCAAGTGGGTCGTGAGCAGCGGGGTGACGTCGCCGGCGACCGCCTCCAGCTTCGGCAGCAGCAGGCCGGGCGTTGGGGTGGTGCGGAGGGCTTGCAGGTGAGCGAGCAGCACCTGCCGGGCCTTCGGCTCGCCGTGGAGCATGAAGTGCACCCACGCCCACGCCTCCTGGTACTCCGGCCGGCCCATCTGATCGACCGACTTCAGCTTCTCCAACCGGGCCAGGTCACCGCGGAACTTGCCCCCGCCCTCCGGGTTGCGGAGGGCATCCAGGTGGGCGGCGTTCACCCCGGCGTTCGCCGGCGGCTGCTCGAAGTATCCTGCCAGCCCCTCGTCCAGCCACAGGGGTACGGTCTTCAGCGTGCCGTGCAGGAGGGCGTGCGTGAGTTCGTGCCGCAGGTCGATCCGCAGCCGCTCGCTCTGCCAGGTGTACACGTGCAACTCGGGCGGGCTGCCGATCCCGCGGCCCGGCTCGGCGAAGAAGTACGCACTCCGCAGCGGCAACTTCGGGTCCTTCGCCCGAAGGTAGGCGTGGTACCTCTCCTCGCGGTCGAACAGGTACACCTGGATGAGCGAGTCGGACGCCGGCACCTTCAGCTCGGCCTCGATCTGGTCGGGCAGCTCTTGCAGTTCCCGCAACAGCGGGGAGTTGGCGTCGAACTCGAAGTCGGTGTGGAACACGTACCGGCCGACGCGGGTGACGTGGGCCGACGGCCGCTTGTCGCTCGAAGCGATCAGTACCGGCCCGCGGGCTTCGGCCACCGGCGCCGCCGGCCGCGGGGTGGGCGACCGCCACGGCACCGACCCGCAGCCGACCACGCCGCTGGTGACCAGCCAGCCGGCCAGCGCGAACCGCAGGAGACGGGGGGTGGGGACCGACATCAGTTCCGGTTCCGCGGGGGGCGTCGGGACCGCGAACATACCCGCCGCCCCGGTGCCGGGGTAGCGGAGTTCGCCCCCGTATTGTCGGCAACCCCGATGCCGGCACTTCATCCGAAGGGCGGTCAGGCCAGTGGTCTCCCCGCGTGTAAATTTTTCAACACCTTCTTCGCCGTCCCGGCCGCGATCGCCCGCCACCACACCTTCCAGTCGACCGACAGCCCCGGCCACGCTCGTAGGTACGCCAACAGCAGCCGCAGCCGCAGGGTGCGAGTCACGCGGGGGCTGTTCACGAACCCGGCGTTCAGGCGGGTGAGGTCTCGCTGACGGGTGCGGTCAGGCACGTCGGTGTGAACGGCCAGCCCGACGAGGTCGATGAACACGGGGGTTCGGTCGGGGCCGGAGAGCAGGAGGTTCGGGGGCTTCAGGTCGCGGTGGGAAACCCCGCGGTCGTGCAAGGTGCGAACCAGCCTTCCCAACGACGCACACAAATCGCGCAGCTCAGCGAAACTGGCGGTGGTCACGAACTCGGGCAACTCGACTGCATCCGGTACCACATCGAACGCGACATATCCCTCGCGGGGGATGCCGTTACGGTACCGATGGGCGACGAACAGCGGGCGGGCGGTGGGCAGATGGCGATCGATCAGGCCGTGACCGAACGCCCACGAGCGGAGGGCTTCTGAGCGGCGGAGCAGGTTCTTGAGGGCGTCGGGCGCTCGCTTCAGGCGGAAACGTTTTAGGAGGATTGTCCCCCTCTCCCCTGGGGGAGAGGGGAACCATTAAAACGGTCGAGCTAGGCGAGTCCTT
>CAYMHO010000324.1:0-2511 GCA_964390195.1 uncultured Fimbriiglobus sp. | reverse complement strand
GGGGGGGCTTACGGGTGCCCCGTCCCCCTCACCCCTAACCCCTCTCCCCCAGGGGAGAGGGGAACCATTCCAACGGTCGCACTCGGCGAGTCCTTCAGCAGTTTCACGCCTGGTCGGGTGAACACCGCGTCCGGGTCGGCCAGCCAGCTCCGCACCAGGTCGTCGGGCAGATCCCGCACGACGTGTCCGCGAATCCCCTTCGCCTTCACCTTGCGAAACTGGCGGTTGGTGCCGAAATAGCGGTCGTCGCGGGCCGCCCAGAAACGTCGATTGGAGGCGGCGGTATCCGACTCCAGGCGAGCGGGGGGGGGGGGCCCCCCGGTGGTGGGCAGACCCCGGGGGGTGACGCCCACCGCGCGCCCCGCCGCCGACCCCCACCCCAAACCCCATAGGTCCGTCCGGGTCGCCCGCAACTGAAACCAGCGGTTGAACAGCACCAGGTTCGCCCGCGCCACTTCCCACGTCAGCGGTGGGCCGAACCGCACCGCGTGGACGTCGAGCAGCACGAACCGCGGGCCGTCGTCCCACCGCACCAGCAGGTTGCCGGGGTGCGGGTCGGGGTGGGCCACCCCCGCCGCGTGCGTGCGGGCGAACAGCCGGCCCAGTTCGGTCGCCAACGCCCGCCGCTTCGCTGACACCAGGCTGTCAGTCAGGAACTCGTCAAGAGGCACCGCACCGGCCACTTCGCGGGTGACAATCACACTCTCCCCCGGCCACACCGAATCGGCCTCGGCCCACGCCAGCGGTTCGGCGCACGGGATACCCAACTCCCGCAGCCGCACGGCGTTCTCGAACTCCAACCGGGCCTTCGGCGGGCGGAGGATTTCCCGCGCCCACGCCCGCGGGGTGTTCGCGCGGGTCCGCTTCACGAACACCGCCCCGCCGGGCATGTCGAACCGGAGGATGGTCCGCTGATGATTCCGCTTCACCACCACGGCCGACGGGTGGGTGAGCAGTGTCGGGAGGAGTGGGAGCAGGTCAAGTGCGGCGGGCAACGGATGCCACACCAGCCCGCCCTCACGCACGGCCTTCGGGTCCGGACGGGTGACGAGGGTGCCGAGCTTTCGGAGGAAGTGGGAGAACATGATGTCGGACGCGCTCGGCGATGCCTCGCGGCTAACCTCCCAGGATCTCGTTCCACATCCGCCCGCCGACGGCCACCGAGTATTCCCGCTCCACCCGCTCGCGTCCAGCCCGCCCGAGCCGGCGGCGCAGTTGCGGGTCGTTCGCCAGTGTTCGCACCGCCGCCACCCAGTCCTCGATGGTCGTGGCCAACAGGCCGTTCTCCCCGGGGGAAATCATGTCCGCCTGCACGCCGACCGGGTTCGCCACCACCGCCAGCCCGGCGGCCATGTATTGCAGCAGCTTCAGCCCGCACTTGCCTCGGCTCCACGGGTCGTCGGGCACCCACCCGATGCCGACGTCCGAAGCGGCGATCTCAGCGGCTTCGGTGGCGGCTTCCCAGCGGACGGCATCGACCGGCAGCGCGTCGAACGTCGGGAAGCGGTCGCACACCACCGCCAGCCGGGTGCCGGGGTTCGCACGCCCGACGGCGTCGAGCATCGCCCGGTTCCTCTCCAACCCTTGCAGTGTGCTGCCAGACCCGACCCACACCAGCCGGGCCGTTCCGGGGGGGCTGGCGTGCTCGGCGAGCGGGTAGGCGGTCGGATCGACGCAGGTGGGGATGACCGTCACGTTCGGGTTGAAGCGGCGAACCTCGTCGGCGAGGAAGCGGTTGCCGGCGATCACCAGATCACACCGCCAGACCGTCGCCCGGAACCGCCGCTCCCGCTTGCCGCTGTGGAACCCCTTTTCCGAGTACGAGTCGCGGAGCCAGACGGCGTCGTCGAAGTCGAACACCAGTTTCCGCACGAACCGGCGGAGGACGATCAGTTCGGCGAGTGAGAGCAGCTTCCGCTGAATGATCACCACGTCGAACCGGCGGGCGGCGGCGAACAGCCGCAGGCGGGCGATGACGTCACGCGGGAACGCCCGCACGGTGAGGGTGTGGCCGGCGGTTTGCAACGCGGGGCGGAAGGCCAGGATGCGATACCGGCAGCAGACGTGGGTGTCGGATTCGACGAGTGCCAAGACGGAGGCCATGCCGGCTCACCCCCGTTTTCGCCGGGCGTTGGAAGCCGCCCGGTCCATCTCCCGCTTCGCCTCTTTCGTCTTCAGCGTCTCCCGCTTGTCGTGCGACTGCTTGCCCTTCGCCACCGCGATCTCCACCTTCGCCCGCCCGCCCTTGAAGTAGAGCCGCAGCGGCACCAGTGTGAACCCCTGCTGGCTCGCCTTGCCGACCAGCTTGTTGATCTCCCGCTTGTGCGCGAGCAACTTCCGCGTCCGCTTCGGCTTGTGGTTCATCCGGTTGCCGGCGGTGTACTCCGGGATCTCGCACCCGATCAGCCACAGTTCCTCGTCCTCGATCTTGGCGTAGGCGTCCTCGAGCATGGCGTGCCCGTCGCGGAGGGACTTCACCTCCGTGCCCACCAGCACCAGCCCGCACTCCAG
>CAYMHO010000323.1:0-7831 GCA_964390195.1 uncultured Fimbriiglobus sp. | reverse complement strand
TGAAGGTCGGGTTCACCGACGTGATGGGGTACTACATCGAGATCACGAACGCGAACGAGAACCGCGTGCCGACGGACTACGTCCACGAGCGGACGCTGAAGAACGCCAAGCGGTACGTCACCCCGAAGTTGAAGGAGTACGAGGAGAAAATCCTCACCGCGCAGGAGAAGAGCCAGGCGTTGGAGTTCGAACTGTTCTTGCGGATTCGGGACCTGTTGGCGGCACAGACGCACCGGCTGCTTCAAACCGCCGACGTGCTGGCGACGGTCGATTTCCTCGGCGGGCTGGCGGAGTTGGCCAGCCTTCGGAACTACGTCCGGCCGGCTGTGGTCGAACAGCCGGTGATCGACGTGAAGGACGGCAGGCACCCGGTGCTCGATCAGATCCTCCCGCCCGGAACGTTCGTCCCCAATGACACACGGCTGTCAGCGGCCGACGGCACGTTCTGGCTCGTCACCGGGCCGAACATGGCCGGCAAGTCGTCGTTCCTGCGGCAGACGGCCGTCATCACGCTGCTCGCCCACATCGGCAGCTTCGTACCGGCGAAGGCCGCGACCATCGGATTGACCGACCGCATCTTCACGCGGGTCGGGGCGTCCGACGAACTGAGCCGCGGGCAGAGCACGTTCATGGTGGAGATGACCGAGGCGGCGAACATCCTGAACAACGCCACCACCCGGAGCCTGGTGATCCTTGACGAGATCGGCCGCGGCACCGCCACCTACGACGGCCTGAGCCTGGCGTGGGCGATCACCGAGTACCTGCACGACGTGCCCGCGTGTCGGACGCTGTTCGCCACCCACTACCACGAGTTGTGTTCGCTCGCCGACAAACTCCCGCGGTTGCGGAACTACACCGTGCAGGTGAAGGAGCTGGCCGACGAAGTCATCTTCCTGCACAAGCTCGCCCCCGGCAGCGCCGGCAAGAGCTACGGCCTGCACGTCGCCCGGCTGGCCGGTGTGCCCGAACCCGTGCTGAAGCGGGCCGCCGAGGTGCTGGCGAACCTGGAAGCTCCACAACAACCCGCCCCGGTGCAACCGCTCAAGCAAATCCGCCCGAAGCCGTCCACCAACAGCACCGTCATCGACCCGCCCGAAGCCGCCCGCCCGAAGCGGAAGGTCAAACCCGTCGGCCCGAGTTTGTTCGGGGACGAGGCGTGAAAGCCGAAAACTCACCATAGAGGCCCAGGGACACAGAGAAGACAAAGGAAGAGATTTCTTCACTCACTCCGCTCGGGTATGATCACTCGGCAGGTTCTGGACGCGGCAAACTGCACCCGTGGGTCTGCCGTCTGTTTGGTAGGCGTTCTGACCAGAAGCGTATCCCCTCTCCAGGCTCTGCCATGCGTCTGCTCGCTTTGCTGCTGATCCCGTCACTGGCGTTCGCGGCACCGGTGCCCAAGTCACTCAAGTCACACAAGCAACCCGCCCTCGAGTTGATCCTGTCCGCCGACAGTTCGAACGTGCTGGAGGTCACCGTTCGGAATAACGGCCGGGATCCACTGGAGTTGCCCTTCCGCGGCACCCCGCTGGATCAACTCGAGATCGATCTTCGCGGCGAGAAGGGGGAACATTACACGATCAAAATCCGCGGCGAAAAGGACGCCGAGGGAGTGCCTGGCAGCGTAATGATCCTAGCGGGGAAATCCGAGACACTATCCGTACACACCTGCCACTCCCTGCCCGAAGTCGGGGGGGCGGGGCAGACGATCATCTTCACCGCGCGACTGAAACACGACGGCAAAGTCATCGAATCCAAGCCGCTGAACGTGAAACCGTAACCGAGTCGATGGGGGTGCTCGCCACGGAAGGAAACTGTGTGGCAGCGCAAACGGCCGGACGGTTGCCTCTCTCCTGTCTTCTCTGTGCCTCTGTAGTTAGTTCTTCTTCCGAACTGCGGTTCCTAATTTAACGGTGTCCCGTTACGGAATCGCCATGCACCCCGCACTCGAAACCATCGCGAAGAAAGTCCACGCCGGCGAGCGGCTGTCGTTCGACGACGGCATGGCCCTCGAACGGCACGCCGACCTGCACTACCTGGGCGAACTGGCCAACCTCGTCCGCGAGCGGAAGAACGGGAACGTCGCCTATTACAACGTGAACACGCACCTGAACCCGACCAACGTGTGCGTGTACCGCTGCCAGTTCTGTGCGTTCCGGGCCGACCTGAAGTCCCCCAAGGGGTACGTCATGTCGGACGAGCAGATGCTCGAGAGGGCATGCGGGGCGGTCGGGCGTGGGGCAACCGAACTTCACATCGTCGGCGGGTTGCACCACCACAAGGGGTTCGACTGGTACAAGCACATCCTGCAAATCATTCACGCCGAGTGCCCGACGCTGCACCTGAAGGCGTGGACGGCGGTGGAGTGGGACTGGTTCCAGCGGATGACGAAGCGGCCGCTGGAAGAGCTGATGCAAGAGATGATCGACGCGGGCCTCGGTAGCTTGCCCGGCGGCGGGGCGGAGATCTTCCACGAGGAAGTGCGAAGCGTGCTGTGCGAGCACAAGGCCGACGGCGACGAGTGGATCAAGGTCCACCGCACCGCCCACCGGCTCGGGCTGCGGTCGAACGCCACCATGCTGTACGGCTGCATCGAGAAGCCCGAACACCGCATCGATCACCTGCTGAGACTGCGGGCGCTGCAGGACGAGACCGGTGGGTTCCAGACGTTCATCCCGCTCGCGTTCCACCCGGAGAACAACCGCCTCAGCCACATCCCGAAGCCGTCCGGGCTGATGGATTTGAAGATGATGGCGATCGGCCGGCTGATGCTCGACAACTTCCCGCACGTGAAGGCCTACTGGGTGATGCTCGGCATCAAGACGGCTCAGGTCGCGCTGAGTTACGGGGCTGACGACATCGACGGGACGGTGGTCCACGAGATCATCTACCACGACGCGGGGTCGGACTCGCCGCAAGAGATGACCGTCGCCGATCTGCGGAAGCTGATCGAGGAGGCCGGCCGGGTGCCGGTCGAACGCGACACCCTGTACAACCGCGTCGAGCGGAGCGTCCCGACCGAGAAGAAGTGGGCGACCGGGAAGAAGCTGAGCCTGGTGTGACGGTCGGGTCTCGCTCCCGAAAGCGGCCGACGGTATGCTCTCGACGGGTCGTCTTCACTCCCGTCGGGGGGATCGTCGGATGAAGTGCACCTGCTGCCGGTGGCCCACCCCCCTCTCCCGACTGGATCTGTTCAGCCGCCGGTGCGACGTGTGCGCCTGGCTCCGCAAGCGGTTCCCGAAGCAGCCGGCCGACGCCATGCGGCGAGCCGGGCAGAACCGGCGGGCGGGCGAGGAGATCGCCCGCGGCACCCCGCCGGACGAGGTGGCGGGCCGGTTGGTCGAACTCGGCCGCACGCCGGAGCAGTCCGAAGGGGTGGTGCGGGCGTTGTCCGGGCAGCGGGCGGCCGAACTCCAGAAACTCCGCGAGCGGTTGGGCCTGCCCGACGACACCCCGGACGACGAAATCCAACTCCGGGTACTCCGGGCAGAGCGGCGGAGGGCGCGGGGGCGGGGGGCTCTGATCCTCTCGGTCGGGGTGCTGCAACTGGCCGCCGCGGGCTTCAACCTGTACTTGGGCGAGGTGGTCGGCCTTCCGGGGCACGGGTGCTACGTCGTGGTGTTCACGCTCACTGGGGGGACGACGGCGTTCTTGGGTCTCGCCCAGTTGCTGACCGGTCGCGCCGAGTTCGAGAAGGCGTTCGCCAAGTGGAGCGGGGCGAAGAAAGGGTAGCGGAAGCTGCCGACTCACGCCCCGCTGGCCTCGCGGACCTTGGCGTCCCAGTCGTCGAGCAGGCCGCTGATGTTCTTGTACCCGAAGTCGATGTTCGCCAGCTCGTTGCCCAACTCCACCGCGCGGGTCAGGTCGCCGGCGTCGGCCGACCCGGTGGCCAACTGGAACAGCACCTCCTTGCGGGCCGGCTCGTCGCTCGGGTTCACCAGCAGGGCGAGCGCCTCCTCGAAGTTCCGCTGGGCCAGCCGCCAGTTGTTCCGCTTGCGGAAGCACACCCCGAGCATCATCGCCGCCTGCCCCTTCAGCTTGTCGTCCCGCCGCGCCTGTTGCAGTTCGGTGATGGCCTCGTCCAGTTTGTCCATCTTCATCAGCCGCTTGCCCAACTCGATGCGATGGACCACCTCGTTCGGGAAGCGGTCCACCTTCACCCGCAGGATCTCGGCCTCGCGGGCGTAAATCTCCTTCTTCAGCCGGCCGCGCATCTCGGCCAGTTCGGGCACCGTCGGGCCGTCGTCATCCGGGTCGTCCTCGCCGCGGGCCTTGGCCGCCTTCAGTTTGGTCTCGGTCACTTCCAGGTCGGCCCGCAGCGGCAGCAGGTCGAGTTCGAGCAGTTCCAGTTGCAGGCTGAAGTGCTGGCCGGTCGGCCCCAGCCCCTGCTGTAGCGCCGCGCGGGCGCGGTCCAGGTGGTTGTGCCGGCGGTACAGGGCGGACAGTTGGACGTACAGGGCCGGCTCGGTCGGCTCGGCCTCGATCCGCTTCTGGATGGCCGACGCCTCGCGGCCGAGGCGGTCCTGCTTCTCGGTCGCCGCCGCCTCCATCCGCCCGACCACCGGCGACTCCTTCGACCCGCTGATGGCCTCCTCGTACCCGCCGCGGGCGATCGTCTCGCTGGCCGCCAGGTTCTTCGCCTTGCTGGCCGCCTCCAGGTCCCGCGGGTCGGCCTCCTGCACCAGCCGCCACAGGGCGATGGCCTTCTGGAAGTCGCCCCGCTTCTCGAACAGGCGGGCGAGCGCCCGGTTCAGCGTGGGGTCCTTCGGGTACTTCTGCCGTGCCTGGTCGAGCGAAAAGACGGCCAGATCTGACAAGCCGAGAGCCTCGAACGCCTCGGCCATGTCCATCTGGGTGCCCAGGTCCCACGGGTTGCGGGTGAGCACGTCCTCGCCCACCTCCAGCACCTTCAGGTAGTCGCGGCCGGCCTTCGCCGCCTTCATGCTCGCCTTGTACCGCGGGGTGGACAGGAAGGCGAACTTGCTCCCCTTCAGGTCGTCCCCGAACTTGGCCTTCTGGGCCTTCCGCAGGGTCTGGCGGAAGTGCAGGTTGCCGGGGTCGAGGCGGCAGCAGGTGCGGAGCAGTTGGATGGCGTAGTCCGAGTTGCCCGACTGGAGCACCTGCCGCGCCCGCTCGAAGTTCTCGACCGCGATCCGCCGCTGGTCCGGCGAGGGGGAGGGGGTGGGGGTGGGGTCGGCCATGGGAGAGTCCGCGGGGCACCGGGTTGTCGCGGTCCCTATCTTGTACCACACCGGCGGACCGCCTGACAGGCCGTGCCGGCAAACCTGACGTGCCGGTATTCTATGCCCCTGCCGCGTGAGCTTTTCGTGAATCCGGATGCCCCCGACCCGACCGCCGTGCGGGCGGCGGCGGAAGTTCTGCGTGGCGGTGGCCTGGTTGCGTTCCCGACTGAAACGGTGTACGGGCTGGGGGCGAACGCCCTGGACGCGGCGGCGGTCGGGCGGGTGTTCGCGGCGAAGGGGCGGCCGGCCACCAACCCGCTGATCGTCCACGTGGGCGATCGGGCGGAGGCGGTGGCGCTCACGCCGGCCTGGACGCCCGCCGCGGAGATGCTGGCCGTCGCGTTCTGGCCCGGCCCGCTCACCCTGGTGCTGAAGAAGCGGCCCGACCTGCCGGACGTGGTGACCGCCGGCGGGCCGACCGTGGCCGTGCGGGTGCCCGCCCACCCGGTCGCGCTGGCGCTGTTGAACGGGTGCCGTGTGCCGGTCGCCGCCCCGAGCGCGAACCGCTCCGGCGAACTCTCCCCGACCACCGCCGACCACGTCCGCAAGAGCTTGGGCGACCGCATCGACGTGCTGCTCGACGGCGGGCCGTGCCCCGGCGGGCTGGAATCGACCGTGGTGGACGTGTCCGGCGGCGGGGTGAAGCTGCTTCGCCCCGGCCTCATTTCCGTCGCCCGACTGGAATCGGTCGTCGGCCCGGTGTCCGTCGGGGACCGCGTGTCCGGCCCGCTGCCGTCGCCGGGGATGTTGACCAAGCACTACTCGCCGCGGACGGCCCTGGAGGTGGCGGACACGCCGGACGAGGTGGAGTTCCTGGTCAACCTGTACGAGACGGCCGGGCTGAAGGTGGCCCGGTACGCCCCGCCGGCCGACCCGGCGACCGCCGCCGCCTGCCTGTACGCCGACCTGCACGCGCTCGACGCCGGCGGGTTCGACCGCATCATCGCCGCCCTGCCGCCCGACGCCGACGGGTGGCGGGCGGTGCGGGACCGCCTGACCCGAGCCGCGGCGGAGGAGTGACATGGCACGCATCGCCACCCCCGAGTACCGCCGCTGCCCGGTCACCGGCCGGTGGGTGATCCTCGCCCCCGAGCGGGCGCTGCGGCCGATCCAACTGAAGCACGGCGAGCCGCACACCCGCGACACCACCGCCCGCGGCACCTGCCCGTTCTGCCCCGGCTGCGAGGGGATGGTGCCGAACGAGGTGTACGCCGTCCGCGACCCCGACTCCCGCCCGGACGGCCCCGGCTGGCAACTGCGGGTGGTGCCGAACAAGTTCCCGGCGGTGCGGGAGCTGGCCGACTCGTCCCCGCTGGCCATCACCCCGGACGGGTTCTCCGAGGCGATGATCGGGTTCGGCAAGCACGAGGTGGTGATCGAGACCGAGCGGCACGACTCCGACCCGGCCACCCTGTCAGATGAAGAGTTCACCCGCCTGCTGGTGGCCTACCGCGAGCGGCTGAAGGAGCTGGCCAAGAACCCGCGGTTCGCGTTCGCCAGCGTGTTCAAGAACGTGGGGGCGGAGGCCGGGGCGAGTTTGGCGCACCTGCACTCGCAGATCATCGCCCTGCCCATCGTGCCGGACGCCATCCGCGCCGAACTGGAAGCGGGCAACGACTACTACCGCCGGGAGCGGCGGTGCGCGTACTGCGACATGGTGAAGTACGAGACCGAATCCGCCCTGCGGGTGATCGAGGACGGCGAGCGGTTCCTGACCGCCTGCCCGTTCGCCCCGCGGTTCGCCTACGAGACGTGGGTACTCCCCAAGACGCACGACAGCCGGTTCGAGACGACGACCAACGACGACCTGCTGGCGCTGGCCCGGCAGATGAAACGGCTGCTGGGGGCGGTGGACGCGGTGCTGAACGGGCCGGCGTACAACTGGTACCTGCACGGCGGGCCGCTGCGGGCGGGGAACATGCCGTACTACCACTGGCACCTGGAGATCGCCCCGAAGACGGCCCGGGCGGCCGGGTTCGAGTGGGGCAGCGGGTGCTTCATCAACTCCGTCCCACCGGAACTGGCCGCGGTGAAGCTACGGGCCGCCCTCCGTTAGCCCAACAGGACACCCGCTGCTTCCAGCAACGCCTCCAACTCCGCCCACGCCTGTTCCGGCCGGTTCACGTCCACCAACACGAACGGGATGCCGGCCGCGGCGCTCGCCTCCGCCTCTTCGTCCGCGTCGCCGATGCTCGCCAGCACCTGGAACCGCTCGGTCAAATCGAGGTGGCAGTTCAGCTTGTGGTCGCGGGTGCCGGTGTGAACGGGGCGTACAGCACGTTCGCCGGGTGCGGCAGGTCGTGAAGCAGCATGAACACATCGGTGCCGCGTTTGGATGCGGTCGTGCGGGCGGTGACGTAGAAGACGTGAACCCGGCTCGGATCGATCCGTCGCAGCACTTCCACGCCATTCACCACGGGGTGGTGGAAGGTGACGCACAGCGTCTCGTCCAGATCGACGATGAGGGGGAACTCGGGCATGGGCGTGTTATAGGGTGGTCCGCTCTCTCCGAGAGCGGGATCCGAACCTGCGCGCGGTGCGAGCGGGCCACCCGTCCCACCCCCCTCGTCGTCCTGGGCGTTCGGCCC
>CAYMHO010000322.1:0-7838 GCA_964390195.1 uncultured Fimbriiglobus sp. | reverse complement strand
GCCTTCTTCAGCGGCTCCTCCATCGCCTTCTTGTACTCGTCGCGGGCCTTCTCCAGTTGCTCCTTCGCCTCCGCGTCCTTCGCCTTCTTGATGGCCTCCTCGAACTCCTTCATCTGCCGGTCGTACTGCGCCCGCAGGTCGTTCTCCACCCCCACCACCACCCGCGGGGCGGCCGGCACGTCCACCGCCGGCGGTTGCAGCCGCATCGGCCGGATCACCTCGCGGCGCTCCTCCCGCGGCTCCCGCACCACCTCGCGGCGCTCGACCGGCGGTTCCCGACGCGGCTTCACGTCCTTCTCTTCCTCTGCCACCACCTTCGGCTTCGGGTCTTCCTTCTTCGGCTCGTCGGCGAACCCGAGGCCGGACAGCCCCACAGCGGCGGCGACGGCGGCGGTGCCGGCCAGCCAGGTGAACCCGCGGGTGACGCCGGCGGCGGCGGTCTTCACGTTCAGCAGCATGTGAACTCTCCGGAAGAGGTCGGATTTGCCCGCCCTCATGCGGGCGGCAGCGAGAGGCCGGCGGGTGTTCCGCCCGGCCGAAAGGTCCACCAGGAACGCGGCGTAGTCGGCGGGGTTCGCCCCCATGTCGGCCGCAGCCGCGTCGGCCAGGTACTCCTGGCACAGGCCGAGGTCGCGGCGGAGCAGCCAGAACCACGGCAGGAAGAAGAACACCGCCCGGGCGACACCCACCCAGTGGGCGGTGCGGGTGTCACCGCGGCGGAGGTGGTCGAGTTCGTGTGCCATCACCCACCGCAGGGCCGTCTCGTCGGCGGAGTCGGCCAGTCGCTTCGGCAGGACCACCAGCGGGCGGAAGAAGCCGACGCAGATGGGCGAGCGGACGCGGGCCGCCGCCACCACCCGAAAGGCCGGCTCGTCGATCGTCAGGCGGTCCCACACCCAGCGGGCGCGGCCGGTCAGCGGGGCGGCCTCCCGCAACAGCCACGCCACGGCCAGCCGCTCCCAGACCAGTTGAAGCAGCAGCACGCCGGCGACCACGAAGTAGACGGTCAGCAGCAGGGGGACCTCCGACGCCGGTGACACCGGGGTGTCAGTGCAACCCTCGGGTCCGCCCGCGGAGCGTGCGGCGACATTCGACGGCTCGGGTTCCGCGGCCGGCAGTGGGGTGAACCGCAACTGCTCCCGCGGCACGAAGACCCACCCCATCGGCCCCGGTTCCGGTTGCGGCTCCGGCTCCACCGCCGGCGGTTCGACGCTCGCAAACGGGGCGATGTCGGGTGACGGCCGCGGGGCCGGTGTTTCCTCCGGTTCGGGAATCACGTCCGCGACCGGAGCGGGTGGGGCACACGTTTCCGACGCGGGTGCGGGCGGGGTCGCCCACCCCGGCCGCGGAAGCAGCAGCCAGGTGGGCAACAGCGACAGCCCGGCCGCCAGCACCGCCCCGCGGACGGCCCACGCCCCCGCCCGCTGGCGGACGGCCGGGCGGCGGCACGCCAGCACCGCCAGCCAGCCGAGCAGCAGCACCGTCCCGCCGGATAGCACCGCCCGCACCCACCAATCGCCCGCCGCCGTCCAGAACGTGTCCACGGGTCGCCTCCGCACGTGGGATCGAACGCGCTCGCCTGCGGCTCGCGGCTAACCTCGTTGCGCCTTGTGGATGAGTGCCCGCATCTGTTCCAGTTCGTCCGGCGAAATCTTCTCCGCCTTCAGCAAGCTCATCACCAGCTGCGACGCCGCCCCGTCGAACACGCGGTCGAGAAACCGCGACGCCGACTCCTCCTTGCTGAACTCGGCGGCATAGATGAACGTGCGGCCGTCGGCCGTGTGCCGCACCAGACCCTTCGTCTCCATGATCCGCAGGAGCGTCTGCACGGTGTTCACCGCCGGCCGCTTGCCGTCTGACGTGACGAGCAGCCGGTGAACCCCGGACACCGAGTGCGGCCCATGCTCCCAGAGCACTTTCAGGATTTCCAGTTCCCGCGGGGTGGGGGTGGGAAGATCGTCCACAGGAGTCCTCAACCAGGGCGACGGCCTAACAACTAAAGTTTTAGGCGATAAGTCGGCAGCGGTCAAGGGGGAAATTGTGTGCGACGGGCAACCGCCTGCTCAGTCGGGTGTCTCGAACCGCTTAGAACCTTCGCCGGCCTCCGCCTCCTCGCAAATCCTCCACTTTTCCACGCCCCAACCAGTTCGCTCACCACGGCTTCGGCGGACCAGTGAGAATCCGGACCGCGACCCGGCACGCCAAGTGGATGACAGTGGTCGCCGCGAACAGTTCACGTTCCGCGCCCGCCGGGCCTCCCGTGGATCGCCCGCTCGGACCTCGTTCCCATGTTCTCGTTTCGGAGTTACCAGGATGGCTCGACTTCTCCTCTCAGGCCTCGGCCTGCTCGCCACCGCCGCCGTCACCCTCGCCCAGACCACGCCTGTTGTTCCGCCCGGCACGCCCGCGCAACCGGGGGTCGGCGGGGCAGTGACCGGCGGCGTCGGGGTTGCCCCCGGCACCCCAGGGGCGGGCGTCGGGGTCGGTGGAACGGTCACGGGTCCGGGCGTCTACCCGCCCGGCTACAACCCCGGCCTGTACCAGGGCGGTCAGTACACCGGCGGGGGCGTCTACCCCGGTGGAGTGTACGGCGGGCAGTACCCCGGCGGAACCTACGGCGGCCAGTACGGCCAGATGTACGGCGGGCAGTATCCCGGTGGGGTGTACGGCGGCGGGTACGATACCGGCTACAGCGGGTACCAACAGGGGCTGAGCGGGTACGGCGGGGGCTATGGCGGCGGTTGCGGGTGTTCGGCGTCGTACCAGCCGGTGGTGTACTCGATGCCGGCGAGCGGCGGGTGCGGCGGGAAGAAGAGGAAGCGGGGGCTGTTCCGCTAACGGTGTGTCCGGGCGGCGTTCTTCGCTTGGCACACGATGTGAAGGGGAGGAACTTCGCCCCGAGGGGTGCCGCCGTGAAACTGGTCATCCCACTCGCGGTCGTCCTGCTGACGGCCCCCGTCGCCACCGCACAGCCCGTCCGCTCGGGCGCTTACAACTACAACGACCCGGTCTACCGGGTGACGTACCCGCCGACGCAGGTGTACCCCGGCGGGTACGTCAGCTCCTACGCCTTCAGCAACCCCGGCGACCGTGTGCCGACCACCTACGTCACGCACTACCGCAGCAGCCCGCCGGTGGTGGTGCCCGTGGCCTACTCCGAGGAGCGGTACTACCTGCCGCCGCCGGTGGTGTCCTACTCTGAGAGTTACCACTTCCAGGGACACTACGGCCCGTCGCCCCGGCCCCGCGTGCGGTGGCGGTGACGCCTCCAGGGTTGGAGTTCACGCTTCAGCGTGACTTCCGCATAGCGTCACGCTGAAGCGTGAACCCCAACCCGGGGCTACTTCGTCACGTCCCGCGGTTGGAGCAGGTGGGCCAGCCGCTCGTGGACGTCACCCGTCTTCGGGATCAGCTTCGGCTCGCGGGCGGTGGCGGTCAGGTGCTTCTCCAACGCGGCGGTCAACTCCTTCACCCGCTCGGCCTGCTCGGGCTTACTCGCCAGGTTCGTCGTCTCGTCCGGGTCGGCCTTCAGGTCGAACAGTTGCACCACCCGACCGGGCAGCGGCTTGCCGGTGTCGTACCCGTCGTCGCGCCTCCTGGCTCCGGTGGTGTAGATCAGCTTCCAGTCGGCCGTCCGCACCATCGCCTCCTCGTTCTCGCTGTACTCGACGAACACCCGCTCGCGGTGGGTGGTCGCCTTTCCGCTCAGCACTGGCCGCAGTGATTTGCCCTGGATGCTCTCGGGCACCTTCACCCCGCACGCTTCCAGCAGCGTCGGCGCAACGTCGATGAACTCGGTGAGGGCGGCGTTGCTCGTTCCCGCCTTCGTGGCTCCCGGCAGGCGGACGAGCAGCGGGGCACGCACGGCCGGCTCGTAGCAGCAGTGTTTCTCGAACCGCCCGTGATGACCGAGCATGTACCCGTGGTCACCGGTCAGCACCACGATGGTGTTCTCCTCCAGCCCGGCCTTCTTCAAAGTGTCCAGCACTTTGCCGACGTTCCGGTCGAGAAACGCGGCCGACGTGTAGTAGGCGGCGGTGATGCCTTGCTTCTCACTCTCCGTCAGGTCGCGGAAGATGGCCGGGATGTGCCAGTCGTCTTCGGCCCCGACCTTAGGCACGGTGAACTTCTTGGGGTCGAACGCGCCGCGGTCATCGACCGGGAAGTGGAACGGCGAGTGCGGCTCGTAGAAGCTGACCATCAGGAGGAACGGCTTCTCCCGCTTCGCGGCCAGCAGTTCGGCCCCCTTCGCCGCGTAGAACGTGCCCGGCATGTCGGCGTCGGTCGCCCCGAACGGCAGCGCCTTCGAGTTCAGCCACGTTCGGGCGTGGTCTTTGAACGGCTGCCACTTGGGTTGCACTTCCACGCCGTCGGGCAGTGGCTGCGGCTTGCGGGCGTTCAACTCCTTGCGGTGGTCGGGGGCGTCGATCCGCACGTCGAACCCGTGCTTCAGGTTGCTGTTGAAGTGCATCTTGCCGACGGACAACGTCTCATACCCGGCGGCCTTGAGCAGCGTCGCCAGCGTGGGCGTCCCGTCGGGCAACGCGGTCTTCAACTGCGTGACGCCGAGCGCACGCGGGTACCGGCCGGTGAGGAACGACTGCCGCGAGGCGGTACACACCGGCGAGTTGCAGTACGCCCGGTCGAACCGCACGCCGGATTTGGCGAGGGCGTCGATGTTCGGCGTCTTGGCCTGCTTGTCGCCGTAACACCCGAGCGGGTACGCCGCCAGGTCGTCGGCACAGATCCACAGCACGTTCGGCTTGGGATCGGCGGCGAGGGCGGTCGAGGAGAGGAGGAGCAGCGGGAGGAGGTGTCGCATGGTTTTTTTGACCTCACCCCCCGTCCCCCTCTCCATGGCATGGAGAGGGGGTGTTCAAGGGGGAGACGTGAACGGTTACTCGGCGAGGTGGTGAGAACCTGTCCAGGTTGAACACCCCCTCTCCATGCCATGGAGAGGGGGACGGGGGGTGAGGTCTCTTCCCGACCTACACTCACTCTTCACGCTCGTGCCCGCCGCACTCTCTTTAATATCGCCCACCGGGGCAGTCGCCCCATCCTCCCCTCCGAGGCGTGCCATGAAGTGGCCCCCCCTGGTGATCGCTGCGCTCGCGGTCACCCTGCCGTTGATCCCCACCCGTGCCGACGACAAGCCGCCGGCCCGCGTTCTGCCCGGCCTGCAAAAAGACGGGTTCGTGCAACTGCCCAACGGGTGGAAGCTGAACCCGGCCGGCAAGGCGATCGACGTCGGCGACATGCCCCTGAACGTGCAGATTCACCCGACCGGCCAGTTCGCGGCGGTGCTGCACTGCGGGTTCAAGGAGCACGAGGTCCACATCCTGGATTTGAACGCGAAGGCCCGCAAGATCGTCTGCCGGGTGACGGTCGATCAGGCGTTCTACGGGCTGTGCTTCTCGCCCGACGGCAAGCAGGTGTACGCCAGCGGCGGGGAGTTCGACGTGGTTCACGTGTGGGACTTCGACAAGGGGTTGCTGCACAACCACCGCAAGCTGGACGTGGGCGGGGTGCCCGGCAGCAAGCGGACCGTGCCGAGCGGCATCACCCTGGACGCCGGCGGAAAGGAGCTGTTCGCCTGTGCCCTGTGGGCTGATGCGGTGGTGCGGGTGCCGCTCGACAACCCCGACAACAAAGTAGTCATCCCTCTGAACGCCGGGGTGTCACCGAAGAAGCCGGGCGACCAGGGGGCACCACCCAGCCCGCCGGACGGCCGCAAGGAGGAGAAGAAAGAAGAACCCAAGCCGGCCGAGGACGAGATCAAGCCGGCCCCGAACAACTCGTTCCCGTACACGGCGGTGGTGGAACCGGGCGGGAAGCGGCTGTTTGTGAGTTTGTGGGCGAAGG
Source organism: uncultured Fimbriiglobus sp. (assembly GCA_964390195.1). Classification (GTDB taxonomy): domain Bacteria; phylum Planctomycetota; class Planctomycetia; order Gemmatales; family Gemmataceae; genus JALHQU01. Next base: position 1,976 of record CAYMHO010000322.1, on the reverse strand, counting down.
GCGGGGTGGCGGTGGTGGACCTGGAAAGCAATAAGGTGGCGGGCGTGTGGAAGACGGCCAGCCACCCGACCGAGATGGCCATCGACGAGAAGCGGAAGGTGCTGTACGTGTCGTGTGCGAACAGTACGCAGGTGAGCGTGTTCGACCTGACCACCGGCAACCCGGTGCAAACCATCAACGCCGCTCTTTACCCGGTCGCCCCGAGTGGGAACACGCCGAACAGCCTCAGCCTGACGCCCGACGGCGAGTTGCTGTTCGTGGCCAACGCCGACGCCAACAACCTGTCCGTGTTCAACGTCTCGGACCCGAAGCAGGTGAAACCGCTCGGGTTCATCCCCACCGGCTGGTACCCGACGAGCGTGCGGTTCAACAAGCTGGACAAGACGCTGATCGTGGCCAACGGCAAGGGGAACGTGAGCAAGGCGAACCCGAGCGGGCCGAACCCCGGCGTGCCGGGCGGCGGGACGCTGGAGTACATCGGCAGCCTGTTCCGCGGGACGGTCAGCTTCATCCCCATGCCCGACGACGAGCAGATGGCCAAGTTCAGCAAGACGGCCTACGCCTGCTCGCCGCTCGACAAGGAGAACGCTCCGCGGACGGACGGCATCGAAAAGGACAACCCCATCCCGAAGAAGGTGGGCGACCCGTCGCCCATCAAGCACGTCATTTACGTCATCAAGGAGAACCGCACCTACGATCAGGTGTTCGGCGACATGGCCGCCCGCAAGCAGAACCCGAAGGGGAACGGCGAGCCGAACCTGTGCCTGTTCCCCGAGGAGATCACGCCGAACCACCACAAGCTGGCGGACGAGTTCGTGCTGCTCGACAACATCTACGTCGACGGTGAGGTGAGCGCCGACGGGCACGAGTGGAGCATGGGGGCGTACGCCACCGACTTCGTCGAGAAGATGTGGCCGCTGAGCTACCGCGGCAGTCCGAAGAAGACATTCGGCTACCCGGCGGAGGGGGCGATGGACGAGGTCGCCCGGCCGGCCGGCGGGTACCTGTGGGACCGGGCGGCCGAGGCGAAGGTGACGTACCGCAGCTACGGCGAGTGGATCGACAACGGGGCGAAGAAGAAGGACGGCACGTTCGAGCCGGGCAAGGCGACGGTGAAGGCGCTCGAAGGGCACTTCGACCCGGACTTCCGCGGGTACGACCTGGACTACACCGACGTGAAGCGGGCGGAGCGGTTCATCAGCGAACTCCAGCGGTTCGAGAAGGCGGGCGAGATGCCGCGGTTGCAGATCGTGAGGTTGCCGAACGACCACACCAGCGGCACGCGAATCGGCAAGCCGACCCCGCGGGCGCAGGTGGCCGACAACGACGTCGCCCTGGGCATGCTGGTGGAAGCGGTCAGCACGAGCAGGTTCTGGGAGAGCACCGCGATTTTCGTGATCGAGGACGACGCGCAGAACGGCCCCGACCACGTGGACGCCCACCGGGTGACGGCACTGGTCATCTCGCCGTACTGCAAGAAGGGCAGCGTGGACAGCACCATGTACAGCACGAGCAGCATGCTCCGCACGATGGAACTGATCCTCGGCCTCAAGCCGATGAGCCAGTTCGACGCCGCCGCCCGGCCGATGTACCGCAGCTTCACCGCCAAGCCCGACCTGACGCCGTACAAGGCGGAGAAGGCCCGCATCGACACCACCGAGACGAACAAGCCGGGGGCGTGGGGTGCGGCCGCGAGCGAGAAGCTGGACTTGGTGAAAGAGGACCAGGCGGACGACCTGATCTTCAACGAGATCATCTGGAAGAGCGTGAAGGGGGCGAACAGCCCGATGCCCGCCCCGGTGCGGGCGGCCTTCTTCGTCCCCATCAAGGCGAAGAAGGACAAGGATGACGATGACGATTGAATCGCCCGGTGAACCGGCGGCGGGGGGCGGCGGGGGGGGGCCCCCACCCCCCGGCCGGGGCCCCCCGGGGCCCGCGCGCCCCGCGCGCCCGAGCCCCCCCCCCCCACCCCCCCC
>CAYMHO010000321.1:0-7843 GCA_964390195.1 uncultured Fimbriiglobus sp. | reverse complement strand
AACCTCGCCAGTCTCAACCTGCTGCGGTTCTACGACACCGCCAACGGGTTCGACGTCGAGAGCTACAAGCACGCCGTCCGCATCTGGACGCTGATCCTCGAGATCAGCGTGTACATGGCCCAGTTCCCCAGCGTGCCGGTGGCGCAGAAGTCGTTCGACTTCCGCACGCTGGGCCTCGGGTACGCCAACCTGGGCGCCCTGCTCATGGTGCAGGGCATCTCCTACGACTCGCCCGAAGGGCGTGCCCAGTGCGGGGCGCTGACGGCCATCATGCACGCCGGGGCGTACGCCGCGAGCGCCGAGATGGCCGGCGAGGTCGGGCCGTTCCGGCGGTACGAGGCGAACAAGGGGCACATGCTGCGGGTGGTGCGGAACCACCGCAAGGCGGCGTACAACTCGGCCCCGGCCGAGTACGAGCAGCTCACCGTCTTCCCGGTCGGTGTGGACGCCCGATACTGCCCGCCGGCCCTGCTCGCCGCCGCACGCAGCGAAGCCGACCGCATGGTGAGCATGGGCGAGCAGCACGGCTTCCGCAACGCCCAGGTGACGGTGATCGCGCCGACCGGCACCATCGGCCTGGTGATGGACTGCGACACCACCGGCATCGAACCCGACTTCGCCCTGGTCAAGTTCAAGAAGCTGGCCGGCGGCGGGTACTTCAAGATCATCAACCAGTCGGTCCCGCCGGCGCTGGCAAGGCTCGGCTACACCCCGTGGCAGATCGACGACATCGTGAAGTACAGCCGCGGTGCGGCCACCCTCGCCGGCTGCCCGCACATCAACCCGCCGGCGCTGAAGGCGAAAGGGTTCACCGACGACGCCATCCTGAAAGTGGAGCAGCAACTGCCCGGCGCGTTCGAGCTGCCGTTCGTGTTCAACCGCTGGACGCTCGGCGAGGAGGTGCTGGAGAAGCAACTCGGCATCCCGAAGGAAGTCCACGAGGCCCCCGGGTTCGACCTGCTCGCCTACCTCGGGTTCAGCAAGCAGCAGGTGGCCGAGGCGAACACGTTCGTGTGCGGCACGATGACGATTGAGGGCGCCCCGCACCTGCGGGCCGAACACCTGCCGGTGTTCGACTGTGCCAACAAGTGCGGCAAGAACGGCAAGCGGTTCCTGAGCGCCGAAAGCCACATCCGCATGATGGCCGCCGCCCAGCCGTTCATCAGCGGGGCGATCAGCAAGACGATCAACATGCCTTACGAGGCGACGGTCGAGGACGTGAAGCGGGCGTACTGGCTGAGCTGGCAACTGATGACGAAGGCGAACGCCCTGTACCGCGACGGGTCTAAACTGTCGCAGCCGCTGAACAGCGTGGCCGACTCGCCGGAGGCGGCGGTGCTGGCCGCCATCACCGACGAGCCGGCGGTGGCGGAGGCTCCGAAGCCGGAAGCGGTGAAGGTGGCCGAGCGGATCACCGAGCGGATCGTCCACCGCTACCTCGCCCGCCGCCGCCGGCTGCCGGACCGCCGGGCCGGGTACACGCAGAAGGCCCGCATCGGCAACCAGAAGGTGTACATCCGCACGGGCGAGTACGAGGACGGCTCGCTGGGTGAGATCTTCATCGACATGCACAAGGAAGGGGCCGCCTTCCGCAGCATGACCAACTGCTTCGCCATCGCGGTGAGCCTGGGGCTGCAGCACGGGGTGCCGCTCGACGAGTACGTCGACGCGTTCCTGTTCACCCGGTTCGAGCCGAACGGGATCGTGCAGGGCAACCCGTACATCAAGATGTCCACCAGCATCATCGACTACATCTTCCGCGAACTGGCCATCACCTACCTGGGCCGGCACGACCTGGCCCACGTGCTGCCGGACGACCTCCGCGGCGACACCGTCGGGGTGGACGACGACCACTACGACGACGAGGAAGTGATCAGCGAGCGGCAGGTGGACGCCGAGGAGTACGACGCGCCGAAGCCGCAACTGGCCCCGCGGAGCAGCAAGCTGAAGCCGGCCGAGCAGCCGAAGACGACGACAACGTACGCGCCGGTGGCCCAGCGGGTGACGACCACCGCCCCGGCGGGGCTGGCGGCGCCTATCACGACCGCGAACGGCGGGGCGCTGACCAAGGCGGAGAAGATTCGTCAGGCGAAGCAGAAAGGGTATGAGGGCGACCCGTGCCCGAACTGCCAGCAACTGACGCTCGTGCGAAGCGGGGCGTGCGCGAAGTGCGACACCTGCGGCGAGACGAGCGGGTGCAGCTGAGAGCGTTCCTCGTGAACCGGCGAGTCGGGTGACGTCTGCCCCGGCTCGCCGCACTTCAAATTATCACGCGACCGTCTGCCACTTCGTCCGGATCGGATTTCGACATTTTTCGCCGACGCATGGAACTCTGAGGCGGAGTCTCACGTCTATCACTGTGAACTACAGAGGCTGATTCCCTCCCCAACTGCCGGGCAACTTTCCCTCCCGCTGCCGATGAGACCATGACCCTCTGTGCTGAAAGTATGGACCCTCCGAACGCCTGACACGTGTTGATCCCGCTGAATCGGCCGGCGGAGTTCTACTCCCGCCCTGGCTTCGCCATTCCGCGCGCGTCAACGGACCCTCGACTACCCCACTCGTTGCCCAGGTGGTCTGGGTACTCGTTTTCACTTGCCCGGAGTTCCCGTCAATGTTGCGTCCGCTCGTCCCGGCCTTCGCCCTGCTCACCTTCGGGCTGGTCGCCCCCGCCCAGGCGGGGGTCATCAACACGTTCGACAACCCGGGGGATGTCGTCCTCAGCCCCACCCAGGCCCCCGGCACCTGGTACACCGACCGCTACGCTCCGGCCGGGTTCGCCGCCGGGCAATCGGGCGGCGGTCGCACTGGCGTCCTCGCCCTCACGCTCAGTGCCGCGGACGGCGGGACCAGCCGTCCGTCGAGTTTCAGCAGCGCGTTCTACAACACGCAGGGCCGCAAGTTCGATCTGGCCAGCGGTACCACCAGTCTGTTCATCGACCTGTATGTGCCGTCGGGAACGACCGGCCGTCACGGCGGCCTGTGGGCGACCGCGGTGGACGGGGCGAACGCGATCGCTGCGTATCCGATTATCGAAGCCGCCAACGGCGGCTTCCGGGTCTGGGACACCGCAAACCCCATGGGTGGGTGGCACACGATCGCCGGTTTCGCGGGCACCGACCAGTGGTACGAGATCGGGTTCGATTACGCCAACGGGCAGTACAACTACTACATCGACGGGCAACTGGTGAAGTCATTCACGAACGGCACCCCGGTCACGTTCGCGAACGTCATCCTCCAGGGGTACAACACGGACGCCGGCGTCAACCGCACCGTCAACTTCGACGGCCTGTCCACCACGTCGTCGGTACCCGAACCGGCAACGGTCGTCACGGTCGGCATCCTGGCCGGCGCCCTCGGCCTTCGTCTCGTCGCCCGGCGGAAACGGGGTGAACCCGTCGCGGCGTAGGACCGACACCCGAATTCGCAGAGCGGCCGCAGGCGACTGGGGCAACCCCGTCACCCCCGGCCGTTCCGTCGTTGGGCCGCCTTGGCTCGATACCATGTCCGGAACCTCCCCGTGGGTCGTTCCGTGTCCTCATCACTTCGCTTGCTGCTCATCCTCGTCGGCGTCTGCGTTCTCCTCGTCGCCCTCGTCCCACCCCCGCCGCCGCCCGACGTGCCGCGGGTGAAGGTGAGCGACGACCGCTCGCACTTCGTGCTGTCCGGCGGCGAGCAGTTCACCCCGTGGGGGTTCAACTACCTCGGGTTGCACGACCACCTCGCCGAAGAGGACTGGCACACGCCGGACGGCTGGCAACGCATCGTGAAGGACTTCCGCGAGATGAAGGCACTCGGGGCGAACGTGGTGCGGTGGCACCTGCAATTCGAAACGTTCATGGCCTCACCAACTCAACCGAAACCCGACCAGCTCGCCCGCCTGCGGAAGTTGCTCGACCTGGCCCGCGACACCAGCCTTTACCTCGACCTGACCGGGCTGAACTGCTTCCGCCTGAGCCGTATTCCGGTGTGGTACGACGCACTGCCCGAAGCCGAGCGGTGGGAGTCCCAGGCGGTGTTCTGGGAGGCGGTGGCCGGGGCGTGTGCGAATCACCCGGCGGTGTGGTGCTACAACCTGATGAACGAGCCGATCATCGGCGAACCCAAGCCGGGCGAACACCCGTGGCTGACCGGCAAACTCGGCGAGTTCCACTTCGTGCAGCGGGTGAGCCAGAAGCCCGCCGGCCCCGACCGCGACCGCATCGCCGAGGCGTGGGTGAAACTGCTGGTGAACGCAATCCGCAAGCACGACCGGCAGGCGCTGGTGACGGTCGGCGAAATCCCGTGGTCGCAAACCTGGCCGACGGCGAAGCCGGTGTTCTACACCCCGAGGACGGCCCGGCACCTCGACTTCGTCAGCGTCCACCTGTACCCCGGTCGGAACCAGTTGGAGAAGGACCGGGCGGCACTCGCGGCCTACTACATTGGCAAGCCGATCGTGGTGGAAGAGACGTTCCCGCTCGCCTGCACGGTCGAAGACCTCGACAGGTTCATGGACGCCACCGCCGGCACGGTGGACGGGTGGGTCGGCCACTACTTCGGTGCCACCGTCGCCGAACACCGGGCCGGGACGAAACTGGCCGACCACCTGAAGGCCGCGGCTCTCGAACACTGGCAGCGGAAGGGGGCCCAGGTCACGCGACGTTAGCCGGCGTGCGGGGCAGGGGCGACTTCGGCCGCCGGTGCCCCCCCGACCGCCTTCAGCATCTCGTCCACGCTCGGCCGGCTGGTCGGGTTCTTCGATCTGAACGACCACAACACGGTCCCGGCCTGATCGAGCAGGAAGTTGCCGCCGAGTTGGGTCACGTCCTCGCTCATGTACGGCATCCGCACCGGGGTGCCGGTGAATACCTTCACGACGTACTGCCACAGGATCCAGGGCATCAGGAAGGTGAGGAACGACGTGCGGGTCAGTCCGAACGCCTTGTACACCGCCCGCTCCGGGTCGCCCGTCACCGGGAACGGCATCGGGTTCTTCCGCTCGAAATGGGCGAGGACTTCCGCCTTCCCCTGGGAGACGACGACGATGCCGCATCCGGCCTTCTTGAACTGGAAGAACGCCCGCGCCACCTGAACCAGGTGGCTGAAGCAGATCACTCAGTTCAGGTGGCGGGTGAAGATGACCATCGTCTTCGGCGTGGTCAGGAAGCCCGAGAGCGGGGCGGTGGTGCCGTCGGACCGAAGCAGCGGGAGGTCGAGTGTGTTCATGCGAGAAGTGTAGAGAGCTCGAAACGCCCGGCCTCACTTGCCCCGCAAGTTGTGCTCGCCGCGGTCGGTCAGCTTGCGGGTGTAGACCACCTCCAGGGCGAGGAAGGCGAGTACGAGGAGCAGCAGCACCCACCACACCTCGGCCGACACCGGCTGCCCGCCGCCGTGGCTGGTGATGTCGACGATCTCATTGGTGTACCGCAGGTTGCCCACGAGATCGGCCACCCGCTGCTGATCGCTGTTCTCGCCGCTACTGTTCGGCGTCAGCACCGCCTCGCGGGAGTCGTTACGCACGGCGAAGAAGACTGCCCTCCCGCCGGGTGTGGTCAGCTTGTACGCCCCCGACTCGCCGGTGCCGTCGATCACCACCGGCCACGAGTCGGGGTTGACTGTGCGGGCGCGGCCGTCCGGGGCGAGGACGCCCACCGGGCCGATCGCCTCCGGCGGGCGGGGGGTGAACACGATCGGCTGGTTCGGGTTCAGGTTCCGCTCGGCCGTGCGGGTGCCGGCCAGGTGGTACATGAGTTCGTGGGCCAGCCGCACGAAGTCGGGCAGGCGGATCAGGTTCGTCTTCCAACTGTTGTCCAGCGGGTGGGTGGCGAGGAGGACCCGCCCCTTGCCGAACGGCCGCTCGACGAGCAGCGGCTCGCGGGTGGTGAGCAGGGCAGCCGCCGTGCCGGTGACGCCGTTCGCCCCGGCCGCCACGTCCACCTTCCACCGCCGCGGGAAGTAAGCCGTCTGCAGCCCGCCGGGCAGCGGCTCCTTGAAGATCTCGAGGGCCGGGTGGGTGAACCCGGCGGGCAGCACCTTCGGGGCGTTGGGAATGTCGCCCTCGTCGCCGACAGGTTCGATCAGCCGGGCCGGTAGGAACCCTTGCCCGCCGCGGAAGGCGACCCGGTTCCAGTTGGCCGCGTCGGTGCGGTCGCCGACGGTGACGAGCACCGATCCGCCGTCGGCCAGGTACTTTTCCACCTGCGTCTGCTGTGCGGCACTCAGCTTGTCCACGTTCGCCAGGATGACCACCCGCGGGGCGGTGTTCGTCCCCCTCACGTCCTGGGTGAACATCTCGGCCGACCACTCGGACGCGGACACGGTGCGGACGGCGAACGCCGGGTTCGGGTCTTTCGCCGGGGCGAGGGCGTCCCGCAGGAAGTCGCTGCCCCGCTTGGCGCCGCCGTCCACAGCGAGTAGCGGGATGAGCGGCAGCACCTCGACGGCGAAGTCCTGGCGGTTGTCGCTCGGCAGTCCGTCGTCGGCCAGTTTGAGCGTGACCAGGTGCGAGCCGACGCCGAACTTCCGCCGCACCACCAGCGACAGCGAGTCCCCCTCCGCCCCCGGCGCGATCACCCCCTCCGGCTTGCCGTCGATCTCCAGCTTCACCTCGCCCGGCCGACCGGCGTCCCCCTCGCCGGTGTACCGGATGGCCGAGCGGAAGGTCATCTCGCGGTCGGCGGCGGCCACCCCGCGGGGGGTGGTGATCGGCTCCAGGCTCCAGTTGGTCGGGTTCGGCTTGCGGGTCGGGGCGACGTTCACCACCCACACGCGGGCGGCGTCCGGGGCGGAGCGGTTCGACCCGCGGCGGACGAGGTCCCACTTGGCCAGGGCGGTCTCGTCCGCCCACCCGAACCGCTGGTTGTCGGTGACGACGATGACGTCACGGTTGGGGTGCCCGCCGTCGAGCAGGGAAAGGGCGGACTGCACGGCGGCCGGCCAGTCGGCGGTGCCCTTCGGCGGGGCGAGCAACTCGAGGGCGGTGCGGGCCTGCCCGCGGTCGGCGGTGAGGGCCGGCACGATCGGCATCGGGGTGTTCCGCACCTGGAACACGGCCACCCGGTCTCCCGTCTTCATCTGACTGACGTACCCGTCCACCCAGGTGCGGGCGGCGTCGGCGGCGGTACCCCCCTCGTCCTGGTAGCTCATGCTGGCCGACCCGTCGATCAGGATGACCACGTCCCGTGTGCCGCCGGCGGTGGCGGTACCGAGCAGGCTGCTGGTGATCTGTGGGGCCGCCAGCGCACCCACCAGTACGGCGACCACCAGCACCCGCAGGAGCATCAGCCAGAAGTGTTCGAGGAAGATCTTGCGGCGGGTCTTGGTACTCAGTTGCAGGAACTGCATGGCCGCCCAATCGACCACGTCGAACTTCCGCCGGCTGAACAGATGCACGATCGGCGGGATGACCACCGCCGCCAGCCCGAACAGGAGTGCCGCGTTCAAGAATGCCATACCTTCAGCTTACACGATCGGCCGTGCGGTGCCGGGATGGTTTAAGCACCACCCCCCACCGGACCGAAAAACCATCTCCGGTCGCTTAAACGTCCCATGCCCGCCAAGGAGTTACGGCGAATCGACCCCCCGCCAACTGACGAACACCACCGCGACGGTGGGCCGTGCGTAACGGCTTCGCAACCCCGACTGGACAGCCGACCACGGCGGGCGGATGAAGAGGGTAGGTGCCGCCCAGCAGGCGGCACCTACCTCTGAGGTGCGATCATGTCTCTCCGCAAGTGGCTGTGGGCGGCCCCCGTGGTCGGGGCGGCGGGGGTGGGGGTACTGGCCAGCCTGGCAGTGCCGACGGCGGACGCCGCGGCGAAGGGCGAGGGCGACCCGAAGCAGGCGGTGTCGCTGCCGATCA
>CAYMHO010000320.1:0-7908 GCA_964390195.1 uncultured Fimbriiglobus sp. | reverse complement strand
CTGCGGAAGCACCACGGGGTGGACAACCTGATCGACTCGATGAAGGCGTGGTCGGGCGAGCAGGGGAAGCGGGCGGGGGTGGCGTTCGCCGAGGGGTTCCGCCAGCACCTCGGGCACAGCTACCCGCAGAACAACCTGCTGGCCGAACTACTCGGCGCGAAGGGGTGACGGCCGTCACGCCTCGGTGCGGGCGATCATCTCGGCGTCCCGCCACAACTCGCCCGACAGGCGGATGATGTCGATCACCGTCCACACGCCCAGGCCGAGGGACACCAGCTCGCCGAACGGCAGCGGGCCGTCGGCCACTGACAGGGCGGCCGCCGCCGCCCCGCGGACGGCGAACCGTCGGGCCACCGCCTTCCAGAAGTGCCCCCACGACGCCCGCACGGCCGCCCCGGCCGCCAGCGTCACCGCCGTCAGCCCGAGGATGCGGGCCAGGTCGTCGAGCGAGCGGTCGGACTGGAACACCGGACGCAGGTCCACCGGCCGGAACCTTCCCCGCCCCCGCTGCTTGTTCATCTCCAGCACCACCAGCCGCAACAGGGCCGCCAGGGTGGCCACCTCCAGCACCCCGTCGGCGTCCACGCACAGCTTGTACAGCACCAGCCCGTCCACCGCCCGCCGCACCCGCAGCGTCACCCGCAGGGCCGCCCCGAAGCTGGCCACCACGTGGTCCCGCGGCAGGAACACCCGCCCGGCGGTGTACGGCAGTCCGTAGTGCAGGTAGGTCGCCGACAGGATGCCCACCTTCTGCGCCCCGGCCAGCAGCCCGGACCGCGAGTCCGGCTTCACCTCGTAGAACGCCTTCTCGGTCGGCCGGTGGACCATGAAGTCCGGCACCTTCGTGCCCAGCCCGGTCTCCCGCAGGCGGGTGTAGAAGTCGGTCTGACGGGCCTGGGTGAAGTGCGGGTTGTTGAATGCCAGGAAGTACAGGTAGGCGGCCGGGTTGTTCGAATCGCGGAACAGGTCCGCCGCCGCGGTCATGCCGTACTGGGCGACGAAGTCGGCCCAGATGATGTCCTCGGCGACCGCCCCGAACGCCGAGGCGTCCTGGTCGGACACCCCCGGAATTTCGCTCGGTGCGATACACCCCTGCATGGCCTCTCCCGGTGTGGCGGGTGTGAGCACCCGGCGGGGCTGATCGCCTCACCCCATTACTATGCGTGGGAACGCGGCAGGTCGGACACCGGGTGTCGCATTTTTTCACACCCGGCCGATCAGCCGGAGGGGCGGGTGTCCGGTTCGCGGTCGAACGGCGTGTGAGCAACCCGACTGTGGCCACGTATCGACTCTCGGCCACTTCGGCGGTGACGGCATTTCCCTCACCGTAGTTCTTTGGCCAACTGCGGGAAGTGCTGTTGCCAGAAGTGGCGGTGATGGTCGTGAGTCAGCGCGACAGCGGTGACGCCTCCGACAGAAAGCATCGCCAACAGGATGAGGTTTCGAAACGCGCGACCGAGCCGGTCGAGAGGCAGCCAGACCGATCGGAAAGCCAGAACGAAGCAATACGCCGAGGCAGCGCAAAAGGCGGCGACCGTGTAGTAGTTGGTCCCTGGAGACGCCGTTGTTGCGAACATGACGCCAGCGGGAATCAGCCCGAGTGCCGCCACCAGGGTGGTGAAGAACACCCGGTTGCGGAGGTCGCGTTCGACCTCCCAACCCCGCTGAGCAGTTTGGGAGGTCGGGATCGACGCGCTCACTGGTACTCGTACCCGACATGGAAGGTGATGCGGCCGTCCGGGTGGCGGGTGATGTTGGTGATGTACACGTCCAGCCCGCCGCCCCGCTTGGCCTTGCTGCTCGGGGTGGTGAACGGGGTGAAGCTGTCGTTCGACGGGCTGGGGAAGGGCACCGCCCCGGTGGCCGACCCCGGCCCGCCGCGGCCCTCGATGCCGTGCGACTCCTCCAGGAACACCGGCTGGGAGTCCCGACCGCTGCCGGGCAGCACCCGCCAGATGAGCAGCCCCTCGGCCGGCAGCTCACTGTCCCACCCCTTCTTGCGGCGGTTCTCCAGCAGCAGGTACTCGGTGCCGTCGGTGCGGAGGGGGATCTTCACGCACTGGGTCGGGTCGTCCTCGATCGGCGACAGGACCACTTTCTGCTTCACCCGCGGGTCGATCATGGTCGGCTTCGCCCACCCGAGCTGAGTTTTGCTCCAGGCGGAGAAGTGCTGCGGGCGGCCGTTGCCGATCTGGTTGCTCATGGCGCACCACTGGCCGACCCCCTCCTGGCCGGGCACCTCGGGGCGGGCGTACAGGTCGGGCAGGCCGAGCATGTGGCCGAACTCGTGGCAGAACACGCTGATGTTGGTCATGCGGTCGCCGCCCTCCTGCACGATGAAGTACGGCCAGCTCTTGTTGTTGTGCCGCACGCTCGCCCGGTGCGGCCAGTACAGGCTGCCGCGGGTGACGCCCGAGATGGACCCGCCGGCGTACAGGAAGAACACCCCGTCGTACCCGTCGAGGGCGGCCTTGTCCTTGGCCAGCAGCTTGTCCATCGCCTCGGTCAGCAGGGCCGACTTCTCGCGGGTGCTGGTGCCGCTCCCGCTGCTGTACTCCTGCCGCTTCTTGCTCACCTCCACCCACCCGGCGAACTTGCCCTCGACTTTGAGTTCGCCGTAGGAGATCTCCTTGTAGTAGTCGGCCATGCTGCCGTACACCGGCTGCCCGGTGGCGCTCTTGTCGGTGTACTTGCCGACGCTGAACATCGACGCCTCCCAGTCCTTGTCCGCGATCTTCTCGTTGTGTTTCACGTCCGGGTACTCGATGCCGATGATGGCCAGCTTGTAGTCCTTCCGCTTCCACGCGCTCGGCAGGGCGTCGTTCCACCCGCCCAGCCCGCCGAACCCCGGCCGCCCGCCGCCCGGCCCGCCGCCTTCCCCTTGCAGTGTGGCCTTCACCTCCTGCTCCTTACCGTCGCGGCTGAACTTGACCGTCACCACGTCGCCGGGCTTCTTCTGCCCGAGCAGATCGGTGAGGGTGGTGTTGGCGTCAATCTTCCGGTCGTCGATCTGGAGCAGGACGTCCTTCTCCTTGATGCCCGCCTTGTCCGCCGCCCCGCCGCCGGTGAGGGTGTCCACCGGCACGCCGCCGTCCTTCACCGGGTCGCCGATCCGCACGCCCAGTAGCGCGCGGGTGCTCACCGGCCCGCCCGGCCCGCTGGGGGTGGCACCCTGGGTGATCGGCTTGCTCGTCGGCTTCGGGGTGACGGCCACCACCACCGCCTTGCCGGACCGCTCGACCGTGATGTTGGTCTTCTCGTCGGCCACCAACCCGCGGAGCCGCTCCTTCGCCACCTGGACCGAACTCACCTGGGTGTCGCCGATCTTGGTCAGCACGTCCCCCTTCTTCAGCCCGTCCCGCTCGGCCGGCGAGCCTGGCAGCACGTCGGCGACGGTCGGCTTGGCCGCGTCCCCGAGGTCGATGCCGATGAACCCCGGCGTGAACGGCTTGGCGGGGGCGTCCTCCTTGAACTGCTTCGGGTCGGCCTTGGCCAACTCGGCCACCGTCTTGTAGCCGGGGATGGGGTCGAGCTTCTTCGGCGGATCCTTCTTCGGCTCCTCTTTCTTGGGCTCTTCCTTCTTGGGTTCCTCCTTCTTGGGGTCTTCCTTCTTGGGTTCCTGCTTCTTCGGCTCGTCCGGTTTGGGCGGAACCTGAGCCGGGGCGAGCAGCGGGAACAGGGCGAGGAGTGCGAGTGTGCGGAGTGCGGTCATGGTGGGAACGTGAAACAGGCGGGAAGATCACCCCAGCCGAGGGGTGGGAAGTGCTCTCATTTTTACGACGCGAGGGGTCGAGAAGTCTGAGCGGGCGATGAGAGTTCGAGGGGTCAGCGGCGGTGGGTGATGCGGTACAAGAACCCTTTCTGAACGTTGCCCGTCGGGCCGGCTTTCATCGGGCTGGTGACCACGTCCAACCCCTCCTGGTCGAGCAGCCAGCGGAGCGGGCGGGCGGAGTAGCGGTCGGTGTCGGTGAGCAGGGCCAGCCCGCCGGGGGCGAGGGTCGCCTTCACGAACTTGGCCACCGCCTCGGTCAGTCGGATCTCGTAGCACACGTCGGCGGCCAGCAGCACCGGGAACTGCCGCGCCGGGGCGGCCCGCAGGTCGACGGCGGCCGTCTCGAAGTGGGTGAACCCGTTCAGCCGGGCGTTGCTGGCGGCCAGTTGCACCGCCGCCTCGTCCACGTCCGAGAAGGTGACGTGCAACCCGCGGCTGAGCGCCGCCATTCCGCTGACGCCCAGACCGCAGCCGAACTCCAGCGCCTCCAGCCCGTCCGCCCACGGCTCGCCCAGCACCGCCTCCGCCAGCATCACCGCCGCCGGCCACAGGTCGGCCCAGTACGGGATGTACTCGTCGGCGGCGTACGCGGACCGCACCGCCGGGTGATCGAACAGGTGGTCGAGGCCGGCCGGGCGGTCGAACAGGAAGGTGCGACCGGACACCGTCACCTCGTCGCGGACGCGGTGGCCGAAGGCTTCCGGCGGGGTGCTGTGGATGCGGGGGGTGGACATCGGAGTGTTCTGCTCGCTCCGCGAGCGGGGTCGGAACCGCTCGCGGAGCGAGCAGAACACATTTTAGGCCGCCCGCTGGTACGTGGCCGACGGTTCGCGTGGGGTGCCCACGTTCACCGTCTGGCGGACGAGGTACGGGCGGCGGCCGTGTCGTTCGAAGTGCGCCCGCGTCATCCCCTCGCCGATCAGCCCGAGTGAGAGCAACTGCACTCCCAACATCTCGAGCAGCACGCTGAACAGCAGCAGCGGGTTGCCGGTCATCCACTGCCCGCCTGCCCACTTCATGCCCACCGTGACGGCGAACGACACCAGACCGGCGAACATGGCGAGCAGCCCGAACCCGCCGAAGAAGTGCATCGGCCGGGTCTGGTAGCTGGCCAGGAACTTCACCGTGAGCAGGTCGAGCAGCACACGCACGGTGCGGCCGATGCCGTACTTCGACACCCCGGCCGTGCGGGCGTGGTGACGCACCGGCACCTGCGCCACTACCGCCCCCTGCTGCACCGCGAGTGCGGTAATGAACCGGTGCATCTCGCCGTAAAGTTGCATCCCCTCGACCACCTCCCGCCGCATCACCCGCAGGGTGCAGCCGAAGTCGCGGAAGGGCACGTTCAGCGTCTTGCGGATGAGCCAGTTGGCGCACCAACTGGGCACCTTGCGGAGCAAGAACTTGTCCTGCCGGTCGGCCCGTTCGCCGAGCACCACGTCGAACCCTTCGTCCAGCTTGGCGAGCATCTTCGGCAGGTCGGCCGGGTCGTTCTGTAAGTCCCCGTCCATCGTGGCGATCACGTCCCCGGCGGCGTGGTCGAACCCGGCTTGCAGGGCGGCGCTCTGCCCGAAGTTCTTCCGCAGCCGCACCACCTTTACCCGGTCGTCCGCCGCGGCCACGGCCGCCAGTTCGGCGTGCGTGCCGTCGGTGCTGCCGTCGTCCACGAACACCGCCTCCCACTCGCACGCCGGGGTGAGGGCGTCGCGGAGCCATTGCACCAGCGGGCGGACGTTCGCCCGCTCGTCCTTCACCGGGATCACCACTGAAAGCAGCGTCATGCCGCACCTCGTGTTCGACATCCTGTCGAAGTCAGCCGATTTCACTTCACCACAAGCTCCGCCACCAGTGAGTCGTCACCGTACTTGGTGAACGACTGGGTGCGGAACGGGATGCTCGCGGCGGTGGCGTCGTGCAGCTCGACCACCAGCCGGTATTTGCCCGGTTTCAGCCGCCCGACCGGGATTGGTACGGTGGTGCGGGCTCCGGGCGGCACGGTCTCGTTCCGCAGCCCCGCCCGCCCTTCCCAAACGGCCGGCGGCTTCTCCCCGGACACCACGTAACACACGTGCACGCCGGCGAAGTGGCCGGGCTTCAACTGCCACGCCGTGTCCGATCGGTTCTCGCACTGCACACTCACGGTGAACGGGGTGTCCGCCTTCACCTCCGCCGGCGGGGTGTTCACCCAACTCAACTTCGACCTTGCCGGGCCGGGGCAATACTCCGTGAGCACCCAGCGGCGGAAGCGCTCGGGCGAGTGAGTGTCGCCTTCGTCGGCCAGCTTCAGCTGGTACAGGTCGAAGAAGCGGTCCATGTTGGCGGTGCGGGCGACCGGCCAGTGCCCGTACCGCGGCAGCAGTTGCCGGCGGGCCTCGGCGAGTGTGGCGTCGGTGTACAGCAGCATCGCCATCGCCGACACCAGCCCGGTGCGGTCGGCCCCCTGCTTGCAGTGGATGAGCACCGGGTATTCGGTGCGGTCGAGCACCTCCACCACCCGCTTCAACTCGGCGGGGAATGGGAGGGTGTGCGCCGACAGCGTCACGTCCTCCTGCGACACCTCGGCGGCGGCTGTCGCCCGACTCTCGCCCTGATACCAGGGATCCCACGGGGTCGTGCCCCGTAGGTTCAGCACCGTGCGGATGCCGTGCTTCGCGGCCAGTTCCTTCACGTCGCCTTCGTCCGGCTGGGCACTGCGGTACACCCGGCCGGGGATGACCGTGTGCTCGTTCAGCCCGCCGTACACCCGGCACGCCTCGTACACCGGCCATGCCAGCACGGCCACCGCCACGCCGGCGACCAGCCAACCACGGGAGCGAGGACGGCGTGCGGGGGAAGGGGAGGCCATGTGCGGATTGTGGCGGAACCGGCGAGGCGTGGCTAGACGAGTTTGACAGGGGATTGGCGTTGACACCGGCCGTCGCGTGTGGATAGTTGTCGGCCACCGCTGTGCCCGCTCGGACGCCGGCGGCCGGCTCACGGATGAGACCGTTGCATGAACCTGCTGCACGACGCCCCGCGCATCGATCTCGCCCGCCCGGCACCAGCCGCCCCACCTCCCGTAGTGCCGCCCGACCCGCCGACGCTCGCGCCGGTGGTGTCCGTTTGCATCGCCAACTGGAATTGCCGCGAGTTGCTCCGTAAGTGCCTGGCCTCGTTGTTCGCCCAGGACCAGGGGGTGCCGTTCGAGGTGGTGGTGGTGGACAACGCCTCCGCGGACGCCGCCGCCGACATGGTGGCCGACGAGTTCCCGCAGGTGGTGCTGGTGCGGAACGCGGAGAACCTCGGGTTCAGCCGGGCGAGCAACCAGGCCGCCGAACTGGCCCGCGGCGAGTACCTGTTCTTCCTGAACAACGACACCGAAGTCGGGCCGTTCGCACTCCTTGAATTCACCGCGTATGCCGACGCCCACCCGGAAGTGGGCATGATCGGCCCGCGGTTGCGGGGGTCCGACGGGCACGACCAAATCTCCTACCGCCGCCGGCCGACGCTCGCGGCGCTCCTCCACCGCGTGAGTTTGCTCCGCTGGACGAGCCTGTTCCGCAAGGCGTATTACCGCTACCGCCGCGACACGTTCGACCCCGACGGGGTGAAGCCGGTGGAAGTGCTGATGGGGGCGGCGGTGTTCCTCCCGCGGGCCGCCTTCCACGCCGCCGGCCGGTGGGACGAAGCCTACCGCTTCGGCGTCGAAGACCTCGACCTGTCCGCCCAGGTGGGGCGACGGGCGGGGCTGGTGTACGTCAGTCACGTGCAGGTGTTGCACCACGGCCGGGTGAGCAGCCGGGCGAACATCGGGTTCGCCGCCCCGAACGTGGCCGTCGGGTACGTCCGCTACTTCCGCAAGGCGGGGGTGAGCAAGGCGGCGCTACTGGCGTACAAGGCGCTCGTCACGCTCGACGCCCCGGTGCAACTGGCCGGCAAACTGGTTCAGTCCGGGGTGCGTCGGGTGACGGGCCGCAAAGAGAAGGCGGCGAAGAGCCTGCTCGCCGCCCGCGGGTTGTGGCACTTCCTGCGGCGGGAACTGGTGCGGTTCTGGATGGCATAGCGGAAGTATTCGGTGAACCGGCGGCGGGGGGGGGGGGGGGGGGGGCCGGCCGAGGGCGCCGGGGCGGCGGGGGCCGCGGCCCGGGCCCCGCGCC
>CAYMHO010000319.1:0-7939 GCA_964390195.1 uncultured Fimbriiglobus sp. | reverse complement strand
CAGCAGGTGTGGGACCTCCTCTGCACCATCGTGGCGAACTTCAAGAACCCGGAGGCGTGGCCGGACGCCCTCAAGGGGGCGTACTGGCCGACGGTGGTGGTGGTGGCCGTCATCGTGTTCGCCGAGACCGGCCTGCTGGTCGGCTTCTTCCTGCCCGGCGACTCGCTGCTCGTCACCCTCGGGATTGTCGCCTACGCCGCCCAGTGGGACATCGTCACCATGATGGTGGTGCTGATGGCGGCGGCGATCGTCGGCGACACCGTCGGGTACTGGTTCGGGGCGAAGACCGGGCCGCGGCTGTTCAACCGCCCGCAGTCGCGGTGGTTCAAGCGGGATCACCTGCTGGCGGCAAAGGCGTTCTTCGACCGGCACGGCGGGAAGGCGATCGTCATCGCCCGCTTCATGCCGTTCGCCCGCACGTTCGTGCCGGTGGTGGCCGGGGCGGCGAGGATGAACTACCGCTGGTTCTTCGCCTACAACGTGATCGGCGGGGTGGCCTGGATCAGCAGCATGCTGCTGTTCGGGTACTTCGCCGTCCCCCTGCTGGACGAGCCGCTGAAGAGGGTGTTCGGGGACGACTTCTCGATCGCCAAGAAGATCGACATCCTGGCCCTGGTCATCATCGCCCTGAGTGTGATGCCGATGGTCATCCACTACCTGGTCGAGCGGCGGCGGAAGAAGCGGGAGGCGGCGAAGCCGGCCGCCGAGCCGGTGGCCGTGGGGGCGGGTGCGGCGGAAGGACCTCACCCCCCGGCCCCCTCTCCATGACATGGAGAGGGGGTGTTCAACCCCACAACTGACACTCGTCGCGGCGAGCGACAGCGAGCCTTGTGTGGCTTGGCTCGCTGTCGCTCGCCGCGAAGACCACCACGCACCCCCCTTGAACACCCCCTCTCCATGTCATGGAGAGAGGGCCGGGGGGTGAGGTCTTCGGTTCATCATGGACCTTCCACCCGTCCAGTCCGGCCTCGGCACCCTGTGGGCCGACGTGTGCCAGTTCCTGGCCGGGGTGCGGTTCGCCCGGCCGGGGCTGCTCTGGCTGTCGCTGCTCAGCCTGATCGTGGCGGTGCTGGGCGTCGTCGCCGAGCGGCGGCGGAAGAGGGCGGTGGCCGCCCTCGGCCGGCCGGCGGCGGTGGCCGGGTTGCTCACCGTGCGGCCGGGCCGGCACTGGCTGGGGCGGCTGTTCGTGCGGCTGTTCCTGCTCGGGTTCGGGTGGGCCTCCCTGGTGATGGCGGTGTCCGGGCCGCGGTGGGGCAAAGGGACCGACGACGGCACGGCGGTCGGCCGCGACATCATCGTGGTCATCGACCTGAGCCGCAGTATGCAGGCGACCGACCTGAGCACCTCCGCCCCGCGGTGGAAGGCGGCCGTGGACGCCGCAAACGACCTGATCGCCACCTGCCGCACCCAGGGCGGGCACCGCATCGGGGTCATCGTGTTCGCCGCCCGCCCGGTGCTGTTCGTCCCGCTCACCACCGACTACACGCACCTCGAACTGAAGCTGCTCGAACTGGACGGCGCCCGCCCGCCGCACGACGTCCGCCCGCTCGACGATTCCATCCCGTCGGGCACCCGCATCGGGGCGGCCCTGCGGCTGGCGGTGAAGAGTCACGACCCGCGGTTCACCGGCGCCCAGGACATCATCCTGCTCACCGACGCCGACGACCCTGGGGCGGACGAGGAGTGGGCCGGCGGGGTGACGGCCGCCCGCAACGCGAGCATCCCGGTTCACGTGGTGGGCATCGGCAACCCGGACGCGGACAACCCGTTCACCCTGCACCTGAAGGCCCGCGGGGAGGAGATCGTGGACACCTGGCTGCGGGAGGGGGTGGCCCGCGAGATCGCCACCGAGGGGCGGGGGGTGTACCTGCCGGCCCGCCGCGACCGCCCGAACATGTCCGACTTCTTCCTCACCCGCATCCAGCCGCTGCCGCCCCGCTCGCTCGACGACGACCCGACCAGCCAGCTTCAGGACCGAAGCGTGTGGTTCTACCTGGCGGCGGTTCTACTGCTGTCGGCCGGCTGGTTCTTCGAGCGGTGACGAGTCACGGTCACACCACCTCCACCCGCAGGCCGAGGTCGGCGAGCGTTTCGATCAGCGTCGGCAGGTTCGTCTCGTCCACCGCCAGGGCGGTCGGGCCGAGGCGGTCGTCCACCAGCTTCCGCGTGACCGGCCACTGCATCACCCCGTCGGCCGCCGCCTCGTTCGGCAGTTGCACCACCAGCCGGCGGGCGGCCAGCGACGGCGGCAGACTGACCGCCGAGGCGAACAGCCGCACCGCCGGCGGGAGCGGCCCGCCGGTGCGGGCGGCGAACCACGCCTCCAGGTCGGCGAGCGACAGCCCGGCGGCCGTCGCCCGGTTCACGCTCGTCGGGCTGATGGCGTACCGCCGCGGGCCGGGGCTGTCGGGCAGCGGGTCGGCCAGTTTCGCCAGCTCCGGTTCCAGGAGCAGATCCGACTGCGTCGAGTCCACCGTCAGGGAGACCCCGTCGTCGGCGACGCTCACGCAGCGGGTCGGGCGGGCGTCGAACTCGCGGTTGCCGAGCAGCCGCAGGTGCTTGAAGTCCGGGTCGCCGCCGTTCGGGCACAGGCCGATGCGGTCGGTCACGCGGACGGCCACCACCCCGCGGGTGAGGGCGGCGTCCAGGTCGGCGGGGGTGGCGAACTCGACCAGGGTGGCGGCCGCGTACACCACGATCCGCTCCCGCTTGTTCGCCCACCGCAGGAGCAGGTCGGCCACCGCCGGCGGCACCGGGCGGGAGCTGTGGCGGTTCAGGGCCTGCACGATCTCGGCCAGGGTGAGCCCGCCCTCCAGCCCGCGGTAGGTGTGCTCGGCGGTCAGTTCGAGCATGCACGCCGCCCCGAACCCCTTCCACCGGGCGAACCGGGTGAGGGACGCGACCAGTGCCGGCGTCAGCCCCTGGCGGTAGGCGATGATCTCGGCGTTCGGCTGCACCAACAGGGTTTGCGGGAAGTCGGGCGGGTCGGCCGGCTTCGGGGCGTCGGCGAACAGGTGCCGGCCCAGGTCGGTCAGTGTCGCTGACATGCCGTTGTCGGTGGCCACCTCCACCAGCCGCAGCGGGTACAGCACGCCCGTCAGGAGGGCTTCCACCCAGCCGGTGCCGCGGGTGCCCTGGGCGTCTTTGGGCAAACCGCCGGACCAACTCGGGTGGTGCGCCCACAGCCATTCAGCAAGGCCGGTTGCCGGCACCCACCCGTCGGTCGTCGCCAGCAGCAGCAGCACCGCCGCGGTCGCCGACGGGAACGCCGACAGGCCGGTCGCCGGGGTGACGCCGCCGAGCAGCGGGTCCCAGTGTTCCACCCCGAACATGCCGCCGGTGAGGTCCGCGATGGCGGCGTACAGCGACCCCGGTTGGTCGTCCGCCTTCGCCGGCTTCCACTCCTCGCCGTCGGCCACGAGAACCCCGGTTTCGACGGCCCAGCAGGTGGCCAGTACCCCCAGGTCCGGGGCGGCCGGGCGGACGTCCGACGTGGCGGCCGACAGCAACTCCGACGTTTGCAGGCGGGTCAGGTCTCGCTTGAACAGCGCCCCGGCCTGGGTGCGGCGGAAGGCCGTCTCGCCCGCCAGTTGCACCACCGCCGCGATCCGCAGCAGCCACTCCAGCCCGTCGGCGTGCCCGTTCGACTGCCGACTCTTCTTCTCCGACAGGTCGGGCAGTTCGAACTTCTCGGCCCGCCCGCGGGTGGCCACCAGCGGGTGAGTGAACACCTCGGCCAGTTCGATCGCCCCGGCCCCGAGCCAGCTCTCGAAGGTGGTCAGTTCGGGCGAATCGGTCGGCCGGACGGGGTACAGCAACCCGGCGTCGAACGCGGCCTGCACCGGGGCGATGCCCTCGGCGTGCCCGATGGCCGCCAACGCGGTGAGCAGGTGCCCGACCCGCCACCGCCCGCGGCGGGTGAGGCCGAGCAGGGCGAGCAGCTTGCGGGTGGCGGGGGGGAGGTCTTTCAGCCGGCGGTCCACCACCGGCGGGTTGCCGAGGGTGGCGACCATGCGGTCGGTCAGTTCGTCGGCCGGGATGGGGTTCCGCGACTTGAGCAGGGCGGCGGCCACCTGCCGGCGGAGGGGTTCGGCGTAGCCATCCAGAGCGGCGCGGACGGGGTCAATGGGCTGTTCGGCGTCGGTAGGCATCCAGACAGTTTACGGGTGAACCCACCCGCCGGCCGCAACGACGGACGATGACGGTGTGACGTGCTCTGCTCGCTCCGCGAGCGGTCCGCCCGTACCCGCTCGCGGAGCGAGCAGAACACGTCACACCGTCACCCGCTCGCCGAACTGCTCGCCCAAGAAGTCCGGGACGTGCGACAGCCCGGTGTCAGTCAGGTCGAGGTGTTCCAGCCGATCGGGGTCGAGGGCGTCGGCCAACCGGTGCAGCCCGCTCAGGTCGGTGCCGTCGAACAGCGGGTTGTGGGACAGGTCGAGCGTCTTGAGTTGCGGGGTGAACGGCGCCGATGCGAGTGCGGGGAGTACCGCCGCGGTGAGTTGATTCTTGTTCAACGCCAACCGGGTGAGCTTCCGCCACTCGTCGCGTGTGAGGGCCGCTGCGACGGCGTCCGTCAACCGAGCTTCGTTCAGCATCAATTCCCGCACCGTGGTTACCAACTCGCTTCCGCCCAACCGTCTCACCCCGTCGGCTGTGACCTCCCCGCCCAGTTCCAACCGCTCCAGGTGCAGCCGCCCCGGCCGGCAAAGCGGGGCGATGCCGTTCGGCCCGACGCACGGCAGACACAACCCAGACAGGCGGTACGCCAGCGACGAGCGGGTGAACAACTCCAGCCATTCCACCGGCAACACGGTGGGCCGGAGGTGGTCGTTGGTGGGGTGCAGGGTGAACGACCGTACGCCGGCCAAGTGTGGGTCGTTGAGCAGCGCGCCGCTGTCTGGCGCGGACACGCCCCACGCCCACGGCTGCATCAAAAAGAGGGTGTTCACGTTCCGCAGGGCGGGGTCGGTGAACTGCGCCCACCGCCGAGAATGCATTCCATTAACGACATGAAACACGGTCGCTGGCTCGCACCGCAGAGCGGTGGCCAGGGAAGCCGATTCCTCCCACCGCGTGACATCCACCCCCACCCTCGAAATGAATCCGTAGCGAACGAAGAGGTGCATGACCGCCGGAACGGTTGCCGATGGCTTGGGCGAGTGGGTGTTGAATGGGAGGAGAAATCCTCCGCCACCCGACGATTCCACCGTCCAATGACTGGGGTCGATGTTCGGTTCGAGTGCGTGCAAGAACGGTCCGAACCACCGTTGCCAGTGTTCGCGGAATAGTTCCCCGGCCCGCTGATCAAGCTGTTTCCGTTCGTCGGCGTCGGCGTGGTGCCAGCGGATTTGCGTGCGGATGAACTCGGCCCGTTCGGGGTCGCCGTGCTCGTCGAGCCAGTCGGCGAACACCAGCCGCGGCAGGTCGTCGTGCGGGTTGGCGGCGATGGCCGCGACGAACGCCTCGCGGTCGGACATGGGTGCCTCCCGGTGTACACCGCACCCTCCGGGCGCGGTTCCCTCGGGTGCATTGTAAGTGGCGGCGGGTTACACTGAATCCCCGCCCCCGCGCCGGTCGTCGTCCTTTCACACACGGGAGCTACCACACCATGCCCGCGAACACCCTGAAGGCGATGGCGGTGGTCCTGGCGACGGCGGTCGCGGTGGTGGCCGCCCCGGTGCCGAAAGCCCCGCCCGGTCAGTTCTACCTCACCTGCTCCGACGGCATCCACGTCGTCACTCCCGAGGGCAAGGTGAAAGACCCGCTGCCGCCGGTGCGGGCGAAGGGCTTCTGGGCGAAGGCGGCGTGCGTGTCGCCGGACGGCCAGTGGGTGGCGTACACGGCCACGATGGTGCGGGACGGGCACGAGGGGTGCGACCGTGAGGTGGTGGTGCGGAAACTGGCCGACAAGGACGGCGACACGTTGCTGACGTACCGGAAGTACGGCGACGCCCTCGGGTGGGTCGGCGGCACTTTCTTCTACCGCGGGGGCGACGAGTACGGCGACGGCAAGCCTGAACCGGGTGGCCACTACGTCACCGTCACCATGAAGGTGTTCGCCTACGACACGGCGACGGAGAAGACGGCCGAGTACGATGTGCCCGAAGACCACCTGCCGCTGCACCTGCTGGCCGACGGCAAGGCGATCCTCGCCGAGACGTGGGACATCGACGGCAAGACGGCCACGGGCAAGCTGTGCCGGGTGACGCTGGCGACCGGCAAGGTGACGGAGTTGTGCGACCTGGG
Organism: uncultured Fimbriiglobus sp.; assembly: GCA_964390195.1. Lineage (GTDB taxonomy): Bacteria > Planctomycetota > Planctomycetia > Gemmatales > Gemmataceae > JALHQU01. The sequence goes on along the minus strand of CAYMHO010000319.1, from coordinate 1,690 downwards.
GAAGGAGACGTTCGGCGGGTACCGCAAGCCGTGGGCGGTGTCGCCGGACGGCGGGCGGGTCGCCGGCATCTGGACGAAGTGGGAGAAACTGAACGTGCAGGGGAAGGGGAAGGTGCGGCCGTTCGGCGAGGCGTCGGCCGGGCCGGACGGCAAGTTGACCACGACGCCCGTGCTGCTGGACGCCGCCACCGGCAAGCGGACCGAGTGGAAGGTGAAGTACGAGGAGAACTCGTTCGGCGAGTTCTGGGCGTGGTCGCCGGACGGGAAGAGAGTGGCCCGGGTGGAGACCCGCCCCCACGCCCGGCAGAACGACGACCCGCCGAACAAGCCCGAGACGTGGGACTACGTCATCACCGTGTGCGACGCCGACGGCAGCGGGGCGAAACCGGTGGCGACGGTCGAAGGCGGGCACCTGTTCGGGTTCGACTGGCGGTGAGCGGTTCTGAAATTTCCCGGCACTCCCAGGGACCCGCGGCCATGTCGCTCCCGCACTTCACCCGCTGGCGGTTCTGGAAGCGGTGGTTCGGGCAGCGGTCCGAGCGGGCGGCGGCCAAGTACCTGCGGAAGCTGGGCTGGCGGATCGTCGGCGTCAATTTGCACGAGCAACTCGGCGAGATCGACCTGCTGGCCGTGGACGGCGACACGCTCGTGGTCGTCGAGGTGCGCAGTACGTCGGGCACCGACCCGCAGGTGCCAGCCGCTTCGGTGAATTACGCCAAGCAGAAGAAGCTGACGGCGGCGATGCTACGGTTCTTCGGCCGCCGCGGGCTGCTCGGGGTGAACACCCGGTTCGACGTGTTGGCGTTGGCGTGGCCGCCGGGGCAGAAGGCGCCGACGGTGTTGCACATCAAGAACGCGTTCGAGCCGACCGGGCGGTTCCAGATGTTCTCGTAGTGGTCTGCTCGCTCCGCGAGCGGGTTCGGAATGACCGCTCGCGGAGCGAGCAGAGCACGTCACCCGCCCCACCTTCTCCCCACCGCCGCCCACGCCCACGCCACCGCCAGGAACCCCGCCCCGAACAGCGTCAGCACCCCGCAGTCCGCCCACACGACGCCCGCGTCGATGGTCGTCGCGTCCGGGTACAGCAGGTGCTCGTACGCCTCCAGCGCCCACGCGTGCGGCGTCACCTTGCTCCACTGCCGCATGCTCTCGGGCATCATCTCCCGCGGCATCATCGACCCGCTCAGGCCCGCCAGCACCAGCACCAGCAGCGTGCCGTACACGCTCACCTGGGCCTCCGTCTTGGCGACCACCCCCACCAGCACGGCCATGCCCACCGCCGCGAAGCTGGTACTCAGCACCACCGGCAGCAGCAGCAGCGGCTGCGGCCCCCAGGTCATGCCGAACACGACCTTCCCGCACACCAGCAGCACCGCCCCTTGCAGCACGCTCACGATCAGGCACGGGATGAGCTTGCCGAGCAGCAGTTGCTCCAGCCCGACGGGCGCCGCCTCCAGTCGCACCAGCGTGCCGTGCCGCCGCTCGGCGACGAACAGCCAGCCCGACGTGAGTACCAGGAAGAACGCGAACGTGACCGCGTAGCTGGGCACCAGCACCTGGTACCGCTTCGTCCCGCGGCCGAACGCCGGCGGCTCCTCGAACCGCGTGTCGTTCGCGTCGTTCGCCGCCGTCGGCGAGTCCTTGGTCAGCCCGTGCCACGTCGGGGCGGTGAAGTCGTAGTTCTCGAAGA
>CAYMHO010000318.1:5672-7951 GCA_964390195.1 uncultured Fimbriiglobus sp. | reverse complement strand
GCTCGGGCGGGAGGGGCTGGACGCGTTCAAGCGGGTGGTGCGGGAGGCCGACGCCCAGCAGCGGGACCTGGCCGCCGTGCTCCTGCTGAACGACGACCAGCGGGCGTGGGTGGACGAGGCGATGGCCGTCGGGGGTGGCGAGGTGATCGTCCGCCCGGTGACGCTCAACGTGCTGCACGAGGTGCTGGCCGAGCACCTGCCGGAACTGAAGAAGGCGGACGCCTCCGTATACGGCGACGAGACCGAATCGTGACGGCGGCTCCGAGCCGGACCTCCGGGGTTTGTTGGAAGAAACGACCCGAAGGGGGGGGCTGACCGATCGGATCACCAGTTCGGCGTGGGAGGGCTTGCGGGTGCCCAACTCCCCGGCGTTCATCCGGATCAAGGCGGACGTGCTGAGCATCGTCCGGGATGTGCCCCGCGGGCGGGTCTGCACCTACGCCGCCATCGGCCGCCACTCGGACGTGATGGCCCGGCATGTGGCGTACATCCTGGCCACCCTGACCGACGCCGAGCGGCAGGGGGTGCCGTGGCATCGGGTGGTGGCCGAGTCCGGGGCCCTCAACCGCATCGCGCACGGGCGTGGGGCCGAGCAGCGGGCGGCGCTGGAGGCCGAGGGGGGGGCGGTCACCCCGAAGGGGGTGGTCGCGGACCTCGCGGGGGTCGTCTGGTCGCCCGGGTGAAGGGTGCCGCACCGGCCGCAGGAGGGTGAAGGATGAAAGTGCTGCGGTTCGTCACGGACGTGGACCGGTGGAGCACGCTCCTGCCCGCGGAGGCGGATGAGGTGCTGTTCGACCTGGAGAAGCCCAAGAAGCGGGCGCGGAACTGGAAGCCGCCGACCGTGCGAAGGAGCGCGGCCGCCCGCGCCAAGCACGGCGACTTCCGGGACCTACACGCGGGCCAGTGGGCCGTCACCCCGCGGGTCGCCGAGCACCTGGGCCCGTGGTTCACGCGGGCCGGCGAGCTGCTGCCCGTGAAGGTGGACGACGGCACCGACATGTTCTGGTTCAACTGCACCGACATCCGGGACGCGTTCGACTGGGACGCGGGCGAGGTGGACGTCGACGAGATCGTCGGGTACGCCTTCGACGCCGCGTCGCTCGACGGCGCCGGGCTGTTCCGCCTGCCGCACGTCCTGAAGCCCGACCCGGACGACCCGGACACCTGGGCGTTCTCGTGGCACCAGTTCGTGACGGTCGCGGACGGGGCGGCCGACTTCCCGGCCCTCGTGGCGGCCGGCGGGTACCGCGGGATCGAGTTCCGTGAGGTGTGGTCCGACGGGTGACGGGCCGGGAGGGTCGCAGTGGGAGACGTGCAATGCCCGTGCTGCTTCACGCCGCTGGAGGTCCGTGACGTGACCCCGTGCGACGTGTGCGGCGGTTGGCCCGAGTCGGTCGCCCGGTTCGACCCGGCCGCCGCGTACACCGAGCACCGGCTCCCGTCCGGCCACACGCTCGTGCTGTGCCGGGCGTGCGAGCTGGAAGAGTTCATGGTCCCCGGCGGGTGGGGCGACCGGCTCGCCCCCGGCGTGGGGCTGCCGCTCAACGCCCTGCAACGGGTGCGGACGGTCGAGTCGCCCCGGATCGGCCGAGACAAGTTCTGCCCGACGTGTAACCTGCGGCTGAGTTTCGCGGCGCGGGTGGCCGACGGGCCGGGGCCGGCCTGACCCCGGGGTTTTGTTGGAAGAAACGGCCCGATGCGGGGGGTGGTCGGGCCGGTTTCCCGTTTCCGGCAACGTGGCCGACGCGGGTGGTTGCCAAGTTCGGCGGTGACAGATGGAGGTGCTTCCCGTGAAGCCGGCGAGCAACTGCACCAATTGTGGAGGCGAGAACCTCTACGTCAGCGACGAGGTCAGCGCCGGAGGTGGTTATGCCCCGAACTACCTTCCGGGATTGGAGAAGTACTTGGGGATGGTGTCCGCCAAGCTCTCCGTGGTCGCCTGTACCGACTGCGGGCTGGTCCGCTTCTTTGCCAACCGGGATGTCACCGATCGAATTCCCGAATCTGAACAGTGGCGGAAGCTGTGACGCCGCCGAACCAGGTCGCGTGGTGTCGAGCGGCGATTCTTGAAGTCCAAGTCGGGACGAACGGCTCACGCGGTTCTTGAGCACCCCGTCGCCGATGGTTTCCGCACGCCTCTCCCCGTCCGCCCCTCTCCCTCACGGAGAGAGGGTGTGCTGCCCGCCTCGCTCACGTCCACGGTCACTCGGCGACGGTGGCGTGGGAGACCCTCTCCCCCTGAGGGAGAGGGTGGATCGTCGAGCGGAGCGAGACGAGCC
>CAYMHO010000318.1:0-5662 GCA_964390195.1 uncultured Fimbriiglobus sp. | reverse complement strand
GGGGGGGGGGGGGGGGCGCGGGGGGGGGGGGCCCCCCCCCCCCCCGTTCGGTGGTGGGGGTTGGGCGGCCGCGCGCCCCCGGCGCGGGGTGGGGGCTCCACTACCCCGCCCGTCGCTCATTCCTCCCCCGCATCGAAGACAGGGCGGGAAAGAAGGATTGTGGAAACGCCCGCTCCCGCCCGCCCCATCGGGCCGTTCCTCACAAGATGGGGGTGTTTATCTTGTGAGGAACCCCCCTAACACAAGGGGGGTAAGGGGGATTCCTTCCATCCATCATTCTTCCCCGCCCTCCTCTCAGGGGTGGGTGACCGGTTCGATCCGCCGGTCGTGGAACGCAGTTCCTTTCCCGTCCTCTTTCTTCCGCCCAGAGTGGCTCCGTCCCGTTGCGATCCGGGCACGGGCAGACCGGGGTTGCGGCCGGTTGCGGTCGGGCGTATGGTCCCGCCCCCTGTTCGGACCCCCGCCATGACCGCCGTGTGCCTGCTGCTGTTGCTGCCGGCGACCGCCGCCGCGGGGTACTACGTCCTGCTCACGTTGATCGGCCTGAAGGCCCGTCGTCGTTCGATGTCCGCCGCCCCGGTTCACACCTTCACCGTCCTCATCCCCGCCCACGACGAAGAAGCCGGCTTGCCCCGCACCCTGCGGTCGGTGGCGTCCGCCGACTACCCGCCGGAACTGCTCCGCGTGCTGGTGGTGGCGGACAACTGCACCGACCGTACGGCCCAAGTGGCGGGCGATCACGGGGCCGGCGTGCTGGTGCGGGAGGACTCCGAACATCGCGGGAAGGGGTACGCGCTCGCGTTCGGGATGGAACGCCTGCTCGACCCGACCGACGCCGTGTTCGTTCTGGACGCCGACTGCGAGGTGTCGCCCGGCCTGTTCCGCCGGCTCGACCAACACCTGACCGGCGGCGCGGAGGTGGTGCAGGCGCGGGTGCGATCGCGGAACGCGGCGGTCGGGCCGACCGGCTATCTGGCGGCGGTCGGGGCGGAGGTGGATCACGCGGTGGCGGTCGGGCTGGACCGGCTCGGGTGCGGGGTGCCGTTGCGGGGGACCGGGATGCTGTTCGCCCGCCGGGTGCTGGAACGGTTGCCGTGGGCGACGACCGGGCTGGCCGAAGACGCCGAGTACGCGGCGGGGTTGCACCGGGCCGGGGTGCGGGTGCGGTTGGCCGACGAGGCGGTGCTGTGCGACGCCCCGAACACAGCGGGCGGATTGTCCGCGCAACGGCGGCGGTGGCGGGCGGCCCTGCGGGTGCCGGGCGGGTGGGTCAGCCGGCTGTTCACCAGCAAGCCGCTGGTGCTGATCCAGTTGGCAGTGGCGGCGGTGGCGGTGACGGTCGCTGGTGACTGGGTGCTCGCGGTGTGGCTGGCCGTGCTGCTGGCCGGCACCGGGTGGGTGTACCTGCGGGCGGTGCGGCGGGTGGGGCGAACGCCCGGCCGGTGGCGGTGGGTGTGGGTGCTGCCGGCGCTGGTGGCCTGGCTCGGGTGGATCGCACTCGAAGGGCTGTGGAAGCGGGAGAAGGGTTGGCGGCGGACGGAACGCCCGACCCGCAGGCCGAAGGCCTGAAAGTGCTCAGCCCAGGGTAGTGGGTCAGCACATCCCCCCAGCCTGAAAGGCTGGCAGCCGGTCTCGCAGGCCTTCAGCCTGCGGGTGTTTAACCCCGCCACCCAGGGCGTCGCTTCGCTCGCCCTGGGCTGAGGACTCTCAGCCCTTCGGGCTGTCCGGCGGTTCACCCCCGGCTGCTGCCGACCAAATACCCGATGGCGAACGCCAGGCCGAGCAGCACCACCACCGCCACCATCACCATCGTGGCCGTCCCGCGGGTGACGAGGAAGCCGTCGGCCGCGGGCGGCGGTTCGGCCGGGAGCGGGAGCGGGTCTTTCTCCTCCTCCGCCTCGGCGTCCTGCTCCAGCATCTCGGCGAAGTCTTCCCGCTCGAACAGCGGCAGTTCGTTCAGCTTGGCCGGGCTGGGCAGGGGTGCCGCCTTCGCCCGGCGTGCGACCGGCGGTTTGGCCGGCGGCGGGGGCACCGGGGCGGGCGGCGGCTCGGGCTCCTGTTCCGGCGCTTCGGCGGCCACCTGGCCGTTCGCCTCCGCCCGTGCGGCGGCCGAGGCCAGCAGTTTCTCCACCTTCCGGTCCAGCTTGTCGGCGGCGGTCGGCACCCGCACCTCGCTCCCGCAGTTGGGGCAGGCGACCGTGCTGCCCGCCTTCCGCTTGGCGGTGCTCAGCTTGTTCCGACATTTCTCACACCGAAACGTGATCGGCATCACGCCCCTCCAACGCCCGCGGCGGTCGGCCCGTTGGACCATTCGACGCCCGGTGAAGCTTATTGTTCCACCCGCCCGCCGGCCGGGCAACCCGCCGCCCGCTTGACCGACCCCCCGGCGGGTGGACAATGTGTTAACCGCCGCCCCGACCGCACCGTTTGGAACCGCCGCCATGTGCCACCCCCGCCGCCTGTTGCCGCTCCTGGCGTTCGCCCTCGCCGCCCCGGCGGCGGTCGCCCAGGACGCGGTCATCTTCTCCGACGGGTACACCATCCGCGGCAAGCACGGCAAGGAGGTGAACGGCCCGGCCATCCTGGACAGCCCGTTCGACATGAAGTTCCCGACCGACTACCTGAACTGCGGGGCGAAGTGGGTTCACTTCAGCAACAACACCAAGAAGGGGATCGAGCTGATCAAGGGGCCGAAGGAGGACAAGGTGCTGGAGTACCGCCGGCCGGCGACCGTCGGCCCGGCGAAGATGCCGCAAGGGGTGGGCAGCCCGACCATCACCATGGGCGAGTACAACGCCGACGGGCGGCGGCGGATCACCGTCGATTACCCGAAGTCGCCGGACGTGCAGATGGTGCAGGTCGCCAGCCACATCACCCCGAAGTACGTCTACCTGACCACCGTCACGCACCAACTGCGGCAGGTGTACGGCACGACCGAACTCGGCCCGGCGGTGGTGCGGGGGCTGCTGGCCAACCACCCGGAGTTGCGGGACGGCTGGCTGCCCGTGCCCGACCCGATGAAGCGGGTGAAGGTCGCCGAGTTCCTGCTCGAGTGCGGGTGGCGGGCGGAGGCGAAGGCGGAGTTGGACAAGGCGAAGAAGGACATCCCGTGGGCGTGGCCGAAGGAGGCGGTGGACAAGGCCGACCAGGTGTCGGCGGCGATCGACAAGGCCGAGGTGGGGTGGGTGCTGGACGAACTGGAGGTGACGGTGGCCGCCGGGCAGTACCAGCTCGCCGCCCAGGTGCTCAAGGGGTACCAGCCGAAGGTGGAGGACAAGGCCACCCTCGCCCGGCTGAGCAACCTGAAGGCGACGGTGGAGACCCTCCAGCCGAAGTACGAGGCGGCCCGCAAGCACCTGCGGGCGCTGATCGACGAGGCGACCGGGGCGGACCACCGGCACGCGGCGGCGGCGGTCGGCGGGGTGCCGATCGAACTGACGTTCCCCGGCAAGGCGGTCCCGGCCGAGTGGAAGGGGCTGATCCCCGGCGCCGAGGCGGTGTACGCCGAGCTTCACCCGGACGCCGTCGACCGGCTGGAGACGTTCACCCAGGTGGCCGACACCATCGCCCGCGACCGGGCCGCCGGCCGCCAGCCGAAGACCAGGCCGGAGGCGGCGCTCGCCCTGGCGGTGAGCGGGTGGCTGCTCGGGAAGAACGGGGCCAAGCCGGACGCGGTGTACGGGGCGAAGGTGTGGAGCACGCGGGCGATGGTGGCGGCCTACCTGAGCGAGCGGGCGCCGAACGCCCGCACCACCATCCTGAACAAGTACCAGCAGGCGACCGACGCCCTCGGGCCGGACGAGATCGCGCAGGTCGTGTCCCTCCTCCCGCCGATCGACGCCGAGAACCTGGCCAAGCGCCGCGGCAAGCCGATCGACGTGAAGGAGTGCGGCGCCCGCAACACCTACCGGGTCACCTCCGACCCGCTGCCGGAAGACCTGAACGGGGTGGACTACTACGTCCACCTGCCGCCGGAGTACCACCACGGGCGGGCGTACCCGGTGGTGGTGGCGTTGCAAGACCCCGGGGTGGACGCGGCCAAGATGATCGGCCTGCTGGCCGCCGAGGCCGACCGCCGCGGGTACATCCTCATCTCGCCCGAGTGGGCGCCGGCGTTCAGCGGGAAGAAGTTCGACTTCATGGGCACCGACCACCGGATCGTCACCTCGGCCGTCCGCGACGCCGGGCGGAAGTTCAACACCGACCCGGACCGGGTGTTCGCGTTCGGCTTCGGACAGGGGGGCACGCTCGCCCTCGACCTGGCGATGAGCAAGCCGGACGGGTTCGCCGGGGTGGCGGCCATGTCCCCGGCGGTCGTCCCCCAGTTCTACCGCGACTACGCCAAGAACGCCCAGAAGTTGGCCGTGTACACCGTCACCGGCGAGCTGTCGCCGGCGAACGAGGGGCTGCGGAGCCTGTACCAGAACTGGCTGCCGTACGGGTACTACGCCCTGCTGAGCGTGTACAAGGGGCGGGAGGCGGACTGGTTCGCGGCCGAGGTGCCGACCATCTTCGACTGGATGAAGGGGAAGAAGCGGGTGCGGGGGCTGGAGTCGCTGCGGATGGACGGCAGCCGGTTCGACGCCTGGCACACCTTCCGCCCTGGCGACGACCGCTTCTACTGGGTGGGGGTGAGCGACCTGATGGCGGGCAACACGCTCACGTCGAAGAAGGCGGAGCGACCGGACCTGCCGCCGCCGGCGGCCAGCATCGCGGTGGACGTGATCAACGGGGACACCATCGTGGTGAAGACGAACCGCGGGGTGAAGCAGGTGACGGTGTGGCTGGAGCGGGGGATGATCGCCTGGGACAAGGAGGTGAAGTTCAGCATCGACAGCGGGGTGGACAAGCTGAAGCCGACGAAGGTGACGCCGGACCTGTCGCTCATGCTGGAGGAACTGTACCGCACCGGCGACCGCAAGATGCTGTTCTTCGCCAAGTTCGAGTTCCGCATCAAGTGACCGACGGCGGCGAGTCGCCGGTCGGATGAACCGGCGGCTCACCGAACTCACACCCACATCGCCAGCACCCGCAGCACCGCCTCCACCCACGCCTCGAACGGGTCGTCGGCCGGCAGGGGGGTCTTCTCCCCGTGCCCGTCGGTGAGCGTCGGCGTCGGGCCGGCCACCGCCAGCGCCGCCACCACCGCCGTCTCCAGTTCCCGCCACTCCGGGGCGGCGCCGACGTTCAGCACCTGAACCTGGGCCGTGCGGCTCGCCCGCTCGCAATAGGCCTGCACCCCCTCGGGGGAGTCCAGCACGCCGGCGAAGTGGTCGGCCTTCGTGTGCGGGTTCTTGCCGTCCGTGCCGCCGACGCGGGCCACCGCCGCCGACCCGGTCGCCCGCAACTCGCTCAGCAGGATCTCGAACAGCTTCGCCTCCGACTCCAGCGGCGACTTCCCCTTCGCCGGCGGGAACAGCAACTCGAACCGCAGGGCATCCGTGCTCAGCCAGTCGCTCAACCGCCGCACCACCGCCAGCACCACCGCCAGGGCGAGTACGATCCGCTGGTACGGCAACTCGGGGTCCTTCACCCGGGCGTCGGCCAGGCTCGGGTCGAACACGAACAGGAACACCCGCCGCCGCCGCAGGAACTGGTTCTCGTCCCGCGAGTAGTAGAACAGCTCGTCCCGCACGAACTTCATGTCGAACAGGTCGGGCTG
>CAYMHO010000317.1:0-7975 GCA_964390195.1 uncultured Fimbriiglobus sp. | reverse complement strand
AAGTGTTCTGCTCGCTCCGCGAGCGGTCTGTTTGAACCCGCTCGCGGAGCGAGCAGAACACAGTCGAACCCGCCGGTCGTGAGGCCGGTGGGTTTTTTGTTGGTTGCTCCGACACCGCCCCGACCCGTTTCCGATCGGCGGACAGTTCCCCTCAAGTGCGAATTGACGGACCAAGTAGAGTAGGGTGGGTCCGGGCGGACCGACAGGTCCGGCGCGACCCACGGGTGGTCGTCTCGCGTGGGTCGCGCGGGGTGTGACCACCCCTCGGACCCACCCTACGGGCCTCCCGATGAAGCGCCACGTCCCGGTTGTCGTCGCCCTGGTCGCCGCGTTCGTCGGCGGGATCGCCGCCCAGATGCTGTTCGCCCCCCGGTCGCCGGTGTCCGCCCAGCCGGCCACCATCCCGGACGCCCCGCCCAGGTTCGAGCCGTCCGCCGTCCCCCAGTTCGACGGGGTGGTTGGCAAGGTGATGCCGTCGGTGGTGTCGGTGGACGCCCACAAGCCGAACGCCCCGAAGGGCAAGCCGGCGGAGGAGTCGGGGTCGGCCGTGCTGATGAAGTTCGACGGCTTCCGCGGGGTGTTCGCTGTCACCAACAACCACGTCGTTGAAGGCGCCCGGGCGGCCGACATTCTGGTGACGCTGTACGACGGCCGCATCCTCACGCCCGACCGCGTGTGGCTCGACCCGCCGTCCGACATCGCCGTCCTGAGTCTGACCGCCGACGACCTGCCGGCGGCCGAGTTGGGCGACTCGGACAAGCTGAAGCCCGGCCACTGGGTGCTGGCGTTCGGCAGCCCGCTCGGGTTCAACCAGACGGTCACGCACGGCATCATCTCGGCCAAGGAGCGGGGGCAGGTGAGCCTGAACAACACCATCCGCATCAAGGAGTTCTTGCAGTCGGACGCGGCCATCAACCCCGGCAGCAGCGGCGGCCCGCTCTCGGACGCGAGCGGGCGGGTGGTGGGCATCAACACGGCCATCGCCAACGGCGGGAACACGACCAACACGTTCGCCGGCATCTCGTTCAGCATCCCCATCAACCTGGTGAAGCGGGTGGGTAAGGAACTGCTGGAGAAGGGGAGCGTCACCCGCGGCTACCTGGGCATGCAGATGGCCCCGATGCTCGACGCCCAGACGGCCCTCAAACTCGGGCTGACCAAGCTCCGCGGGGCGGCGATCGAGTCGACCCACCCGAACGGGCCGGCGGCGCGGGCCGGGCTGGTGGCCGGGGACGTGATTCAGAAGGTGGGCGGGCTGGAGGTGCGGGACGAGAACCACTTCATCAACATCGTCGGCGGGCTGCCGCCCGGCGAGCAGATCAAGTTGAGCGTCTGGCGGAACAAGCAGGCCCGGTCGATCGACATGACCGTCGCCGAATGGCCGTCGCGGCGCTAAGTCGTCAGGTCAGCAAGTCTTCAGGTCGTCAAGTCGGGAGACCTTGATGTCCCTCTCGGCGGGGCTTTCTTCTTGACCTGAAGACCTGAAGACTTGTTGACTTGACGACTCGCCCCGACTTGACGACCTGAAGACTTGACGACTCCTGACCTCCCGCGAGTTATAATCCCCGCAGTGTTCCGAGCTTCCCGCGGTCGGGATGAAGGGGGCTGCGATGTCGGCACGTCTGCTGTTGGCGCTGGTCGGACTGCTCGGGTTGGCGTCATTCGCGGCGGCTCAGGGGGACGCCGGCCTGCTGGTGCCGGTGCCCGCCCAACTGGATTCCAAGGGGGCCGAGCGGATCCGCGAGCAGGTGAACCGCGCCCTCGCCAGCGGGGCCAGCCGCCCGTCGAAGGTCATCTTCTGGTTCACCCCGAAGGACGTGGACACGAACAGCACCAGCTACGGCGCGTGCTACGAGCTGGCGAAGGACATCTCCGGCTGGCGGGACGTGAACACGGTGGCCTACGTGTCTCGCAAGCTGACCGGCCACGCCGTGCTGCCCGCCCTGTGCTGCAACGAACTGGCCATGAGCAAGGAGGCGAGCGTCGGCGAGATCGTGCCGGCCGGGGCCGACCCGCTCGGGCGGGTCGATCAGCTCGGGTACGAGGCCCTGCTCGGCGAACTGCGGCCGGCTCACTTCGCCGTCGTGCGGAAGATGTTCGACAAGAACGTGCGGCTGATGAAGGGGCAGAAGGGCAAGGCCGACTGGTACTTCGACTCGCAGGACAAAGCCAAGTTCGAGAAGGACGGGGGCACCGCGTCCGACACCAAGCCGGTCGTCGATGTGGGTGTCGTCGGCCTGTTCAACTCCGACCAGATGGCCCAGTTCGGCCTGCGGAAGCTGTCCGCCCAGAACCTGAGCGACCTGGCCGTGCTGCTGAACGTCACCCCCGGCAGCCTGCGGGGCGACCCGAACACCGCCGCGCCGGTGGCCTACCGGTACGTCTTGCGGGACGACATCACCCAGTCGGCCCGGGAGACGGTCGCCCGCGGGGTGCGGGAGGTGGTCCGCAACGGCGGCAACCTGCTGTTCCTGCAACTGGAGTGCGACGGCGGGGACGCCGCCGCGGCCCGCGACCTGGCCGAAGACCTGATCAAGTTCCAGTACCCGGAGGCCGGCCCCGGCCTGCGGATCGTGGCGTTCATCCCGAGCAACGCGAACAACACGGCGGTCGTCATCGCGCTGGGCTGCTCGGAGGTCGTCATGAGCACCCGCAAGAGCATGGGCGAGGGCGTGCCGGAGGGCACGTTCGGCGACTTCGGCCCGTACATGACGAAGACCAAGCAGGGGCCGGAGACCCTCGCCCCGCTGCTGGCCGACCTGGCCGACAAGCAGAACCTGCCGGCCAACCTGCTGCGGGGGATGGTGGACAAGGACCTGGAACTGGTGAAGGTGCGGGGGGCGGTGGACAAGCGGAAGACGGCCGTCATGCCCAAGGCCCAGGCGGACGCGGAGAAGGCCGAGTGGAATCAGGAAGGCACCCTGAAAAAGAAGGGCGAACTGCTGCGGCTGACCGCCACCGAGGCGAAGCAACTCGGGCTGGTGACGGCGGTCATCGACACCACCGACATCACCGACGTGTACGCCCTGAAGGGGGTGGAAACGGCCAAGGTGAAGGACGCCACCCCGCCGTGGCTGGACTGGGTTCGCAACTTCCTCCGCGAGCCGGCCGTCACCATCATCCTCATCATCGTCGGGTTCATCGGCCTGATTCTGGAGCTGAAGGTGCCCGGCGTCACCGTGCCGGGAATCGTCGCCGCCCTGTGCTTCATCATGCTGTTCTGGGCGTGGGCGCCGGTGAGCGGGCACATGGCGTGGCTGGCCGGCCTGCTGTTCATCTTCGGCCTGATCCTGATCTTACTGGAGGTGTTCGTCTTCCCCGGTTTCGGGGTGCCGGGGGTGGTGGGCATCCTGGCCATGCTGTCGGCCATCGTGCTGGTGACGATGGACAAGATCCCCGAGGACGGCAGCCAGTGGATCGAGGTGGGCAAGCGGATGGCCATGTACATCTTCGCCATCATCGGGGCCGGGGTGGTGTCGTTCCTCATCGCCCGCTTCCTGCCGAAAGTGCCGGTGGCCAACCGCATGATGCTCGCCCCGACCGCCGAGCGCGAAGCCGCCGACCCGACCGTTCTGCCGGGGGCGGCGCAGGCGGCGGCCCTGCTCGGGGCGATCGGGGTGAGCACCACCGTGTTGCGGCCGGCCGGGACGGTGCAGTTCGGCGAGGAGTACGTGGACGTGGTGAGCGACGGCGGGTTCATCCCCGCCGGCACCCGCGTGCAGGTGGTGGAGGTGGAGGGGACGCGGATCGTGGTGAAAGAGGTGTAGAAAGTCCCCCTCTCCCCTGGGGGAGAGGGGAACCGAGCATGGCCCTCTACCTGATCATCGCGCTCGTCCTGGCCGCCCTCGGGTTCGTCGCCCTGGTGGGCGAGTTCTCGTTCCCGGCCGGCGGGTTCTTCGTGGTGGCCGCGCTCCTGCTGCTGATGGCCGCGGTCGGGGTGGTGCTCATCTGGGGCACCCGCACCGAGGCGACGGTCGGCGTCATCGGCTTCTGCGTCGGCGTGCCGGTGATCGGCTGGCTGATGGTGAAGGCGTGGAAGGGCATGGCGGTGAAGAGCGGGCTGGACCCGAAGCGGGCCGGCGGCACCGTCGCCCAGACGATCCCCGAACTGAGTGAGTTGGACGCCCTCGTCGGGCAGGTGGGCCGGACGGCCACCCCCATGCGGCCGGCCGGGGTGGTGCTGTTCGACGGCCGGCGGGTGGACGCCCAGACCGAAGGGGTGATGCTCGACGCCGGCGTGCAGGTGCAGGTGGTGAGCGTGAAGGCGGGGCGGGTGCTCGTGCGGCGGGTGAACGCCGGGGCCACGCTGGTCGATCTGAACCTGGACGAGTGAGGGGTCAGGTCTCCAACCGCCCGCATACACTACCCATATCCCCGCCGTCCCCCGGCGGGCTGAACACGCCTTCCCCACACTCAAGGACACCCCGTGATCTGGGCACTCCAACTGGCTCTGTTCGCGCAGAAACCGACCGCCCCCGCCGACCCCACGGGCGGCGGGGGGGGCGGCGGGAACAACGACCCCGTCGGCCTGATCCTGATCATCGCCGCCGGCGTCGCGGCGCTGGTGTTCCTGATCATCCTGTTCATCTTCTTCAGCTTCGTCCGCCTGTGGATCCAGAGCCTGCTCACCGGGGCGAACATCTCCATCTGGAGCATGTTCGGGATGAAACTGCGGCAGGTGCCGTACGCCATGATCGTCAACCAGAAGATCGCCCTCGTGCAGGCCGGGGTGCCGGTGAACACCGAAGACCTGGAAGCCCACTTCCTGGCCGGCGGGCGGGTGCTGCAAACGGTCAAAGCGGTCATCGCCGCCCACAAGGCCGGCCTGGATTTGAACTGGCGAACGGCCGCCGCGATCGACCTCGCCGGCCGGGACGTGCTCGACGCCGTGCGGACGAGCGTGAACCCGAAGGTGATCGACTGCCCGGCCGAGAAGGGGCGGAAGCTGGACGCGGTGTGCAAGAACGGCATTCAGTTGCTGGCCACCGCCCGCGTGACCGTGCGGACCAAGCTGGAACGGCTGGTCGGCGGGGCGACCGAAGAGACCATCATCGCCCGCGTCGGCGAGGGCATCGTGAAGGCCATCGGCTCGGCCCTCGACCACCGCGAGGTGCTGGCCAACCCCGGCATGATCTCGCAGACGGTGCTGCACTCCGGCCTGGACGCCCAGACGGCGTTCGAGATCGTGTCCATCGACATCGCCAGCCTGGAGCCGGGCGACAACGTCGGGGCGCTGCTGGCCGCCAAGCAGGCCCAGTCCGACTTGCAGGTGGCGAACGCCGAGGCGGAGAAGCGGCGGGCGATGGCGGTGGCCTTGGAGCAGGAGATGCAGGCGGCCATCCAGGAGAATCGGGCGAAGGTGGTGCTGGCGGAAGCCGAGGTGCCGCTGGCCATCGCGTCGGCGTTCAAGGAAGGGCGGATCGGGGTGATGGACTATTACAACATGAAGAACCTGCAGGCCGACACCAACATGCGGCAGGGCATCGCCGGCCAGACGAACAACCCGTCGGACGGAACCGGGCGGTAGTGTCGGTTCCCCTCTCCCCTGGGGGGAGAGGGGGACAAAGGCACCAATCACATGGGCGGTCTGCTCATCACCTTCGGCATCATCGTGGTGATGTCGATCCTCGGCTACCTGACGCAGATGCTGAAGCGGGCGAGTGACCGCCGGCAGCAGGAGCGGGACCGCGAACGCGAGCGGGAGCGCCGCGCACGGGCGGCCCAGGAGAACCCCAACCCGAACCCGACCAACCGGAACGACCTGGATCGGTACTTCCAGGCGGTGGACGCCCAGCGCCAGAAGGCCATCCCGACGGCCCGGCCGGTGGCCCGCGCCGCCCCCGTGCCGACCGTCCAGCCGGCCCGTCAGAAGCGGGAAGACATTCCCACCGCCGCCCCGGCCGCCAAGCGGTCCCGGTCCAAAACCGCCCTCCCGCCGATCCCCACCGACGACCTGCCGGTGGCCACGGTCGTCACCCCACGGGGGACGGTGCCGACGGCCGCCCCCCTGCGACCGAAACCGTCGATCCCCGCCGGGACAAAATCGACCGGCCCGACCACCCCGCTCGCCCGCCAACTCGCCGTCCTGCTGAAGAACCCGCACACCCCGGCCCTCGCCGTGGTGCTGACCGAGATCTTCGGCCCGCCGAAGTGCCGGCAGAACGGGGACGAGCCGCGACCGCCAGGGAGCGGGGTCTGAATCACCCACTCCCTGGCGGTCGCGGCTCGTTGTGCCCCCCAAAATACGCCCGGTCGCGCTCTTCGTACCCGGTGTACCCCAGGTGGTCGTACAGTTCGGCCCGCGTCATCATCGTCGGCACCCGCCCCCGCTGGTTCCCGTTCGCCATCACCTCCATCAGCGTCTCCTCCGCCGCCCGCATCGCACTCCGGAACGCCGTGAGCGGGTACAGCACCATCGCGTAACCCATGTCCGCCAACTCGGCCGCGTCCAGCAACGGCCCCTTTCCGAACTCGGTCATGTTCGCCAGCAGCGGGGCTTGCACCTGCTCGGCGAACGCCGCGAACTCCTCGGCCGACTCCATCGCCTCTGGGAAGATCGCATCCGCCCCGGCTTCCAAATACAGCTTGGCCCGACGGACCGCGTCGTCGAAGTTCCTCACCCCGCGGGCATCCGTGCGGGCGATGATCACGAAGTCGGGGTCGCGCTTGGCAGCCACCGCGGCCCGAATTTTCGCCTGCATTTCCTCGGCGGAAACGAGCGCCTTCCCCGACAGGTGCCCGCACCGCTTCGGCATCTGCTGGTCTTCCAGGTGAATGCCGGCGACCCCTGCCGCCTCGAACATCTTCACCGTTCGCTCGACATTCAGGGCTTCTCCGAACCCCGTGTCGGCATCGGAGATCAGTGGAAGGGAGGTGGCTTGTGTGATCCGCTGGGCCTCGGCGACGAACTCGGCGAGGGTGACCAGGCCGATGTCTGGCAGGCCGGTGCCCGCCGAGAGCGCCCCGCCGGACAGGTAAACGGCCTGAAAACCCAACCGGGCGGCGATGCGTGCGACCAGCGGATTGAACACGCCGGGGACGAGCAGTGGGCGGTTCACCCAGGCGTTGCGGAGTTGTCGGCCGGGTGACGGGGTGGGGGGCATGGCGGGTTTCCGGCGCAAGTTGGGGGCGTTCCCGGCGATTATCCGTGAAAACCGGCATCGACGGAAGTGCTATGCCGGCAAAGCACCTGGAACCGACGGCCGGGGACTGGCCGGCGAAAAAAGTGCGGTCGGCTTGACGGGTCGGCCGATGCCTTTACAATCCCCTAGCCGCTCACCAACCCCGGTCGTGATGCCTATGGCACGCCGAATTTCCCAATCGACGATTCGCCCGTCTCACGGAGACAGGTAGCTCTCACCGGGATATCGGTTGCCGGAAGAGAGCCAAACCAAAACGGTTTGGCTCTTGCGTTTGGTGAGGACCAAGACAACGAGCAGGACCAGAGCAGGGGTGTATAGCTCAGTTGGCTAGAGCGCAGCTCTGATAAAGCTGAGGTCCCAGGTTCGAATCCTGGTACACCCACACGGTGCGGAACAGGACGGACTGAACCGACTGCCCGAGTCGGGACGAACGACCGGGGACGTAGCTCAGTTGGGAGAGCATCTGCTTTGCAAGCAGAGGGTCAGGGGTTCAAATCCCCTCGTCTCCACAGACGGTATGAGTGGTTCGGTTCCGTGAACGAAACAGCCGAAGTCGGTGAGTCGCTGGTGGAAGATTGACCCGAGTGGCCTGCGAGAAAGACGAGAGAAGAAAAAAACGCGGGCCGGGTTGACAGCGACGGATCGACGGCTAATATACACCTCGCCAAGTGACTGAAAGCCAAGTGCGACAAGCACTTACGGCAGAAAGTCGAGGCGAGACCTTGCGACCTGAGAGGCCAATCAAAGCCGATCAGAATCGCAGCCCCCGGCCCTAGCCGGGGTGAAGTTGGCTCTTTGACAATTTGGTGGGTACGAAGTCGCATCAGATGTCG
>CAYMHO010000316.1:0-7995 GCA_964390195.1 uncultured Fimbriiglobus sp. | reverse complement strand
CGTTCACCGCACTCCACTTGCGGTACCCTTGCAATACGTTGTCGCGCGTCGGGCTCACAGGTGGTGGGGGTCGCCGCAGTCGCGCCGTAGTCTACCGCCACGGCGGATCCACTTCGCCCACCCGCTCGGAGACGTATCGTGCCTCGCCCCGTTCTCCCCCTCGCTCTCCTGCTCTTCGCAACCACGACCCTGTCCGCCGCCGAGCCGACGCCCGCCGAGGTGTTCGAGAAGCGGATCGTGCCCATCTTCAAATCGCCCAACCCGTCGAGCTGCACCCAGTGCCACCTGGCGGGTGTGGACCTGAAGGACTACATCCTGCCCGACGCCGAGAAGACGTTCCGCAGCCTGCGAGACCAGGGGCTGATCGACCTGGACGCGCCGGCGAAGTCGAAGATCGTCAAGCTCATCGACATGGGAGGGGAAGGGGACAATGGGCCGGCGGCGGTCCACGCGAAGACCCGGAAGGCGGAGCGCGAGGCGTTCCTCGCCTGGATCGCCGCGTGCGCCGCCGACCCCAAACTGAAGAACGCTCCGAAGTTGGACGAGAAGGAGCGGGCACAACCGCCCCGCCCGGCGGAAGTCATCCGACACAACCGCGCCGACCGTGTGCTGGAGTCGTTCACCCAGAACGTGTGGGCGTGGCGGTTCCGGTGCATGAACTGCCACACCGAGGGCACGCCCCAGAACGACAAACTGAAGAAGGAGCACGGCGACCGCGTGGCGTGGGTGAAGAAGGATGGTCCGGCTGCGACGATGGAGTATTTGATCGCGTCCAAACTGATCGACCCGGCGGCGCCGGACAAGAGCCTGCTCCTCCGCAAGCCGCTCGGGGAGAAGCACGAGGGGGGCACCAAGTTCGTCGTCGGCGACGACGCCTACAAGGGGTTCCGCGCCTGGATCGAGGACGTGGCGGCCATCCGCACCGACAAGTACGCCGCCGCGAAGGACCTGCCACCGGCCGACGCCAGCCCGGAGCGGTTCGGCACTGACGTGTGGCTGAAGTTGACCGACACCCCGCCGGCGTGGGCGGACAAGTTCCTCCAGGCTCGCGTGTTCGCCTGGGACGACAAGAAGAAAGCGTGGGACGAATCGCCGATCGCCGTGACCGATCGCGTGGTTTGGGGTAAGGGCAAACTCTGGCAGCACAACCTGACGCTGCTGGCGGCCAAAGACTCGGACCGGGCGAAGGGGTGGCGGGCCGGCAAGCCGACGCTGCCCGAGGGCAAGTACCTGTTGAAGGTGTATGTGGATGCGGACGGCAAACTGGCGAAGGACTGGAAGGCGACACTCGGGGCGGACGACTTCGTCGGGCAGGTGGAGTTCTCGGCCAGGTGGCGGGAGGGCTACGGGGCGATGACCGCGGTGGACGCACGCGGCGTGAAGAAGCCGGAGAGGTAGCGGCGGGCGCTCCTGAACGGTGGGCCAACCACGCCCACCTCTCTCCCCGTTGGGGAGAGGTCGCCGGTGTGAACGTAGTGAACCCGGCGGGTGAGGGGTCTGGCGATGCCCCCACCCCCGCCGTCCGCGCTTCGCGGGACGGCGACCCCTCCCCAGCGGGGAGGGGCGGGGTTGTGGGTTTCCCTCGCCCGAGCGGAGACACCAGCCACGCCCACCCCTCCCCGCTGGGGAGGGGTCGCCGAGGGAACGCAGTTCCCCGGCGGGGGTGGGGTCTCCCCGACTCGCAACGGGATGGGAGGGTCGTAGCTTACCCACGTCGTTTGGTGTACTCGCCTGCTCAATGACGGAGCATCACCGTGGCGCCGAAGCCACAGGACGATCACGACCTGGAGGGATGGGCGAGGCGGTACGCACCTCGGCTGAACCGTCGCTCGTGGCGGTGGCCGCTGGCTCGCCCGTCCTACGAAGGGATGTCGGGCGCCCTGGTGTGGCCGGACGAACCACTCTGGTTCGCCCCCACCCCGGTCACGTGGGCACTCCGCCCGCTGTGGTGGTATCGGACATGGTTCGCCCTCCCGGACCGCTACCGCAATGACTTGGACGACGAAGAGTACCGGCAGTGGGGCCCGTACTGGGAACTGTGCCGTGGGCTGTTCCCCATGTGGGTCGGGTTCCACCCGGACCGGTTCCGGTGGGGTCGGCGGGAGGTGATCCTCTACCGGACCGGACACATCGCGTGCATACGGTGTTTGAGAGAACTGGATGCCGAGGCTTTCTCGGAGGAAGACTCGCCCGCCACCGCACCGGGTGACGGTCCGGTCAGTTCGTAGCGACCGACGCCCGCCCACCAACCGGAGGCACGACCGGTATGTTCGCTCGCTACCAACCACGACCGCTCGACTCCCTCGGGGTGCGGACCGTCGGCGGGCACCGGCTGAAGGTGTACGCCATCCGGTACGCGGATCGGCCGCTCGACCGCGACCGGTTCGACGGCGGGTGGGAACTGGCGACGGCCGACCTTCCGACCGATGCCGCCCCCGGTCGGCCGGGGCTGGGGTTCGTAGTACTGCACCAGGGGGCGACCGGGGATTACTTCATCCTCTGCTGGTGGGACCAGGAGAACGAACTGCCGACGCGGGTGTACGTCCGCGGCGACGGCGGGTGGCGGGCGGCCGTCGGGGGCGAATCGGTCTGCGTGTGGGACCTGCGGGTGCTGTGGTGGGAGCGGGAGGCGTATGTGACGACGGTGCTGGCGGGGCGGGCGGACGGGGCGGAGGCATATCTGGCGGCGGTCGCGGCTGGTTTCACATGAGCCTTCAGAACGGGCGAAATCGCCGTAAGTGCTTGGCCGGTATGGGATGTTTAAGCCGCGACGAATGGTTTTTCGGTCCGGTGGAGGGGGTTGCTTAAACCATCCGTCCGCCTCGCCCCCCCCTTCCCCTCAACCCCCGCCCGTCCCGTTGCCGATCTAGTCGAAGCGGACCACTGTCGGGCCGAAGGAGCTGGCCCACGTCCCCAGGAGGCTACGGATGGCGACCTCACGTTTGTCCAGGAAGTTGTGGGCGGTGGCGGCGACGGCCGTCGGGCTGGGCGGGGCGGCCGTGGCACAGGCACCGAAAGCGGAAACGGTCCTCGCCCGGGTGCCGGCGGTCGCCGGGGTGAACGTGTCCACGCCGACTGCCGCCGAGATGGCCGGCGTGAAAGTGGACGTGCGGCAGTGGGAGGCCGGCAAGGACGGGACGAAGCCGAAGGGCGTCATCGTCACCGACGCGGCCGGCCGCAAGCTGCGGCAGTTCGTCGACACCTCCGGCGGGGACAAGTGGAACATCCTGTCGTACTACCTGGACGGGGTGGAGGCGTTCCGCGAGTACGACCGGAACGGGAACGGCAAGCCGGACTCGTTCCGCTGGCTCGGGGCGAACGGCGGGAAGGAGGGGGTGGACGCGAACGAGGACGGGGTCGTCGACCAGTGGGTGAGCATCGCGGCCGAGGAGGCGAGCGGGGAGGTGTTCGCGGCGGTGGCCGGTAAGGATCTGGCCCGGCTGAAGGCGGTGCTGGCGACCGAGAAGGAGATCAAGGCGCTCGGCCTGCCGGCGGGGGAGGAAGCCCGGCTGCTGAAGAAACTGGCCGCCGCGGAGGCCAAGCTGGCGAAGGCGAACGCCGACCTGAAGCTGACCGCGAAGGCGAAGCTGGTTCACGTGGAAATGGACGCCCCGCACACCACCGCCCGCGACGCCATCGGCACGGCCGAAGACCTGGTGCGGCACCGCAACGTCGGACTGCTGGTGGACGCGAGCGGCGACGGCAAGGACATGAAGTACATGTCGGCCGGTGAGATGGTGCTGCTCGGCCGCACCTGGAAGCTGGTCGACGGGCCGGCGGCCGGGCTGACCGGCGGGGACGACGCGGTCGCCGAGGCCGGCGGGCCGAACGGGGTGACGGACATCCCGGACGCCATCAAAGACGTGGTGGCCGAGATCGGCAAGGTGGCCCCGCCGAAGGACGCCGCCGACATGCCGCGGTACCACCTGGAGCGGGCGGTGCTGCTCGAGAAGTGCGTGGAGAAGACGACCGCCGCCGCCCAACTGCCGTGGCTGAAGCAGATGATCGACGCCTACGCGGCGGCCGTCGAGGCGGCCCCGGACAACGCCAACGCGGTGAAGCGGTTCCGGGCGTGGAACGACCTCATCCAGAAGGGCGGGGCGGACGAGACGAAGGCGTACACCGCCTTCCGGTTCGCCGCCGCCGAGTACGCGGTGAAGCTGAAGGAGGCGGGCGGCGACACGGCCAAGATGCAGGCGGTGCAGGGGTGGCGGAAGGACACCCTGGAGGCGTTCGTGAAGGCGCACCCGGCCTCCGCCGACGCCCCCGAGGCGGTCATGCAGTTGGCCATCGCCGCCGAGTTCGACCCGAAGGGCGGGGAGAAGACCGCCACCGGCTGGTACGAAAAGGTGATCGACAAGTACGCCGGGCACCCGCACGCGGCCAAGGCGGCCGGGGCGATCAAGCGGCTGGGGTGCGAGGGCAAGGCGTTCGAGCTGACCGGCGAGACGATCGACGGCAAGGCGTTCAGCGAGAAGGCCCTGGCCGGCAAGGCGGCGGTCGTGCTGTGGTGGGCGAGCTGGGGGAACGACTCGGTGGAGGAGCTGAAGAAGCTGGCCAAACTGGAGGCGGACTACGCCGCCAAGGGGCTGGTGGTGGTGACGGTGGTGCTGGACGACGACACGACGAAGGCGACGGCCGCCGGGCTGATCAAGCAGGCGGGCGTCGGCGGGTATCACCTGTACGCCGCCGGCGGGCTGGACCGCTCCCCGCTCGCCGCCGCCTACGGCATCCACGGCATCCCGCACGTGTTCCTGGTGGGCAAGGACGGCAAGGTGGTCGACCGCGCCGCACAGTACGGGTCGAACCTGAAGGGCGAGGTGGAGAAGCTGCTGAAGTGACCCACCTGGAACCGGGAACGCGGTGACCGGGTGTGTGCGACGCACCCGGTCACCGCGTTCCCGGTTCTATTTCCCCGACGCCAGCGCCTCCACCGCCTGCAACTGCCGCGTCGGGCCGATGGCGATGACGGTGGCGCTCGGCTCCAGCACGGCGTCCCCCGACGGGCTGTACACCACCTCGCCGGACGGGCGGATGATGCCGATCACCGTCACCCCGTAGTCCTGGCTCAACCGCGAGTCGCGAAGCGCCTTGCCGGCCAGCGGACAGCGCGGTTCGATCTTCACCTCTTCGATCTGCAGGTCGATGAACTCCGGCCGGCTGGCCATCTCGATGAAGCTGAGCACGGCCGGCCGCAGCACCGCCTGCACCGCCCGGTGCCCGCCGGCCAGGTACGGCGAGATCACCTTGTTCGCCCCCACCTTCCGCAGCTTTCCCTCGGCCTCCTCCTCCTCCGCCCGCGCCACGATCAGCACCTTCGGGTTGAGCAGCCGCGCGCTCAGCACGATGTACAGGTTGTCGGCGTCCGACCCGACCACGCTGATGATCGCCTTCGCGCGGTCCAGGCCGGCCCGCCGCAGCACCTCGTCCTCGTTCGCGTCCCCTTGCAGGTGCAACCCCTGCAGGTAGTTCCAGCCCGGCGGCTGGGGCATCTTGTCGATCACCACGAACCGCTTCTTCAGCCGCTCCAGTTCGTCGCACACGATCTTCCCCATGCGGCCGAACCCGCACACGATCTGGTGGCCGGACAGGTGCTTCAGTTCGTCTTCCATGCGCTCCTTCCCGATCAGGTCGCGGATCTCGCCCGTCACCACCCCGCGGACGATCTCGGTGGCGATGTAGAAGAGGGTGAAGATGCCGCCCAGGGCGAGCAGCATGGTGAACGACCGCCCCTGCCAGGACAGTTCTCGCGGGATCTCGCCGTACCCCAGGGTGGTGAGCGTGATGACGGTCATGTATAGGCCGTCGAACGCCGTCCACGGCGGCCCTTCGATGAGCGGGTACGCCACCGTGCCGACGATCAGGATGACCACCGGCACCAGGATGAGGCGGCGGATCCGCCGCGGCAGGAACCGCCGGATCAGCCGGCCCGGCCAGCGGACGGCGCGATTCAGGTGGCGTTTCATGGGGACACCTTCCGGCACAATTAATCCGGCCAAACCACGAAACGGTACACCCGGTGATGCAGCCGCTGGTACGTCAGATTCCCGTGCGGCCAGGGGCGATCGGCGCCCTCTGGAATGATGACGATCCCTCGACCCAGGCCAAGAAAATCATCGAAGAAAACGTACAGCTCACCCCCGTCCATCTCGACCCGTTTCGGGTGCAACGACTGAATCGAGGGCGGCCGAGCACTCCCAAGGGTCTCGGGCCATTCACGTCGATCATCTTGTCTAGGCGGATACCATCGGCGGAGTCGATCCACATCTTCGCGCAGTTGCTCGGCGTGCGGTTCCGAGATCTCCGGGAAGACGTACAACGGCAACGAGCAGCCACCGCAAGAGAGAAGGCAGCACGATAACACGAGGCCAAGGCCGATCGGCCAGCGGAGCTTGCCTTTCCGACTCATACTGGCACCGCCTGCAACTTGCTCTGGGCCTCCGCGATCCGTACCAGGTGCTGGGCCTTCCTCTTCTCCTGGGTGAACCCGGCCTGCGTTTCGACCCACTCGCGGATGCGGTCGAGGCACTGGCGGAGGGCGGTCACGGCGGCGGTCAGCGGGACTGGGGAACCGATCGCCACCGGCGAGGTGTGAGCGAACGCCGGCTGATCGGGGAACAGGATCGACCCGACCCCGCCGACCGCCCGCGCCGCGACCCAACCGGGGGCTGCGTGTTCCACTTCGACGGATGCCGAATGCCGTTCACCCGCGGCAGCGGGAGTGGACGCGATCACCTCGCCGTTGGCCACGATTTCCAGCTTCTCGAACGGGGTGACGCTCTCGGCGGAGGCGGTGACGCGGGTGCCATCGACGCGGAAGCGGAGCAGGGGGCCGTTGGTGACGAACGACGCCTGAACGAGCCGCGACCGCGAGGGAGCGGTGGTCACTTCCTCCGCTCCCTCGCGGTCGCGGCTCGTTGGCGAATACCCCCGCACCGCCCCGACCACCCCGCGGTTGCTGTCCTTCCCGCTGCTGCCCACCAGTGGCACCATCAGCCCCGCGTTCCACAGCCGGTACACCCACGGCAGGAACGGCGTCGTCCGCGGCTTCGCGTCGAACTCGATCGCGTCCACCTTCCCCTGGATGACCGCCACCAGTGCCTCGCCGCCGGTCAGCCCTTCGCGGAAGGCGTCGCACCACACCACCCGCCCGCCCTTGCGGTGGCACTGGTCGGCCCAGTCGCACAGGCTCCAGTCGTCCGGCCCTTCGCTGCCGCCGAACGCCAGCGGGTACACCGGCCGGTGGCAGTTCAGCAGACCCAGATGGCCGAGCGTGCGGTGGGTGTTGAGCGTGTTCACGAACACCGTGCGTCCATCCGTCGCGAGAGCGGGAACTTGCCCGCTGAAGCTGGTGATGCCGGGCAGTTGCGGGTAGGTGTTGCCGTCGATCGCCGACAGGCCGTAGTGGACGCGGGCGAGCAGGTGAACCGTGTCCACGTCCTCGGCGGCGGCTTCCATCAGGGCGGCGTGGGGCGAAAGGAAGTGGCAGCGGCTGTCCTCGCTCGTCAGACCCTCGGCGTGTCGATCGAACCAGCGGGACATCTCCAGCCGGATCGCCATCTGCCCACTGCCGAGGGTGACGGTGGTGTCGAGGGGCGTCCACTCCGGCCCGCGGAACGCCTGGATTCGCAGGGGCACGCCGGCCGGCAACGCGATCTCACACGAGCCGTCGGTGTGGGCGAAGTTGTCGCGGCCGAATCGCACACTGCCGCCGACATCTTCGCCCACCCCGCAGGCGAACACCGCCAGTCGGCCGAGCGGGGCGAAGTAGTTGCCGGCGGCATCCGAGACGCGAAGCCGGCACGGCACCGGCTTCTTGGTGGCGGCGTCGGCGATGCGAATGTGGATGGTGTGCATGAAGAGAAGAGTATTCACCGCCGAGGTTACGGCAGGTGAACCGGCGGCGTGAGCCGCCGGGGTTACTTTCACCCAGGCGGCTCCCGCCGTCGGTTCACCTCACCCCTCGACCCCGCCGCACGCCTTCAGGATGCCGCG
>CAYMHO010000315.1:7761-8029 GCA_964390195.1 uncultured Fimbriiglobus sp. | reverse complement strand
TCAACCCGCTGACCGTGCGGTTCACCGACATGCACAAGTGGGTGCTGGACCTGGACGACTTCGTCGGCAAGCCGGAGGAGAGCAACGAGAAGCGGCTGGAAGCGATCCAGATGGCGTGGTACGAGGAGTGGAAGGACGAGTACGGGAACGGGTAGGTCGTGGTCGAGCGACGCGAATGGGAGCGAGGGCCCACCCCGCTCTCGGGGGTTGGGGGTGGGGGCACGCTCCCCCTCGCGGCGGGCGACCACGACCAAAGTGGCGTTTCTCT
>CAYMHO010000315.1:0-7751 GCA_964390195.1 uncultured Fimbriiglobus sp. | reverse complement strand
CCCGCCCCCCACCGCCCCGGGGGGGGGGGGTGGGCGGCCCGGCCCCCTCCCGCGCCGGCCCCCCCACGACCTACTTGGCTTTGCTCTTCTCCAGATCGAGCACCACGCCCACGTTCATCACCGCGTACTTGCCGTCCGGGGAGATGACGAACTGCCCGCTCAGGTCGCCGGCGAACGCCGTCTTGGTGAGTTTCGGCGGTTTGGCGTTGTCCACCTCGTACAGCGTCAGCCCGACCGCCTGGCCGCCGGCCGACAGTAGCAGCTTGGTACCGCCGGGGGTGAACGCCACGTAGTTCATCTCCCCGCCGGGGTTGGTCTCGGTCAGTTCCCCTTCCAGTGTTCCGACCAGCAGTTTCGCCTGGCCGGACATCACCACCGCCGCCCGGTCGTTGCGGAGGGCCAGGTCGTTCGGGGTGCCGACGAGCGGCACCGTGCCCGTCCGCTTCCACCCCGGTCCGTCCACCACCACCAGGTTGCCGGTCGGGCGGGCGGCGTCCATCGACCGCTCCAGCGCCACCACCTTCTTCCCGTCGGCGGAGAGGGCCAGCGCCCACACCGGCGAGTCGGTGTTCATGTCGGTGGCGAACTTCTGCGTGGCCGTCTCCCACTTCATCAGCTTGCCGCGGAACGTCTGCCGCGGGGCCTTGCCGGACACCGTCACCCCGCTCACGTACACCGCCGACCCGTCCTCGCTGCACTCAAGCCCGGACACCTTGAACGCCGTCGCCGCCGCGTTCAGCACGTTCACCGGCTTCACCTGCTCGCCCTCGCCGACGCTCCCGTCGGTCAACTTGCCCAGGTCGTATTGCTGGACCTCGCCGGTCGCGATCAGGTTCTCCTTCTCCGGCTGGCGGGCGTCCTCGGCCTCCCGCACGGTGGCCGCGTACAGCCGCCCGCGGCCCTCGTCGGCCACCGCCCGGTTGATCGGGCTGGGCGTCTCGTAGGTGGCCTTCAGCTTGAAGTCGGGGACCGAGTACCGGCGGAGCACCCCCCGCACCGGCTTGGCGCTCGCGTCCTTCACCCCGAAGGTGAGCAACTCCTTCTTCTGCGGGAGGAACACCCCCGCCCAGAACGGCTGCACCTTCGCCTCGGCCACCTTGGCGAAGTCGCCGGTGGCGCCGCCGAACGGTTCGGCCGGCCCGCCCGGCCCGACCGCCCCGCCCCCCTGGGCGATGTTCCCCTCGCCCAGGCGGAACGAGTTGAAGAAGCGGGCCGTCTTGTCGGCGTACTCCTTGTCCCCCACCCGCTTGTCGAAGGCGTCCGACTTGCTCACCTTGGCGGCGTACACCACCCGCCCGGCGGTGACGAACCGGACGGGCGTGTGCCGGTCGCCGAACGCGTTCAGCACGTACCCCTCGGCGTTCAGGTTGCCCAACCGGGCCTTCACGTCCGGCCCCTCGACGATCTTCTCCCGGTCGGTGAACCACTTGACCAGGTCGGCCGGGGACTTGTCCGTCAACTGGTTCCGCTTGACCGCCGGGTTGGGGGTGAAGTCGACCGCGAACACCTGGTAGGTGATGCCGTCGATCTCCGCCTTCCACTCCTTGCCGGCCGGCGCCTCGGGGAAGAAGAACGGCTTGAAGTCGCTCACGCTGCTCGACTGTTTGGGGATGAGGGCGGTGAACCCGATCGCCTTGGCCATCGGCACCCACTCGGGGTCGTCGGCGTACGGGTTGAACGTCTTCGGGTCGAACGTCACCTTGATCGAGTTGAGGAACTTGTCCTCCCGCTCGATCATGGTGGCGTCCGCCCCGCCGTAGATGCCCTGCTTGCTGGTGCAGAAGAGGGTGAACACGCGGTACCCGACCTTCACGCTCACCCCGTGCGTCATGCCGCCGTGGAAGTGGCGGATGTTCCACCGGGTGGCCGCCTTCCCGTCCACCTTGGCCTCCTCCTGCCCGTTCACCTCGTGCGGGAACACGGCGTGGACGAGCGGGCCGGCCAGCCGGCGGGTGTCCACGTCCAACTGGTCCGGGCCGAGGTCGTGGACGAACACGTGGTAGGCGACGTCCCCGTCGTCGGCCGTCCACTTGCCCCCGCTCACCAGCCCGCCGCGGTTGTCCAACTCCAGGGTGTGTTTCTCCCGCTTCGCCCCCGGCGGCAGTTCCACCGCGAACCCGTCCTTGTTCTCCAGGGCGACCCACGGGCGGGGGATCGGCTTGGCCACCTTCGGGTCGGGGCGGCCGAACGGGTCGCGGACGACGGGCGGGCCGTCCGCCTCCAGCAGGATGCTCACGCTGGCCAGGAAGTTGTCCCGCTTCTCGTCGGCGGTCGGGGTGTTCGGCTTCCACTGGTAGCGGAACAGGAAGGCGTTGCCCCCCACCCCGACGGTCAGGACGGCGGTCTGGAAGCCGTCGGCGGTGGCGGTGTACTCGACGCCCGGGTGGCCGTTCACCAGCCGGCCGTTCGGGTCCTTCTTGAGCGCCGCCTCGGGCAGCCCGAACGCGGACGCCACGAACGCCGCGGTGGTGGCCGAGGTGTTCGCCGGCAGGGCCAGTTCCAGCACGGTCACTTTGATGGCGTCGTTCTGGTCACCGCCGCGGAAGGCGGTGCCGCTGACCGGCTTGGTGGCGTGGTCGAACTTGACCGCCTCCCGCGCGACCGCGCCGGGCATGTCGCAGCGGAAGTTCTTCCCGCCGGCGAACTCGGCCCACCCCTTCGGGCGGACGGCCGGCGGGGGCGGGGGCGGGATGTCCGGCCCGCCGCCGACCGGCGGGTTGGGGTTGAAATCACCGCCGGGGTTCGGACGAGGGATGTTCGGGTTGACGATCGGGTTGATCGCCGGCTCCGTGGGCGGCGTGCCGGTGGTCGCGGCGGCGGCGTTGGACCCGCTGTTCATGACGATGACGGCGATGCCCCCGGCCACCCCGAGCAGCATCACCGCCCCGATGCAGATGAACGCGATGAGCACCCCGCCCCCCCCGCCCTTCTTCGCCTTCGAACGGCGGTCGTCGTCGTCCTCGTCGTCGTCGCGGTCGTCCCGCTCCTTGAACCGCTTCTTCTTCTTCGGTTCGTCCTCGTCGTCTTTCTTCCCCTTGCCCTTCGCCGCGACCGGGGTGGCCTGCTTGACCGGGGCGACGGGCAACGCGGTGGCGGTGACCGGCTTGGAGGCCGCCGCTACCGGCACCGGCGCGGCCTGCTTCGGGGCAGTGCCGGAAGCCGGGGCCGCGGGCTGCGCCGGGGCGGCTGTCGGGAGGGCGGTGGCTGTCGGGATAGCGGCCGCCGACACCGGTTTCGCCGCCGGGATCGGTGCCGCCGGTACCGGCTTGGCGGCGGGGATGGGGGCGGCCTTCACCGGACCGGGGGGCACGTCCACGTCCGCCCAGCAGGTGCCGCACTTGATCCGCTTGCCGCGGTCGGCCTCGTCGGCTTCCACCGCGTCCCGGCACCCCGGACAGGTCAATTTGATAGCCATCGCGCGATCCCGATTCGGTATGGGGAGAACCGACAGATGAGCGGAGATTATACCCGATCGGCGACCGACGTGAGGTGAGAAGCCCCCCGCCGGGTTGTTGTTACACAGGGACGGGAAGTGTGCGTGGAAGGGCAGTCATTTCACCCGCACTGACCGAGGGGTGGGAATCGCCGTAAGTGATTGTCCGGTATGGGATGTTTAAGCCGCGGCGGATGGTTTTTTGGTCCGGTGGGGGGGGGAGGTGAAATGAAACCATCCACCCGCTCAATCCGCTGCGGTGAACTGATCGAAGAACTGTGCTGCCTTGTCGCGGAACTCGCGGATGCCGACGCGGTCCTCGCCCCGTGCCTCGGGGAACGCCTTCAGGGTGATTACCCGGTTGCCGACGGCGGCCGCGCGAACCAGTGTCGGCCGCTCGGGGGAGCCGAGTTCGTAGGCCGCCCAGCGGCGGCGGTCGTCGCTGCGGACTTCTTCCGGGCCGGAAACGACCCGCTCACCGCCGAGCAGTTCCTTGACGACGGCGGCCGACGAGGCCTTCGCCGGCAGTTCGTGGACGTACACCTCGAAGGTGATCCCACCCGCCTCGGTGCGGTACTGTTTGCCGGTCACACGGGGGTTACCGCCCACGTCGTGCGTTTTGGTGGATGTGGATCCCTTGGGCACTTTCGCGGTGAACGCGGTGGTGTTCGGCATCGCCGCCCACTTCGGGTCGCCGGCATACGGGTCGTCGTTCTTCGGGTCGAAGGTGAACTTCAGACCAGCGGTGAACTTGTCCGCCCGCTGGGTGACGGTGGCGTCTTCGCCATACCCCTTGCCGTGCTTGCTGACGGCGAACGCCATGAACAAGCGGAACCCACACCGCACGGTGTACGCCTTACCCCGCACTTTGTCCCACTGCTTGAGCTGCCACTCGGTCCCCTTCTTCCCCCCGATGACGGCTTCGGATTCGGCCCCGACGGCGTACCCGAACGGCAGAATCGACTTGATCAACTTGTTCACGTCCGCGTCGAAGTCGGCCGGCAGGTCGAAGTACGACACGTGGTACACGCAGTGGGTGTCCTCGATCTGCCACTTCTGCCCGCCGACGGCGAGCCGCTTCTGCTCGGCGAACTGCCGCTCGGCCCGCGCCCCCTTCGGGGCGACCGCCGCAAACCCGGCCTTGTTGTCGATCGCCGCCCACGCCTCGGTAATGGGTTCGGCATCGGACTTCGGGTTCGCAGGGTGGTCTTTCGGCTTCGGGTCTTTCGGTTTCACCGGGTCAGCCGGTTTTGGTGGGTCGGCTGGTGCGTCGGACCGGAACCAGGTGACACCCGCCTTCGCGACGAACGCCGACCGCCGCCGCCCCCGCGGGTCGTCCTCCGTCTTCCAACGCAGGTGGAACACGAACCACCGCCCGCCCCGACCGATGACCAAGGCAACGTGATCGTACCCGGTGACGTCGCTCGCCGCGTACTCGGCGGCGTCCCCGCCGGGGATTGGGCGGATTCCCTCGCGGAGGACCCGCTGGGGAGACACCTCCAGAAGTCCACTTACGAACTCGTCAGTGTCGGCTCGGCGGTCCCCCTTCAGGTCGAACGTGTACACCGCGGCGGTGAACTTCCCCTCCTCGGCCGAGTGGACGACGCCGGTGTCGTCGCCGACCGACACCTTCTGTTTGGCGAGCGGGCCGGGGGCGAGCAGGGTGGCGCCGTCGGTGGTGGAGACCGTCACCCACGCCCCGTCCGGGTCCGGTTGGGCCGCCGGGGCCGTGGGCGTGGTGCTCGTGGCCGATGCGGGCGAGGTGCTGTCGGGCGAAGACCCGCTGAACACCACGAACCCGATGACCCCCGCCAGCACCAGGGCTGCCACCGCCACCGCCCACACCCAGCCGTTCGACTCCTTCTTCTCCCGCCGCGAGCGGGTCTTCCGTGCGCCTTTCGGGACGGTCGCCCGTTTGCCCTGTGGGGGCGTCCCAGCCCTCCGCGCCGTGGGGAGGGCGTCGGTCGGCCCTTTCGGCGGCGGGGTGTCGGTCGCTTTCCGTCTGGCCGTCTCGACGGGCACGTTCGCCCAGCATGTGGGACAGCGGACCGCCCCGGCCGTCGAGTCGGTGGGCACTTCGGTGTCGCACGCCGGGCAGACCAGGGTGACGGACATTGCGGGGCACACGGGAACGAGGGGATTCCGGTGTCGAACTGTAGGACACGTTCCGCCCCCCGCCTTTCCGTTCCCGCCGCCGCCCCGAGAATAGCTCTACACTGCGTTCACCACCCACCGGACCCGACTCATGTCGAACAGTTTCAACGCCCAGGGAACCCTCTCCGTCGCCGGCAAGGCCCACACCGTCTTCCGCCTGTCGGCCGTCGAGGCGGTCATCCCGCAGGCGAAGAACCTCCCGTTCAGCCTGAAAATTCTGCTCGAGAACCTACTCCGGTGCGAGAACGGGCTGAGCGTGCGGAAGGCGGACATCGAGGCCCTGGCCCGCTGGAACCCGACCGCCGAGCCGGACACCGAGATCGCCTACACCCCGGCTCGCGTGCTGCTGCAAGACTTCACCGGCGTGCCGTGCGTGGTGGACCTGGCCGCCATGCGGGACGCGATGAAGGCTCTCGGCGGCGACCCGGCGAAGATCAACCCGCTGGTGCCGTGCGAGCTGGTGATCGACCACTCGGTGCAGGTGGACAACTTCGGCACGGCCACCGCGTTCGCCGAGAACACCAAACTGGAGTACGAGCGTAACCAAGAGCGGTACACGTTCCTGCGGTGGGGGCAGAACGCCTTCCGCAACTTTAAAGTGGTGCCGCCGGAGACGGGCATCGTCCACCAGGTGAACATCGAGTACCTGGCCCGCGTGGTGTTCGTAAACGAGAAGGGCGACGCCTACCCGGACACGCTGGTCGGCACCGACAGCCACACCACCATGGTGAACGGCCTGGGGGTGCTGGGGTGGGGCGTCGGCGGCATCGAGGCGGAAGCGGCCATGCTCGGCCAACCGGTGAGCATGCTCATCCCGCAAGTCGTCGGGTTCAAACTGAGCGGCAGGCTGAAAGAAGGGACGACCGCCACCGACCTCGTGCTCACCATCACGCAGATGCTCCGCAAGAAGGGGGTGGTGGGCAAGTTCGTCGAGTTCTTCGGGCCGGGGCTGGCCGAACTGCCTCTCGCCGACCGCGCCACCATCGCCAACATGGCCCCCGAGTACGGGGCGACGTGCGGCATCTTCCCGGTGGACGCCGAGACGCTCACGTACCTCCGCACCACAGGCCGGACGGAGGAGCAGGTGGCGCTGGTGGAGGCGTACATGCGGGAGCAGGGCATGTTCCACGACGCGAACACGCCCGTCGCCACCTACACCGACACGCTCGAACTCGACCTGGGGAACGTGGTGCCGAGCCTCGCCGGTCCGAGCCGCCCGCAGGACCGGGTGCCGCTGACCGACGTGAAGAAGTCGTTCCACGACGCCCTGCCGAAGCTGAAGGAGGGGGCGAAGGCGGCGGCCGCGAAGGCGAAAGGGCTGCCGCTGGCGACGGTCGGGATGATGCCCGCCGCCGCCGAGCCGACGAGCGAAGGCCACCTGACCGACGGCAGCGTGGTGATCGCCGCCATCACCAGTTGCACGAACACCAGCAACCCGTACGTGATGGTGGCGGCCGGACTGGTGGCCAAGAAGGCGGGCGAGAAGGGGCTGACCACCAAGCCATGGGTGAAGACAAGCCTCGCACCCGGCTCGAAGGTCGTCACCGACTACCTGACCGACAGCGAGCTGCTCCCGCACCTGGAGAAGCAGCGGTTCAACATCGTCGGCTACGGGTGCACCACCTGCATCGGCAACTCCGGGCCGCTGCCGGAGGCGATCGGCAAGGAGGTGACGGACAAGGCGCTCGTGGTTTCGGCGGTACTCAGCGGGAACCGTAACTTCGAGGGTCGCGTCCACGGCGACGTGCGGGCGAACTACCTGGCCAGCCCGCCGCTGGTAGTCGCATACGCCCTCGCCGGCAAGGTGGACATCGACTGGGCCACCGAACCGCTCGGCCAGGACGCCACCGGGACTGACGTGTTCCTGAAGGACATCTGGCCGACCATCGGCGAGGTGAAGGATGTGGTCGAGAAGTCGATCAAGAAGGAGAGTTACCAGCGGATTTACGCCCAGGTGTTCGACGGCGACGAGAACTGGAAGGCCCTGCCGGTGCCCACTGGCAACCTGTTCGCGTGGGAGCCGAAGTCCACTTACATCGCCAACCCGCCGTACTTCGTCGGGATGGGCCGTACCCCCCCGCCGGTGAGCGAGATCAGCGGCGCCCGCGTCCTCGCCCTCCTCGGGGACAGCATCACCACCGACCACATCTCCCCGGCCGGCAAC
>CAYMHO010000314.1:0-8129 GCA_964390195.1 uncultured Fimbriiglobus sp. | reverse complement strand
GGCCAGGGCGTGCGGGGCGGTGGTACGGTCGATGAACACGGTGCGGTGGCGGACGAACGACAGGAAAAACCGCAGCACCGGGTTGCGGCGGTACTTCGCCCACAGCACGAACGTGACCGGTCGTGGGCAGGCCGCCCAGATGAGCAGCCAGTCCACATAGCTGACGTGGTTGGACACCAGCAGCACCGGCCCGGATTTGGGGACGTGGTGCCGGTCGTGGGCGTGGAAGCGGTACACCGCCCGCGTCAGCAGCCACCAGACCGGCCGCAGCATGGCGGGGAAGAACCAGGCCGCCACCGCGTACACGAACACGTAGGCGACCAGCCCGACCGGAATCATCCACCACTCGAACGTCATCGGGGGGCACCGAACGTGGGGAGGGAAGGCCGTTCGGATGTTGTGCCCGGAACGGGCGGGGGTGTCAACCCGCAAGTTCTCCCGTCCCGCGGACCCCGGGAGGTCGAATCCGCGTGACGAATTTTTCACACCTGATTCGGTGTCAGCAACCTAAATGTCCAGTCAACCCCGGCGAATGAGTGAGTGTACCGCCCGCCATGAACACCTGTCAAACTCGCAACCCCTGGGAGCGTAAGGCTATGGGCCACAACTGGGCGCACCTGCTTCACATGGCCGGCCACGCCGCCATCCACCTCATCAACCACAAGAAGAAGCACGGGGACAGCGCCGCCCACGCCGCCGCTGCCGAGCAACAGCGGCTCGCTCGGGCACAGGCCGAACGCGAGCGTCAGGCGGCGTTGGCCTACCAGGCCAGGCTCCAGGCGGTCGCGTACGAGGAAGATCGCCCCAAGCGGAACCTCCGGAACCTCGGGCGGGCGGTCGGGTGCATCGCGCTCGGGATCGTGGCCGTCGTGCTGATCGCCAACCAGAACATCCTGTGGGGGGTGATCACGACCTTCACCACGGTCGCGGCAGTCTCCGCCGCCAAGAAGTCGTGGGAGAGGTGACCGGGGGGGGCGACAGCCAGACGGCGAGGGCAGTTACTCCTTCTTCTCCTTCTCCCCCTCTTCGGCCGCCTTCGCCAACGCCTTCAGCGCCGCCGCCGGGACGAACAGCTCGAACCGGGCCGACTGCTTCTTCGCCACCACCGCCACCCCGACGAACGCCGGGTCTCCCTTCACCTGGCCGATCTTCGGCAGTTCCGCCCCCGGCCCGCCGGGGATGGCCTCGCCGAGCGAACCGGCGTACTCGGACAGCAGGCCGAACAGGGTGTTCGCGTCCGACAGCAACAGGTAGTTGGCCTCGGCCGGCAGTTGCCCGCGGGTGACGGCGAACGCTTTGTCGTCGCCCGCCTTCTCCTTCGGGGCGGTGAACGCGTCGAGCAGTTTCTTCGCCTCGTCCCAGTCCTTCGCCGACACCTGCACGAACCGCTTGCCGTCCGTCCCGAAGAATACCGTCTGCTTCTCCGGCATCAGCTTCTTCATCGCTTCAATCGCCGCCTCCTTCTGGGCGGCGTCGGCGGTCGCCTTCACCGACCCCTCGAAGTCGATCTCGATGGCGGCCGCGTGCAGGCTGAACCCGGCGTGCTTCTGCGCGTCGGCCGTCACCTTCGGATTCCCCTTCAGCGCCAGGTTGCTGTACTTCGCCCCCTCGTCGAGCGCCTTGAACACCGCCAGTTTGGCGTCGGCCACCTTCTTCGGGTCGGCGAACGTGCTCGCCGTCAGGCTGGCGAACCCCTGCCCGGACATGCCGACCGTCTCCCCGTCGTTCGCCGCCAGCAGGTCGGTCAGTTTCTCGATGGCGGCCGTCGCCTTGTCGTCGTCGGACGCGAACTCGCTGGTCAGCTTCCGCTGGATGCCGCCGACCCCCTTGCCCCACTTGCTGGCCGAGTACGTCGCCCACCCCTTCGGCAGGTCGGCCAGGCCCTTCAGGGCGGCCGGCGACTCGGCGGACAACACCTTGTCCGACTCGCTGCCGGCGGTGAACGCCCCGTCCACCCGCAGGCCGAACCCCTCCGGCCGGAAGTCGACCGCGATCACCACCCCGGTCGCGTCCTCGACGATCTGGAACAGCCCGTCGATGAGCGCCTTGGCCACCTCCAACTGCCCGCGGTCGAGCTGCCCGCCGAACAGTTGGAACAACTGGCCGACGGCCGCCCGCCCCTGGGCGATCTGCCCGCCGTACTCCTCGTTCACACGGGCCACGTTCACGAACACGCTCACGTCGGCCGCCAGGAAGCCCTCGGCCGCCGCCCCCATCTGCTTCACGGTCAGTTTGTCGTACTTGCCGGCGTACACCTCGGCGGTGTCCTTGCTCGGGCTGGCGGCGACGTACCCGCCGCCGGTGTCCACCAGGTACAGGGCCGACCCGGTCGTCTCCAACTCCACCTCGTCCACCCCGCCCTTGCCCTTCTGGAACGACTTCTGCTCCGCCTTGGTGAGAAACTTCTCGCGGAACGTTTTGTAGTCCTTCACCGGCAACAGGACGGCGACCGGCGTCTCGTCGGCACCCAGGTCGGCGAGCGCGCCGATCGCCACGAACGCCCGCCCCGCGCCGTCCAGCCCGCCCAGGTCGCGGCCCTCGGCGGTCGTCTTCAGCCACTCGTCGAACTGCTTGGCCGTGTCCTTCGCCTTCGCCGGGTCGATCCCCTCCAGCATCTTCATCAGCCGCCCTTTGGTGCGGTCGATGCCGTTCAGTTGGATGACCACCATCGACTTGTCCGCCACCGGCAGCTCGGTCACGTCCTTCGCCTTCCCGCCGGACGGCACGGGGGCGGCGAGGAGGGCGGCCGGGGCGAGGGCGAGCAGCAGCACCGCCAGAAGTCGGGTGCGGACCATGTCCGTGGCTCCGTGGGAAGTGGGAATGATGGTCATGCTAGACGGGCGACGACAACCGGGCGAGGGCCTGTTACGCGGGGACATCCGGCCTGAAGGGCCGGGTTCCGTCAGCCCAGGGCGGAGTGAGCGGAGCGAACGTACCCCTGGGAACGCGACTCGCCTGCGGCTCGCTTTGACCTGGGCTGACGGAACCCGGCCCTTCAGGCCGGCCAAGGGTGCCAACGCACCTCGAACCCCACCAGTTGCGTTCCTTCCTGAAGGTCAAGAACATCTGCCGCCGCTCCGCGGCGAGGGTTGCCTCACAACCCCCCGTCGCCGCTCTCCGCCGCGCTCTTGCGAACCCCTTCGGGTGTGGCCAGGTGCCGCGACACCTGCAGGTGACTCAGGTACTGTTGGGTGATCGCGTCGGAGAGGATGGGCAGCCAGCCGCCGACCAGGTCGAGCAGGTCGTTCAGCGCCGGGCGGGTGCCGTCCTCCACCGCCGCCAGCGTGTCCGGCTCGGCCATCCGCACCGACGCCAGCGCGGACAGGGCGAACCGCTGCTCGGCCGACCGCCCGGCCCCGCCGCTCCGCGGCAGGTGATCGACGTCGTCCAGTAGGTCGACCAACTGCGAGGCGAGCGACCGCGGGTTCGTCTCGTCTTCCACCACCAGGTCCAGCACCGCCTCGGCCCGCAGGCTGCTCAGGTACCGCCGGCGGTAGGTCATGCGGCTGTCCATGACTTCCAGCACGGCGTCGAGCACCGGCCCCTCGTTCGCCGCCGGCACCACCAGCGTCGCCTTCAACAAATGGATGGTGTGAACGGCCCGCTCCAGCTTGCGGCCCATGTCCAGGAACCGCCACCCCTCCCCGCGGGTCATACTCTCGGCCGCCAGCCCGCCGAACGCGGCCAGGGTGATGACCGTCCGGTGCAGCAGGTCGAGCACCTCGGCCGGGGTGGCGTCGTCGGCCGGGTCGGTCGTCCACTCGGCCAGCATGTTCACCACCCGCCACAAGTCCAGCGAGATCAGGTCCCGAACCACCGAGGCGACGTGCCGCACCGACCGCACCGCCGCCGCCAGGCTCTTTGTGTGGTCCGTGTTGAACACGGCCGGCAGCACGACGGCGAACGGGTCGTCGGTCGGGGCGGGGCGTTTGGCCTTCGGGTCGGTGTGCACGGCCAGGGCGTGCAGCAGGGCCGGCAGTTCCGAGTTGTCGCCGATGCCCGACCGCTCGCTGATCCGCACCACGATCCCACGCAGCAACCGGGCCAGCCCCTCCGCCCGCTCGGCGTACCGCCCGAGCCAGAACAGGTTGTCGGCCGCCCGGCTGGGCAGGTCCCCGCCGGTGCGGGTGAGGGGCACGCGGAACCCGCCGGCCGGCAGCAGGCTGAACTCGCTCACCGCCGAGTCGGCCAGCACCCACGTGTCCTTGCTCCCGCCGCCGCGCTGCATCGACACCACCGGGGCGTCGGAGGTGGCGCTCACGCGGGTCATCCCGCCGGGCATGAAGGCGAACCCGCCGCCGGCGTCGGCCGCCAGGTACGACCGCACCACCAGCTTGCGGCGGACGAGTTTGTCGCCGTCGAGCACGGGGGTGCTCGACAGGTCCATGCGGCTCT
Organism: uncultured Fimbriiglobus sp.; assembly: GCA_964390195.1. GTDB lineage: Bacteria > Planctomycetota > Planctomycetia > Gemmatales > Gemmataceae > JALHQU01. The sequence continues at coordinate 3,734 of CAYMHO010000314.1, read as the reverse complement.
GGGCGACGAAGTCGCGGGGCCGGTGGCGGAGGCGGGCGAGCAACTGGGTCCGCCGTTCGGCGCTCAGTTCGGACGGGAACTCCGGCTCCATCCGCGAGGCGGGGAAGGTGGGTTTGACCACCAGTTGGTCGAAGTGGTCGAGGACGTAGCGGAGGGAGTCCGGGTCGCCGCACCACCACGTCGGGACCGATTCGAGCAACAGGTCTTCGCCGAGCAGCTCCTTGCACAGCCGCGGCAGGACGGTGAGCACGGCAGGCGTCTCGATGACGCCGGTGCCGAGTGCGTTCGCCACCGTGACCGTGCCCCGCCGCACGGCGTTCACCAGCCCCGGCACGCCGAGGAACGAGTCGGCCCGCAGTTCGAGCGGGTCGCAGAAGTCGTCGTCGAGTCGGCGGAAGATGACGTCCACCGGCTGCAGCCCGCCGAGCACCTTCAGGAACACGCGGTTGTCGCGGACGGTCAGGTCGCCCCCTTCGGCGAGGGTGTACCCGAGGTAGCGGGCGAGGTAGGCGTGCTCGAAATAGGTCTCGTTGTACGGCCCCGGGGTGAGCAGCACGACGCGGGGGTTCTCCTTGTTCCGCGGGGCGAGTGCCCGCAGGGTGTCCTTGAAGGTCTGGAAGAAGCGGGCGAGCCGCTGCACCCGGCACTCCTTGAACGCCTCCGGCAAGGTGCGGGTCATCACGATCCGGTTTTCGAGCGCGTACCCGGCGCCGGACGGCGCCTGCGTGCGGTCGCCGATCACCCGCCACCGGCCGTCCGAGCTACGGCCGAGGTTGGCGGCGTACAGGTGCAGGTAGCGCCCGCCGGGCACGTTCAGCCCGTGGACCGGCCGCAGGAAGCCGGGGTTGGGGAACACCAGTTCGGCGGGGACGAGACCCTGAGCGATCAGCCGTTGCGGGCCGTACAGGTCGGCGAGCAGTAGCTCGAGCAGGCGTGCCCGCTGAACCAGCCCGCGTTCGAGGGCGGCGGCGTCGGCGGAGGCGATGACGAGCGGGATGGGGTCGAGTTGCCACGGGCGGGCGATGCCGTGCGGGTCGCCGTACACGTTGTACGTCACGCCGTTCGCGCGGATCAGGTCGCGGGCCTCACGCCACCGGCGGGCGATCTCGGGCGGCCCCAGGTGGGTGAGCGAGTCGAACAGCGTCAGCCAGTGCGGGCGGGGTGTGCCGGCGGCGTCGGTCGCCTCGTCGTACCCCGGACGCGGGGCGTGGGCGTCGTCCGGCGGGTGGAGGAGGCGGTGGGGCATTCGCCAGAGTGCTCTGCTCGCTCCGCGAGCGGTCTGTCAGTACCCGCTCGCGGAGCGAGCAGAACACTTCATTCTACCACACCCGCGGGCACCCGACGGGCGGCCGGCTCCTCCACCGGCGGCTTTGGGGTGTACCGCCACGGGGCCGGCTTCCGCAAATCGAGCGTGAGCGGGAACTCGGCGTCCGGTTCGTCCGGCGGCACGACCACCGGGCCGGGGGTGTGGCCGAAGGCAAAGAAGCGGGCGAGGCGCCGGCTCTCGGCGGCCAACCCGTTCACCGGGAAGTTGTCGTGCGACAGCCCGCCGGGGTGCGACACGTGGTACGAACAGCCGCCGACGCTGCGGTCGTTCCAGGTGTCGAGCAGGTCGAACACCAGCGGGGCGTGAACCGGGATGGTCGGGTGCAGGCAACTCGGCGGCTGCCACGCCCGGTACCGCACGCCGCCCACGTACTCGCCGGCGGTGCCGGTCGGGTGCAGCGGCACCTTGCGGCCGTTGCACGTCAGCACGTGCCGCGGGTCGGTCAGGTTCCGCACCTTCACCTGGAGCCGTTCGACGGACGAGTCGACGTACCGGCTCGTCCCACCTGCGGTGGTCTCTTCGCCGAGCACGTGCCACGGCTCGATGGCGGTCCGCAGTTCCAGGTTCACGCCACGTTGGGTGACGGTGCCCATTACCGGGAAGCGGAACTCGACGTGCGGGGCGAACCACGCCGGTTCCAGTTGGTAGCCGCTCTGCACCCGCAGTTCCTCGAGCGCGTCGGCGAAGTCCTCGGCGACGAAGTGCGGGAGCATGAACTTGTCGTGCAGCGACGTGCCCCACCGCACCAGCTTGCGGGTGTACGGCTTCCGCCAGAAACCCGCGACGAGCGCCCGCAGCAGGAGCTGTTGGGCGCAACTCATGCGGGCGTGCGGGGGCATCTCGAACGACCGCAGTTCCAACAACCCGCGGCGGCCCTCGGCGGAATCCGGGCTGAACAGTTTGTCGATGCAAAACTCGGTGCGGTGCGTGTTGCCGGTCATGTCCGTCAACAAGTTCCGGAACAGCCGGTCCACCAGCCACGCCGGCGGGTTGTGCCCGTTGCCCACCTGGGCGAATGCGATCTCCAGTTCCCGCAGGGCGTCGTGCCTCGCCTCATCGACCCGCGGGTGCTGGCTGGTCGGCCCGACGAACAGCCCGCTGAACAGGAACGACAGGCTCGGGTGGTTCTGCCAGAACCCGACGAGGCTCTTGAGCAAGTCCGGCCGCCGGAGCAGCGGGCTGTCCGCCGGGGTCGGCCCGCCGAGCACGATGTGGTTGCCCCCGCCGGTGCCGGTGTGCCGGCCGTCGAGCATGAACTTCTCGGTGCTCAGCCGGCTCTGCTTCGCCTCCTCGTACAGGGTGGTAGTGATGCCCACCAGCTCGTCCCAGTTGTCCGCCGGGTGCATGTTCGCTTCGATCACCCCGGGGTCGGGGGTGATCGAGAAGTGGTTCACCCGCGGGTCGTGCGGCGGCTTGTACCCTTCGATGAGTACCGGGCGGTCGAGTTCCGCGGCGGTGGCTTCGACGGCGGCGACCAGTTCGAGGTAGTCTTCGAGGAACCGCTGCGGCGGCATGAACACGTGCAAGACGCCGTTGCGGGGTTCGACGCACAGGGCGGTGCGGACGACTCCGCTGGGAGGACGGGCGTCCCGCTCGCTCGGGGATGCGGGCGTCCCGCCCGCCCTCCCGGCCGAATGCGGGCGGGACGCCCGCCCTCCCAACGTACCGTTCCGCCCTCCGCTCGACTGGAACCGCGGCAACGGCCCCCGCGGTGCGAACGGGTCGCGTTCGATCATGAACTGGCGGTTCGCCGGGTCTTCCCACGGGATGCTGTCGAGCGGCAGCCGCAACCCCATCGGGCTGTCGCCGGGGAGCAGGAACAGGTGTTCGCCCCGGAGGAACCACGGCCCGCTCTCCCACCCGTTCAGCATCTTGCGGACGGGAAGGGTGACGCCGACGGTGCTGCCCAGCTTCTGCTCGAACACCTTTGCCAGCCGCGCGCGGGCCATCGGGTCGTCGAGCTTGCTGTCGAGCGGGTCAACGTTCGCCGGCAGCCGCCGCTCCTTCCACATGTAGTACCAGACGTCCTCGTAGCCGGGGATGACGTGGGCCGGGTCCACCCCCAACTTCTCGGCCAGCAGGCGGGCGAACCGGGTCGCGTCCTCCGCCCCGAAGCTGTAAGCCTTCTCCTCGTCGGCGACCAACGCCGGGTCGGTCCAGATCGGTTCGCCGTCGCGACGCCACCAGCAGCCGAACGCCCAACGAGGCAGTTGCTCGCCGGGGTACCATTTGCCCTGGCCGAAGTGCAGGAGCGCGCCGGGGGCGAAGCGGTCCCGCAGCCGCTTGAGCAGGGTGACCGCCTGCTTCCGCTTGTGCGGGCCGAGGGCGGTGGTGTTCCACTCGTCGGCGTCCCGGTCGTCGATGCTCACGAACGTCGGCTCCCCGCCCATCGTCAGCCGCACGTCCC
>CAYMHO010000313.1:0-8147 GCA_964390195.1 uncultured Fimbriiglobus sp. | reverse complement strand
CCTCCGGGTTCTTGAAGTTCGCCACGATGGTGCAGAGGAGGTCCCACACCTGCTGAAAGAACTCGCCCATCAGTCGGTCGCCCCGCGGGTGGTAAGCCGGAAAAGTTAGGGTATGGAACCCGGTTTTGCGGGTCGTGTAAAGGGCGATTCGGCGGCGGCTGCACTCAGTCGGGCAGGTTCGACGGGATGGGCAGGACGACGCGGAAGCCGGTGTACGGGCTGGGCACCCCGGCCTTCTGGCGGTGCGGTTCCTTCTGCTGTCGCTCCAGTTCGGCGAATGACAGCCCGGTCTTGAAGGTGAAGCTGTGCCCGCGGAGGACGAGCAGGTCGTCGGGTTTGAACGGCCCGGTCGGCCGGTCCTTCGGCGGCTGGCCCAACTCGACGATCACCCCGCACGTCCACTCGCGGCCGTTCCCGGCCATGTCGATCAGTTCGAACTGGTTGTCGTCCACCTTCCCGTCCTTCCGCGGCGGGCACGGCTCCTTCATGTCCACCCGCGGGGTGCCGGCCGACACGCCGGCGTGCGGGTACGGGAGGATGTGCAGGCCGGCGGCGTGGTCCCACTCGTCCGGGGTGGGCAGCCGCCCGCCGGCCGCCGCGAAATGTCGCACGATGAACGCGCGGGCATCTTCGGCGTTCACATTCATGACGGGGGCGTCCTCGCCGCCCGGCCCGTACGCCTTATTACTCACTTTCGCCTGGCTGATGTAGAAGGCGCCCGGCCCGGCGGTCGGCTTGATGTACCGGAAGCGGATGACCTCGCCGTTCACCGGGTCCTTCGTCTGCACCCACAGCCACGCCTGCCGCCCGCCGGACAGTGGCACCTTGATGTCCGAGTCGTTCGTCTTCGTCATCCCCTTCGGCACCCACGGGTCGCGGCTGATCGGCGGGGTGCCGGTCGGAGGGGTGCCGGTCGGAGGGGTGCCGGTCGGAGGGGAAGTCGGTTGGCTGGTGGGGTCCGTGGTCCCGCCGGTAGTCCCGCCGGTGGTCCCGCCGGCGGAGGTGGGCGGCTGGGTGAGGCCGCCGAGGACGAGGAAGGCGATGAGGGCGAGCAGGCCGACGATCACCCCGACGGCGACGACGATGCCGATCACGTTCGGCGGGCGGGTGCGGGTGGCGGTGCCGGGCGGCCGCTCCTTCTTGTCGTCCGGGCGGGTGCCGGGCGGCGGGGGCGGGGGGACGAGGGGCGGCCGCGGGGCGACGGACGGCTTGTGGTCGATCGTCTCCTGCAGATCGACGACGCCGGACCGGGTGTTGGCCGCCTGGTCCGGGCGGGGCGGCGGGCCGGGCGGGGGCAGCGGCCGCAGGTTCGGCTGGGAGTCGCGGATCTTCTTGTACATGGGCAGGGCGAGCCGCGCCCCGACCGCCCGGACCAGTTCCTCGACGAACTCGGTGCACGAGTCGTACCGCAGCCCGGCCTCCTTGTTCAGCGCCTTCCGCACCACCGCCAGCTCGTGGTCGGTGAACACCCCGGGGGTGAAGTGGAAGTCGCTCTCCAGGTGGGCGAACATGATCTCGGCCATCGGCCCCAGCTTGACCGGCAGCTTGCCCTGCCGCAGTTCGACGTAGGTGACGGCCAGGCTGTACAGGTCACTCGCCGCCCCGGACCGCCCGGACCACACCTCCGGCGCCATGTACGCCGGGCTGCCGGCCATCACGCTCTGGGTGGCCACGCCCGGGTCCTGGTGGCGGGCCAGGCCGAAGTCGGCCACCTTCGCGTGCCGCTTGAGCAGCAGGATGTTGTCCGGCTTGATGTCCCGGTGCAGCACCTGCTTGCCGTGCAGGTGGTCGAGCACCTCGGCCGCCTCCCGCATGGCGTGCAGCAGTTCGCCGACGGGCAGGCCCTTGTCGTACTCCCGCGACTCCTTGCCCGGGTTGTACTCGGCCAGCCAGTTCCGCAGGGTGCAGTCGGCCAGCTCCATCACCACGTACAGCTTGTTGTCCTCGATCCAGAAGTCTTCGGTGTTCAGCAGGTACGGGTGCGTCTCGTTCTTGATCAGGTCGAGCGACCGCAGCTCCCGCTTGCCCGCCTCGTCGTCCGCCGGGCGGAGCATCACCTTGAGCGCCTTCTTGATCTTGGTGGCCGTCTCCACCAGCCACACCTCGCCGAACTGGCCGGCCCCCAGCCGGCTCACCCGCGTGTACTCGGCCGCCCGCGAGCGGGAGGCCGACCCCATCACCCCGGACGGGCGGACGGGGGGGACGGAGGCGAGCGTGTCCCGCACCGTGCCGCTGTTCCGCTTCGCCCCGGACGTGTCGGCCCCCGTGCGGACGGTGCCGGACGCCGGCGTCGACCCGGACGGCCGCCGCGCGGCCGACTGCCGCGAGCTGGACTCCTGCTCGATGCGGTACAGGTCGTCTTCCACCAGCGGGAACTGCACCGGGAACCGCCGGCGGTACTGGTCCGCGTCCCGCGGGTCGCCCGCCTTCAGGCGGGCGCGGTACTCCTCGGTGATCAGCTTGGGGGTGATCTGGTCGAGCGGGCCGAGTTCGGGGAAGCGGTCCAGGTACTGTTCGAGCAGCGGCCGCTCGCCCCGCTGCCAGCGGCGGACGAGGTCGATGGTGACCAGCTCGCGGATGAGGGCCAGGCGGAGGCGGTCGGGCACGTCGGCCAGGTACGAGTCCCAATTCTCCGGCGCCTGGTTGCGGGTGTAGGCGGCGTACAGCGCGTCCGCACGGGCGGACAGCAGGGCGCGGTCGGCGTCGGACAGGGGGAGCTCGGAGGACACCGGCGGCCTCGGTGCGGTACGGGTCGGTGCAACGGGCATCTTATCACGCGGCGGGACGATCGGGAGGAACCGGGGCGACGGGAATCGGCGACCGCCGCCGCCGAACAGGACACCCGCCGGGCGGGATTCGGCCGGGTGGGGGTGGAAATGGGCCGCCGTCCGGCGGCGACGCCGGCACCTCCGTGCCGCGACCGGACTCGTCACGCCCGCCGGCCGCGGTCACCGCCGCATGCCGGCGAAGATCTCCAGCGCCAGGATCTGCACCTCCTGGTCGGTCAGCCGCCGCGTCTCCTCGCCGTTCAACTCGTCGACGTGAGCCAGGATCACCCGCTGCAACTCGGCCGCCGGGATGTCGGACAGGTCGTACACGCCGGCCGCCGCGCACTTGCGGATGATCCGCTCGCTCACCCGCCGCCGCAACCGCTCCCGCGGGTCCATGTTCGTCGGCAGGTAGAACTCGGACACCGCCGGCTCGGCCACCGGGGGCAGGGCCGGGCGGGGCGGTTCGGACTTGCCCCCGGCCGGCGTCGGGCGGGTCAGGTCGGCCACCACCGAGCCGGGTTTGGGCAGGACCGGCAGGCGGTTGAGCGGCACGGTGACCACCCCCGACCCGGCCGGCGGGAGGGACGGGAACGACCCGCCGCTGCCGCCGCCCACCGGCCCCGGGGTGACCACCACCGCCGGCAGCGGGGCCGGCTGCCCGCGGACGAACACCGCCAGCGGCGGCTGGTCGAGCACGTCCGGCGGGAGGATGCCGACCACCCGGAAGCCGCTCGCCAGCCGCACGTCGAACGCCCCGTCGGCGGTCGCCCCGCCGCCCACCAGCGGCTCGCCCGTCTCGGCCAGCCGGCGGACGTACCCCCGCAGGTGGGCCGGGTCGCGGAACCGCACGCTCGTCGGCACCCACCCGCCCTCCTTCTTGACGATCACCTGCGCGGCGGCCAGCAGCATCACCTCCTTCACCCCCTCGTCGCGGAACAACTCCTCCAGCGGGCCGAACCCGGCCGCCTCGCCGAGCACCTCCTCGATCAGCCTGTCCCGGTCCGGTTTGGGCAGCGGCGGGGATTGGGCGTCGAGGAACTGTTCCAGCGCCCGCCGCCCCTCCTGGCGGAGGATGGACAGCGGCTTGTGCCTCACACGCGGGGCGGGGAACTTCTCGGCCAGCAGGGCGTGGGCACGCCGCGGCAGGTCGAGGGGGGAACCGCCCGCGCGGGTCAGGCCGAGCTGGGCGAACGTGCTGACGGCTGACGCCATGTCCTTCGGACTCCGGGGCGAAATTGCAGGCGCCACAGCATAGAACGGGAAACGCCGTCGGGGGCGGCCGCCCCGGACCGGCGGTGTTCCGGGTCCGGGGCGGCCGCCCCCGCGAGCCTCTCCGGCCCGCCGACCGGATCCCACCGGAATCGCGTACAACACCCCCGCCTTCGCCCCACTCCGAGGACTGTCGCCATGCGCCTGGCTCTCCCGCTGTTCGCCGCCGTGTTCGCCGCGTCCGCCGTCGCCGCCGACGTGGACGTCGGGCCGATCGACCGGAAGGCCCCGAAGAAGGAAGACCTGGCCCCGCCGCCGAAGGACGCCAAGCCGCAGGTGGTCGAGCTGCAAGGCAGTTTCTCAGCCGAGGTGACGAAGGGGGAGAAGCGGGGTGTGTACTTCCTCGTCTGCCCGCTGGGGGCGAAGGGGGACGGCGGGAACGACTGGTGGGTGCAGGGGCAGGTGACGCGGGACGGGGAGGGGGTGAGGGCCGACGGGCAGTTCGGGGAGGAGAACGCCGGGGCGGGCGAGTGGTTCGCGGTCGTCGCCGTGGCGACGGACAAGAAGTGGGCGGTCGGCGAGAAGCTGGACGCCCTGCCGGCCGACGCCACCTTTAGCAAGGTGAAGGTGGTGAAGCGGAAGTGACCGGCGGGGTGTCGCCGCCCCTGCGGCACCGGGAGGCGGAGGGAACCTGACAGCCCGGCCTGCCGGGGCGCGAAATTTCCCGACAAGTCTGAATCGAACCGGTCGCCCGCGTCTCGAACAGTGGCCGGTCGGGTCAACCGCCGATGCGCCCCCGCGCCCCGGAGCCTAACGGAATGTGTGGGATCGCAGGGGTGATCGGCCCGGACCGGGAGCAGGTGGGAGAAGCCGCCCGGCGGGCGGCCGACGCCCTCCGCCACCGCGGCCCGGACGACGACGCCGTCGAACTCCTCCCGTTCGGCGACGGGTGGCTCGGCTTGGCCCACCGCCGGCTGGCCGTCCTCGACCTGTCCCCCCTCGGCCGCCAGCCGATGGCCCACCCGCCGACCGGCTGCCGGCTGGTGTACAACGGCGAGGTGTACAATTTCGCCGCCCTCCGCCGCGAGTTGGAGCGGGACGGGGAACACTTCCGCGGCGGCAGCGACACCGAAGTGCTGCTCGCCGGCCTCGCCCGCTACGGCCCGCGGTTCGTCACCCGTCTGGAGGGGATGTTCGCGTTCGCCTTGTACGACCCCCGCGGGCCGTCCCTCACCCTCGCCCGCGACCCGCTCGGCATCAAACCGCTGTACCTGGCCCGGACCGCCGACGGGCTGGTGTTCGCCAGCGAGGTGCGGGCCGTCCTCGCCACCGGGCTGGTGCCGCACACCCTCTCCCAGGCGGGGGTGGCCGGGCTGCTCGCCTACGGCTCGGTGCAACAGCCGCTCACCCTGTACGAGCGGGTGCGGATGCTCGAACCGGCCGCGTGGCAGACGGTCCGGCCCGACCCGGACGGGGTGGCGTGCGACCCGCCGCACGTCTGGTGGCACACACCGCGGCCCGACTCGCACGCCGACTCCAATACTGACGCGGTCGGCACCACCCGCCGGCTGCTCGGGGAGGCGGTGCGGGACCACCTGCAGAGCGACGTCCCGGTCGGCCTGTTCCTGTCCGCCGGGCTGGACAGTTCCACCCTGGCCGGGCTGGCGGCGGCGCACCGGCCGGCGGTGCGGGCGTTCACCGTCGGGTTCGCCGGCCAGCTCGACCAGGACGAGGTGGCGGTGGCGGCCGAGACCGCCCGCCGGCTGGCCCTCCCGCACACCCCCATCGTCATCCCGTCGGCCGACGCCGAGGGGGCGTTCGCCGCCTGGCTGGCCGCCGCCGATCAGCCGTCCATGGACGGGCTGAACACGTTCGTGGTCGGCCGGGCGGTGCGGCGGGAAGGAATCAAGGTGGCCCTGTCGGGGCTGGGGGCGGACGAACTGTTCGGCGGGTACTCCAGCTTCCGCGACGTGCCCCGCCTGCGGGCGGCGTGGCAGGCGATGCGGTGGCTGCCGCCGGGCGTGCGGGCCGGGTTGGGGGCCGCCGCCACCCTCTTCCACCCGCCGAGCGTCCGCGACAAGACGGCCGAGGTGTTCCGCGGGAGCGGCGGGGTGCCGTCCCTCACCCTCCACCGCCGGCGGGTGCTGAGCGACCGCCAGCTGCACCGCCTCGGGCTGTCCGCCACGGACCTCGGGCTGACGGCCGACTGGCTGCCGGCGTCCGCCGACCCGCCGCCCGAGCACCCCGAACTCGGGTGGACGGTGTCAGCCGTCGAGTCGCGGTACTACCAGGGGCACATGCTGCTGCGGGACGCCGACGCCAACGGCATGGCCCACGGGCTGGAGGTCCGGGTGCCGTTCCTCGACCGGCGGCTCGTCGAGTTCGTCAACCGCCTGCCGGACGCCGCCCGCTTCCCCCGCGGCCGCCCGGCCAAGTGGCTGCTCCGCGAGGCGGCCGCCGACGTGCTGCACGCCGACCTGCTGGCCCGCCCGAAGACGGGGTTCACCCTACCGCTGCAAAGCTGGATGCTCGGCCCGCTGCGGCCGGTGTGCGAGGAGGCGGTGCGGGCCGCCCGCGCGAGTGGGCTGCTCGACCCGACCGGGGTGACGGCGGTGTGGGAGACGTTCGTGAGTGAGGCCGGTCGGCAGCCGTGGGCGTGGACGCGGGCGCTGGCGGTCGTGGTGCTGGGCGACTACCTGCGGCGGGCGAAGGCGGGCCGCCCGCCGGCCATCGCCACCGCCGGGGCGTTCGCCTGACGACCGCGTTCAGCGGATCAGTTCGGTCAGCTTGCTGGTGCTCAACCAGCGGCGGGAGTCGAAGGCGAAGTTGCCGCCGTTGCGGACCTTGCACACCAGCACCGACTCGGGCACGTCGGCGATGCACTCGTCCTGGTCGTCGAAGAACACGTCCACCGCGTGGGCGGAACACAGCCGCCCCTTCCCTTCCAGGCTGGGGGCGATGACCAGGTCGTCGAACCCCACACCCCAGGCGGCCAGTTGGTCGCGGGTGGCGGCGGCGCGGGCCGGGTCGCGGTAGGTGAGGACGATCACCCGGTGGCCGGCTGCGCGGAAGGCGGCCGCCAGCAGGGCGAAGAAGGCCGGCCGTTCGGAGATGGTGCCGTCGATGTCCAGGGCGATGGTCAACGGGGGATACTCCTCGCCTACGCGGAGTAGCTCCGCGGGAGGAACACGCGGAAGGTGGTGCCGCGGCCGGGGGCGGACTCCAACTCCAGGGTGGCGTCGAGCAGCTCGCACAGCCGCTTCACGATGGACAGGCCGATCCCCTCGCCCCGCGGCTCGCACCCGAGGGCGGGGGCGGGGGCGGGCGTTGGGGGGGCGGGGGATCCGGCGGCCTCGGCCGTCGCCTCCTGGAGCGCGCCGGCGAGCGGGGCGGCGGACGCGGGCGGGAGGCCGTCGCCGGTGTCCCGCACCCAGAACGCCCACCGCCGCGGGTCGCCCTCCCGGCCGTCCCCCCAGCCGACCGTCACCCGCCCGGCCGGGGTGTACTTGATGGCGTTCAGCAGCAGGTTCTGGGCGATGCGCCCGACCTTGCCCGCGTCCCCCTCGACCGGCAGGGCGGGCGGGCCGGCGGCGACCAGTTCCAACCCCTTCCCGTCGGCCTGCGGGCGGGCGGTGTCGCACAGGGCGGTGAGCACCGCCGCCGCGTCGAACGGCCGCACCTCCCGCACCTCCTGCCCGGCCTGCAGGCGGGCCAGGTCCATCACCTCCTCCAGCACCGCGTGCAGGGAGGTGACGCTCCGCTCGAGCAGGCGGGTGAAGGCGGCCCGCGACCCCTCCGGCAGGTCGGGGTGGGTCAGCCCGGCGGTCACCGTCCGCACCGTCCCGACGTTCCCCCGCAGGTCGTGGGCGGCCTGGCGGAACAGGTCGGCCCGCTCCCGCTCCAACTGCCGCAGGTGGTCGAGCGCCCGCCGCAGGTCGCGGACGTGCCCCTCCGCCTCCGTCTGCTGCAGGTCGAAGAACTGGGCGGTGCTGTCCGTCACCCCGTCGGCACAGAACTCGGCCACCGCCCGCCACGCGGCCGTCAGGACGGCCGGGTCCAGGTCGGGGAGGGCGGTAGCGAACCGGTCCACCTCGTCCCCCAGCCGGGACTGCAGGTGCCCCCACTCGCGGGCCACCTCGCGGAGGGCGTACCCCTGCTGCCACCGCT
>CAYMHO010000312.1:0-8168 GCA_964390195.1 uncultured Fimbriiglobus sp. | reverse complement strand
GGATCCACGCCGTGCCGACCGGCTTCTCCCCGCACTCGTAGATCTCGCCCTTCTCGGGGCTGGGTCGGTTCGGCCGCACCAGCTTGCCGAGGAACAGGTTCCCGAGCAGGAACACCGCCCCGACGGAGACGAACACGGCGATGGGGGCGACGTGGGCGGTACTGGGCGTGCCTGGCGAGCGCCCGGGGTGTGGGGGCTGTTGCGAGGGGAAAACCTGTCGGCGGAAACGGCCCGCTCACGCGGGCCGCTCGCCTGAACCGGCCTTCGTCCACACCGGCAGGCTCACCCGCTTGCTGGCGTGAACCGCCGTCGGGTTCAGGGTGTCTTGCCCCCAGGCCACTTCGAGCGGCAGCTTGGCGTAATCGACCACGCACCCGTCGCGGGTGTAGCAACTGATGTCGTAGGTGCTGCCCATGTAGATGCAGTCGGCCGGGCACGGGTCCACGCACAGGGCGCAGAACATGCACTTGGTGTAGTCGATGCTGAACCCGGTGACGACGAACCCCTTGGCCGGCGGGGCCGCCTTCTCCTTGTCGATGTAGATGCAGTCCACCGGGCAGGCGCGGGCGCACTTGTCGCACCCGATGCAGGCGGTCAGGTCGAACCGGTGGAACCCGCGGTAACGTGGCCGCACCGGCACCGGCTTTTCGGGGTACTCGAACCGCTGCGTGAACGCCTTGCGGCGGAACGTCTGCACGAAGTGGGCGAGGGTGACGAACATGCCGCGGCTGATGGTCGTCACCGCCAGCCAGACGTTGCGGAACCACGAGAGCATGGGACACCCCCTTGTGGAGACAAGGAGACTTGGAGACACGGAGACACGGAGAACTCTGTTGTCTTACTCCGTGTCTCCGTGTCTCCAAGTCTCCTTGTCTGGGGTCTCGGCAAACATTTACTGACTCCAGTCTCCCTCACTCAGTCACAGGCGACCGAAATGGCCGAGAAGATCACCGCCCGCGCGAAGAACTACCCCGAGTGGTACCTGAACGTCGTCAAGGAAGCGGGGCTGGCCGCCAACTCGGACGTCCGCGGGTGCATGGTCATCAAGCCGACCGGGTACGCCGTGTGGGAGAAGATGCAGCGCGGCCTGGACAAGCTGTTCAAGGACACCGGGCACGTCAACGCCTACTTCCCACTGTTCATCCCGATGAGCTACCTGGCCAAAGAGGAGGAGATGGCCGAGGGGTTCGCCAAGGAGTGCGCGGTGGTCACGCACTACCGCCTGAAGGCGGAGAAGGGGAAGCCGCTGCACGTCGATCCGACGGCCGAGCTGGAGGAGCCGCTGATCGTGCGGCCGACCTCCGAGACGATCATCTGGAAGAGCTACAAGGAGTGGATCCAGAGCTACACCGACCTGCCGCTGCTCATCAACCAGTGGGCCAACGTGGTGCGGTGGGAGATGCGGACCCGCCTGTTCCTCCGCACCGCCGAGTTCCTGTGGCAAGAAGGGCACACCGCCCACGCGACGAGCAAAGAAGCCGAAGAAGAGACGCACCGCATGGTGAACGTGTACCGCACGTTCGCCGAGGAGTACATGGCCATGCCGGTGCTCGTCGGGCCGAAGTCCGACGGACAGAAGTTCCCCGGCGCGATTTACACGCTGTGCATTGAGGCGATGATGCAGGACGGCAAGGCGCTGCAAGCGGGCACGTCGCACTTCCTCGGGCAGAACTTCGCCAAGGCGTTCGACGTGAAGTTCACCACTCAGGACAACAAGAAGGAGTTCGCCTGGGCGACGAGTTGGGGCGTGAGCACGCGGCTGATCGGCGGGCTGATCATGACGCACAGCGACGACAACGGGCTGGTCATCCCCCCGCGGCTGGCCCCCACGCACGTCGTCATCTGCCCGCTGGGGCGGAACGAGGCCGAGCGGGCCCCGTGCCTCGCCGCCGCCGAGAAGCTGGCGGCGGAGCTACGGGATTTGCCCCGCAACGAGTTCTTCGGGTACGAGCCGATCAGCGTGAAGATCGACAACGACATGAAGAACGCCCCCGGCTACCGCTTCGCCGAGTATGAACTGCGGGGCGTGCCGGTGCGGGTCGAGATCGGGCCGAAGGACATGGAGAAGTCGGCGTGTGTGGTCGCCCGGCGGGACGTGCCCGGCAAGGAAGGGAAGACGATGGGCGTGCCGATGAGCGGGGCCGCGGCGCACATCGACGGGCTGTTGCGGGACATCCAGAAGGCTTTGTTCGACCGGGCGAAGAAGATGCGGGACAGCCGCACCGTCACGGCGAACACCCTCGACGAGTTCAAGGCACTGTTCCCGGTGAACGCCGACGGCGAGGACGGCGAACTGAGCCTGGACTCGCTGAAGTTCGTGTACGCCCACTGGGACGGCACCCGCGAAACGGAAGACCGTGTGCAGAAGGAGTTCAAGGCGACCATCCGGTGCATCCCGTTCGACGGCCCGGCGGAAGCGGGGACGTGCATCTTCAGCGGCCAGCCGAGCGCGAAGCGGGTGGTGTTCGCGCGGGCGTATTGAGTGAGGTTTCTTCGCCGCGACCAGCGGGAGCGCCAGCCGCATCAGCGGTTGGCGCTCCCGCTGGTCGCGGCGAAGACGGAGGTCGCCGTGCGCACCCTTTCATGTCCCGGAGTTCAGCTTGACTCGCTCAACTTCTCTCCGGATGGGCGCTGGTTAGCCGGTCATGGTAGCGGACGCGGCATCGGGCGAGCCGTTCCACTCTGGGAGCTGACCGGCCGAGTTGATCCGACACACCTGCTCCGGGACGACAAGGGCATGATGTCGTCAGCATCCTTCGCTCCAGACGGCACCAGCGTGTGGACGTGGATTGGTCACGGGTGGTACACGACCAGCTTGGCGAGTGGGCGTCAGGATTCCCTGAACGGGCGGGTGTCGTTCAATCCACGGAAAGTCTCATTCGATGGCCGGTGGGCGATTTGTGACTACGACGGCGAAAAGGGCGCAAGCACCGACGCAGTGCGGGGGTACGAGTGCATGGGTACGAACTGGGTGGAGCGCTGGCGTTGCGAGTTGTGGAGCGATTTGAGGCGAGAAGGCGGCTACCAGTTCAGAGGTTATGCGGCCGACGGCGGGCGTTTTCTTTGCGCCACCTACAACTCGTACCGACGATTCGATGTGGGGCAGTTATCGGTGTTCGATTCCGCCTCCGGTCAACGGCTCTATCGGTGGTCAGGTCAGGTCGTCTTTGGAGACAGGCCAATTGCCCTCAGTCCGTCCCACCACCTCGTCTGCGTGGATAGGGAGCAGTTGCACTTCATCGACCTGAGCGGGGAAAACGCGCTGCCCGTCACCCGCACGAACACCTCCCGCAAGCACTTCACCGCCGCCGCATTTTCCCCCGACGGCAAGCTGCTCGCCACCACCAGCAACGACACCACCGTCACCATGTGGGACACGGCCACCTGGCAACCGATCCGGCAGTACGGGTGGGAGATCGGCAAACTGCGGGCGGTGGCGTTCGCACCGGACGGCCTGACCTGCGCCGCCGGCAGCGACACCGGCAAGGTGGTGCTGTTCGACGTGGACGGGTGAAGTGTTCTGCTCGCTCCACGAGCGGGTTCCAAAGACCGCTCGCGGAGCGAGCAGACCACGTCACACCGCCACCCTTCGGCTCACCCCCTCGGGGTACGGGTACTCCATGTGCTTGGCGGTGGCGCGGGCCACCGGCTCGCCGAGTAGCTTCGCCACCAGCAGTAACGCCAAGTCGATGCCCGCCGAGATGCCCGCCGACGTGACCACGTTGCCGCACTCCACCACCTGTTTCTCGCGGTCCACGCTCACGTCCGGGAATGCCGCCGCCAGCCGATCCAGGCTCCGCCAGTGGGTCGTCGCCGGTTTGCCGCTCAGCACCCCCGCCTGAGCCAGCACGAATGACCCGGTACACACGGACGTGATCCACTTCGCCCCCGCCGCCTGCGTCTTCACCCACCCCACCACCGCCGGGTTGTGTACCTGCTCCCTTGTGCCCCACCCGCCGGGCACCACCAGCACGTCCAACCGCGGGCACGAACCGAAGTCCCAGTCCGGCAGCACCCGCAGCCCGCCGGTACACGTCACCGGCGAAAGCGTCTCGGCCACCAGCTTCACCTCGAACGGGCACGGGTCGGCCCGCTCCCGCGGCTCCTTCAACCGCGTGACGCTGAACACCTCGAACGGCCCACAGAAGTCGAGCACTTCCACGTCCGGAAAGATCAGGATGCCGATGCGGGTCATGGTCGCCCCTCGCGTGTTGCCGTATGCCCAGTTGTATCCGCGTTCCCGGAGGTGCGGCCGTGCGACGACTCGCCTTGCTGCTGCTGTGCGGTGCCCTGTGCGGGTGCGGGCCGCCGTCCCAGCCGGCGGGGAGCGGACAACTGTCCGTCCAGCCGTCCGACCCCGAGGCGGTGAAGGCGGCCGACCACAGCATCCTGTTCGTCGGCAACAGCCACACCGCCTTCCACGACATTCCCGACCTCGTCGCCCGCATGATCCGCCACCGCCACCCCGGCCGCACGGTGGTCACGCACATGGTGCCGGCGGCGTTCCTCGAAGACGCGGCCAGGAGTGCGTCGTGCCGGCTGGAGGTCGAGACCCGGCCGTGGAAGCAGATGGTGTTCCAGGCGCAGAAGATCAGCGTGAGCGGGAAGGTCGAGTACCCGCGGGACGGCGGGATCGAACTGGCGAAGGCGGGCAAGGCCCGCGGGGCGGACGTCGTTTTCTACGCCGAGTGGGGGCTGCGGGGGGTGGAAGGCGACGGGGCCAGGCAGGAGAAGGTGTACCAGGAGATGGCGGCGGCGAGCGGGGCGCGGGTGGCGTGCGTCGGGCGGGCGTGGGAGGCGGCGCTGGCGGCCAAGCCCGACCTGCCGCTGTACGGCGGCGACGGCAACCACCAGGCCGAACTGGGGGCGTTCGTCACCGCCGCCGTGCTGTTCGGCGTGCTCACCGGCGAAAGCCCGACGGTGCTGGCCGATTTCCCCTACCCGAACACCGACGAGGCCACGCGGACGTTGCTGACCGACGCGGCGGCGAAAGCGGTGGCGGCGAACTGACGCCGGCAGATTCGGTTGGCGGAAAACCGGCCGGTCGGGTACCCTTTTCTCATCCTCCCTCCCGGCGGCGCGCGGGCATGGCACGTTCGTTCCGACTGGCACTTTCACTTCTCGTTGCGGCGACCGTCGCGGTCGCCGCCGACCCGCCGAAGGATTGGGCGTTCAAACCCGTCACGGTTAGCCGCGACCCGAAGGGGAGCGCGGACGGCAACCCGGTCGATCATTTCGTCCGATTGAGGTTGAAAGAGAAGGGCCTCACGCTGTCCCCGCAGGCGGACAAGGCCACGCTCCTCCGCCGCGTCACGTTCGACCTGACCGGCTTGCCGCCGACGCCGGACGAACTCGCCGCGTTCCTGAAGGACGACGCGCCCGACGCCTACGAGACGGTGGTCGATCGGTTGCTGAAGTCGCCGCACTTCGGCGAGCGGGTGGCCCTCTTCTGGCTGGACGTGGTGCGGTACGCCGAGAGCGACGGGTTCAAGGCGGACGACCCGCGGCCCAACGCCTGGCGGTACCGCGACTACGTCATCAAGAGTTTCAACGCCGACAAGCCGTACGACCGGTTCGTGAAGGAGCAGATCGCCGGCGACGAACTCTTCCCCGGCGATCCGGATGCGCTCGTCGCCACCGGCTTCCTGCGGCACTACCCGGACGAGTACAACGCGGTCAACTGTGAGCAACGGCGGCAGGAGATCCTGAACGACATCACCGACACCGTCGGGGCGGCGTTCCTGGGTGTCACGCTCGGGTGTTGCCGCTGCCACGACCACAAGACCGACCCCATCCCGACCGAAGACTACTACCGCCTCCAGGCGGCGTTCGTCGGGTTCAAGCCGGTGGACGCGCCGCTGGACGCGAAAGCGTTCGCCGAGTATCAGCGGAGGTTGACGGCGTGGGAGGCGAAGACGGCCGACCTCCGGGCCAAGATGGCCGACATCGAGAAGCCGCACCGCGAGAAGGCGGCGGCGAAGGAGCGGATGCGGTTCGACCCGGATTACGCCAAACTGCTCGACCTGCCGGAGGAGAAGTGCTCGCCGAAAGAGCGGCAGATCCGGGCGATGGTGGCCGCTCAGGTGTACTCCGACAAGCGGTTCAACCCGACCTCGCTGAAGGGGGCGGAGAAGGAGAAGTACGACGCGCTGGCGAAGGAGTTGACCGCCTTCGACGCCGACAAGCCCAAGCCGCCGCCGACCGCGATGGCCATGAGCGAGGTCGGCCCGACCCCGCCGGACCAGCGGCTACTCAAGCGGGGCAACTGGCAGAAGCCGGGCGAGAAGCTGGACCCCGGTGCGCTGTCCGCGTTCACCCACGAACTGGCGAAGGCGAAGCCGACCGAGACGACGAGCGGGCGGCGGGCGGCCCTGGCCGAGTGGGTGACGCACCCGGACAACCCGCTGACCGCCCGTGTGGCGGTGAACCGCGTCTGGCAGCAGCACTTCGGCCGCGGGATCGCGGCGGCGTCCGCCGACCTCGGGGCGACGGGTGATCTGCCCACGCACCCGCAGTTGCTCGACCGGCTGGCGTCCGAGTTGACCGCCAACAAGTGGAGTCTGAAACACATCCACCGCCTGGTGGTCACGTCCGCCGCGTACAAGCAGTCGAGCCAGCACAGCGACACCGCCGCAAAGGTCGATCCGGACAACAAGCTGCTGTGGCGGCAGAACCGCAAGCGGCTGGACGGCGAGGCCCTGCGGGACGCCATGCTGAGCGTGAGCGGGCAACTGAACCCGAAGCTGGGCGGGCCGAGCGTGTTCCCGGACCTGCCGGCCGAGTTGCGTGAAGCGAACAAGGGGTGGAAGGCGTCGTCCGACCCGGCCGAACGGAACCGCCGGAGCGTCTACGTGGCGGTGCGGCGGAACCTGCGGTTCCCGCTGTTCGCCCTGTTCGACAGCCCGGAGCGGATCGAGGCGTGCTCGCGGCGGTTCGTCACCACCACCGCCCCGCAGGCCCTCGCCCTGATGAACGACGCCAGTACCCTGGACGTGGCCAAGGCGCTGGCGACCCGGGCGAAGTCGCCCGAGGCGGCGTTCGCGCTGGCCCTCGGTCGCAAACCGACCACCGAGGAGCAGGCGACGGTCGCCGAGTTCGTGTCCGCCCACAAGGGCACCCCGGCCGAGGCACTGACAGACCTGTGTCACTCGCTGCTCAACCTGTCCGAGTTCCTGTACGTCGATTGACCCATGGAGGGGTTATGGCACGGATCGCTTCGCTACTGCTGGTGGCCGCTGTTGCCGGTCTCGTGGTCGGGTGCGGCGGAAAGCCGGACCCGACGACCGCACCTGCCCAGCCGGCCGACCCGCCGCCAAGTCCGCCCGTTCTGCCGCCGATTTCACCCAAACCGACGACCACCGAGCCGACCGTCAAGCCGCCGGCGGAGGTCGCCGGGAGCGTCCGCGGGGCGATCGCCCACGCCGGCAAGGCGGGGCAGTTGATGAGCGTGGGGTACGTCGAACTGACGGCGATGGACTGGGCGGGCGACCGCGTCGGGGTGCCGGTGCCGAAGGAGGGCGAACTGGGCGTGCAAGCGGAGAGCGGCACCAAGCCGCAACTGGCCGTCATCAAGTTCGACAAGACGGCCGCCAGCTACGAGTTCCCGCACCTGCCGAAGGGGACGTACCTGATCGCCGCCCGGCTGGAGGGCGGGCCGTCGGTGTGGGCGAAGGTGGAGGTGACGCCGGGTGTCAACCTGACCCGCGACCTGAAACTGGAGGCGGGGAAGGGGGGCACGGTGGAGGTGACGGTCTCCCCGGCCGATTACACCGGCGAGGTGCGGCTGGCCCCGAACGACCTGATCCCGGCGGACGACACCAACTTCGTCGGCGGGCGGATCGCCACCCAGATCGAACTCGGGGCGAAGGTGGAGAAGGGGAAGGCGACGGTAGCTGACGTGCCGCCGGGCAAGTACACGGTGTTCGCCATCCCCGGCCAGTTGCTCCCGCGGGGGACGGTGGAGGTGACGGCCGGCAAGACGGCGACCGTCGAGATCATGACGGACAAGAAGTGACCAAAGGCAGGCGAGCCGAGCGTTACGCCACCACCGCTTTGATGACCTCGCCGTGGACGTCCGTCAGCCGCATGTCGCGGCCGCCGAAGCGGAACGTCAGCTTGGTGTGGTCGATGCCCATCAGGTGCAGCATGGTGGCGTGCAGGTCGTGCAT
>CAYMHO010000311.1:2458-8172 GCA_964390195.1 uncultured Fimbriiglobus sp. | reverse complement strand
CCCCCTTGAACACCCCCTCTCCATGACATGGAGAGGGGGACGGGGGGGTGAGGTCCACAAAAACCAAACCGGCCGGCTTCCACGGGGGAAGCCGGCCGGTCGTGTGTCGCACTCGGTTCAGGCTCAGCCGACGAGTTCCTTGATGGCCACGCCTTCCTTGCCCTTGTCGTCGGCGGCGATGGCGGTCGGGCGGCCCAGGTTGTCGCGGATCTGGGTCTTCGGGTCGAGGCCGAGGCCGGCGTACAGGGTGGCGTACAGGTCCTGGATCTGGGTCGGGGTGTCCTTCGGCGAGCCGCCGTCCGCCTCGGTGCTGCCGTAGGCGACGCCGCCCTTGATGTTCCCCCCGCCGACCACCACGCTCCACGCCCGCGGGTAGTGGTCGCGGCCCATGTTGGCGTTCAGCTTCGGCGTGCGGCCGAACTCGCCCATCCACACGATGACCGTGTCCTTCAGCTTGCCGCTCTGGGCCAGGTCTTCGACCAGGCTGCCCATCCCCTTGTCCAGGGTGGGCAGGTTGCGGCCGAGAGCGGCGAAGATGCCGTTGTGCATGTCCCACCCGCCCAGGCTCACCTGCACGGCGGACACGCCGGCCTCCACCAGCTTGCGGGCGAGCAAGCAGCCGCGGCCGAACCCGTTGTCCCCGTACCGGTCCTTCAGGTCCTTCTGGTCCTGGCTGCCGGTGAACTGGAATACCTCTTTGCGGTTGGACACCACCAGGTCGAGGGCCTTCTTGTACACGTCCTTGTGGGCCTGGACGGCGTCGTCCTTCACCCCGGTCTTCAGCCCCAGCCCCTTGTGCTTCGGGTCGTTCCCTTCGAGGGTGTCGAACAGGGCGGCCCGGCGGGCCATCTGGTCGGCCAGGTCCTTCGGGGCTTCCATGTTCTCGGGGATCTGGCCGGGCTGCTGGACGGTGAAGTTGGCGAACTTCATGCCCAGGAAGCCGGGGCCGGCCCCGCCGGGCAGCCCGCCGACGCTGATGAACCCGGGCAGGTCCATCCCCTTCATCGCCTCCAGGTCTTGGGCGTACTGGTAGCTGAGCAGCGAGCCGATGTGCGGGAAGTCGGACAGCGGGCTGGGCGAGCGGCCGGTGCCCATCAGGTACGACCCGCGGTTGTGGTCCCCTTCCTTCGTCGTCAGCGAGCGGATGATGGACAGGTGCTTGAACTGCTTGGCGACGAGCGGCAGGCTCTCGGTGATCTTCACCCCGCTGGCACTCGTGCTGAGCGGCTTCGGGGCCGACTCGCCGCCGCCGTTCGGGTGGTCCGGCTTCTGGTCCCACAGGTCGATGGTGGTCGGCCCGCCGCCCATCCACAACACGATCAGGCTCTTGTTCTTCTTCTTCATCTCGGCCGCCTGGGCGGAGATGTTCGACAGGAAGGTCATGCCGGGGACGGCGACGGCGGCCCCCGCGGCGGCGTGCTTCAGGAAGTGCCGGCGGTCGGTGATCCCGAACATGGTCTGGCCTCTGGGCGGTAGGAGAAGGCGGGGTGGTTCAGGGGTCGCCCGCCCCGGCCGGTGGGCGTGCCGGCCGAAGCGAGCTGAGATCGCGGTTGTGTCGGTTGTAACCGGAGCGCGAATCGATCGGCCGGGGTGACAACGGGTTACGGCGTCCGGTCTGGGGCGAGCCGTCACGGTACCACTGAGACGCACCCTTCTACGGCGAGTTCCAGAAATTCCCTGATCCGACGGTCGCGGGTTTGAAACTCGACCCGACTGCGGAATATTACTGACTGCGACCGAACACCGGAAGACGTTGAAGGCAAATTCTCATGACCAACCCGTTGACGGGCGGATCGGAAACGACAGCCCTGGCGGTCCTTGAAACTTTGGCACGAGCGTGTGACGTGTCGTTCGACCCGACGCGGGCCGGGCACGCCTACCGCCGGGCGATGGCCGAGATCCCGCCGACCGAACCGCGGGCCGCCCGCCGCCGGTTGGCGCTCGCCGCGGAGGCCCTCGGCCTTCAGATGCTCTCGCGGCAACTGTCGGTACGGGAAGCGGTTGCGGTCGCCGCCTACGACGGCCCGCTGACCATTTACACCGTCACCGACGACGGCTCCGCCCGCTGGTTCATGTTGGTGGAAGCCCGCGGCGGGCAGGGGCGGTTGGCCCAGCCGGGGGTCGCTGCCAGCCCGCCGTTCCTGCGACCCGACGAGATCGCCCGTCAGGTCGGGGTGACCACCCCGGACGCGGTGTTGGAGTGGCAGACGGCTCGCCCGGCGTCCACCCTGGTGGAACTGGCCACCCCCGTCGGGGACATC
Organism: uncultured Fimbriiglobus sp.; assembly: GCA_964390195.1. Lineage (GTDB taxonomy): Bacteria > Planctomycetota > Planctomycetia > Gemmatales > Gemmataceae > JALHQU01. Next base: position 5,911 of record CAYMHO010000311.1, on the reverse strand, counting down.
CACCACGCCCCCGGCGACGACCCGCACCACCGCCCGCAGCACGACCACGGGCACGCCCGCCACATGCCCCCGCTGCGGCGGGTGCTCACCCTGCTGCGGCCCGACAGTCGTGACATCTGGATCGTGGTGCTGTTCGCCATCGCCATCGGGGTGTTCAGCCTGGTCGCCCCGGTGGTGGCGATGGCGGTGGTGAACCTGGCGGCCCTCCAGACGCTCGGCCAGCAGGTGATCGTCCTCAGCCTCGCGTTACTGGTCGCGCTCGGGCTGGCGGCCTTCTTGCAAATCTTGCAAACCGTCACCGTCGAGTACCTGCAGCAGCGGATCTTCGTGCGGGTGGCCGACGACTTGACGTACCGCCTGCCGCGGGCCGACACCACCGCCTTCGACAAGCAGCACGGCCCGGAGTTGCTGAACCGCTTCTTCGACGTGCTGACGGTGCAGAAGTCGGCCGCCACCCTGCTGCTCGACGGGGTGACGATTGTGATTCAGATCCTGGTCGGGCTGGTCATGCTCGGCTTCTACGACCCGGCCCTGATCGGGTTCGACCTGATCCTCATCGCCTGTTTGCTGTTCATGGTGTTCGTCCTCGGGCGGGGGGCGGTGCGGACGGCCATCAAGGAGAGCGTGGCCAAGTACGCGGTCGCCGGGTGGATGGAAGAGGTGGCCCGCCACCGGGTGGCGTTCAAGCTGGCCGGCGGCCCGCGGTTCGCCTTCGAGCGGGGCGACCAGCTCACCCGCGACTACCTGCTCGCCCGCCAGGCGCACTTCCGGAAGGTGATCGGCCAGTTCGGGTTCGCCCTGTTCTTGCAGGCGTTCGCCAACGCCGCCCTGCTGGCCATCGGCGGCTACCTGGTGGTCGGCGGGCAGATCACCCTCGGCCAGCTGGTGGCCGCCGAGATCGTCGTCACCCTGGTGGTGGCCACCTTCACCAAGTTCGGCAAGCAGTTCGAGAGCTACTACGACCTGCTGGCCGCCGCCGACAAACTCGGCCACCTGATCGACATCCCGCTGGAGCGGAGCGGCGGGGTGCCGCACGTGCCGCACCACGCCGGCACCAAGCTGGACGTGCACGCCGTCACCTTCGCCTACGAGCCGCACCGCCCGCCGGTGCTGCACGACCTGACCCTCGCCCTCGCCCCCGGCGAGCGGGTGGCCCTGATGGGGCCGAACGGGTCGGGCAAGACGACGTTCGTCGAGCTGCTGTTCGGCCTGCGGGCGCCCGCCCACGGGCGGATCGAGGTGGACGACATGGACCTGCGGGACCTGAAGCTGGAGTCGTTCCGCGAGCACACGGCCGTCGTCAAGGGGATGGAAGTGTTCGAGGGGAGCGTGCTGGCGAACGTGCGGATGGGACGCGACCACATCAGCCTGCACGAGGTGCGGACGGCCCTGGAGCGGGTGGGCCTGCTGGAGCGGGTGTTGAACCTGACGGACGGGCTGAACACCCCGCTGCAGACGTCCGGGGCGCCGCTGTCGCTGGGGCAGGTGAACCGCCTGATGCTCGCCCGCGCGATCGTCGGCCAGCCGCGGCTGCTGGTGCTGGACGAGACGCTCGACCACATGGACGCCGACATCCGCGAGTCGGTGCTGCCCGCCCTGTTCGGCCGCGAGGCCCGCTGGACCCTGCTGGTGGTGACGCACTCCGAGGACGTGGCCAAGCTGTGTGACCGGGTGATCCGGTTCGACAAGCCGGTGCCACTGGAGGCGGCGCACTGACCCCCGGGTGGCCCGCTCTCGGCGAGAGCGGGTGCCCCGAACCCCGCTCTCGGCGTGAGCGGGCCACCCGATACGATCCGCCCGCCCGAGGTTCCCGCCATGGCCGCATCACCGCCCCCCGCCACCGCCCGGCCCGACGCCACCGCCCTGCCGTCCATGAAGCTGGCCGCCACCCCTCGCGTCGCCCGCCGGCTGGTGTGGGTGGTGCTGCTCGGCATCATCCTGCTGCCGCTCGTGCTGGCGTTCGTCCCGTGGCAGCAGACGGTGCACGGCAGCGGCATGGCGATGGCCTTCGACCCGACCGAGCGGACGCAGTTCGTGGTCGCCCCGATCGAGGGGCGGGTGAAGCAGTGGCACGTCGTCGAGGGGCAGAAGGTGAAGGCCGGCGACCTGCTGGTGGAGATGCTGGACAACGACCCGTTCCTGCTGGAGCGGCTGCAGGACGAGGCCCAGGCGATCGAGGCGCAACTGACGTTCGCCGCCGCCCGCGTGACCGAGATCGAGACCCGCATCACCAGCCTGCAGTCCCAGCGGGACACGCTCAAGAGCATCGCCCGGGACGCCATCAACTTCGAGGAGCGGACCCTGGAGGCGGCGAACGCCACCGAGCTGGCGGCCCAGGCGCGGGTGGTGCAGACGAGGTACGACTTCGAGCTGAACACCAAGCTGTTCAACAACGTGAACGAGAAGACGGGGAAGAAGGAGCCGCTGGTGCCCGAGCAGACGCTGGTGGCGGCGAGGGCGGCCTACGAGGTGGCGCAACTGCAGGAGAAGGCGGCGGTGCAGGGCCGCAAGGCGGCCGAGGACCGGCTGAGTGCGGCGAAGAAGCGGCCGAGCGAGATCGACCAGTCGTTTTCCGTCTCGATGGCCGGCGACCGGGCCACCCGCAACTCCGCCCAGGAGAGCATCGAGACATTCAAGCGGAGCCAACTCACCCTCCAGAGTCGCATCCAGCGGCAGCGGAATCAGACGGTGTTCTCGCCGACCGACGGCACCGTCTTCCGCATCCTGGCGAACGGCGAGCAGGGCGGACAACTGGTGCGGCCGGGTGAGCGACTGGCCACCATCGTGCCGGACATCAAGCACGGGCCGGACCGCGACCGGCAGACGGCCGAGCAGGTGGCGTCCACCGTCGGGCTGTTGTCGTCCTCCGTACTCACCCCGGCCCCCCTGGCCCCCCAGTTCGCCGTCGACCTGTCGCCCCCGCGGGCCGTCTTGTCGTTGACCCGGCAGGACTACCCCGGTATCGTCGCCGAGCTCTTCATCGACGGGAACGACCTGCCGCTCGTCCGGGCGGGAGACCGCGTCCGCCTGCAGTTCGAGGGGTGGGCGGCGGTACAGTTCGTCTCCTTCCCGGATGCGGCGGAGGGGACGTTCGGAGGGCTGGTGTACCTGGTCGACCCGACGGCGAACGACAAAGGGGACTTCCGCATCCTGGTCGAACCGGACCCGGCGGACAAGCCGTGGCCGGCCCAGGACCTGCTCCGCCAGGGGGTGCGGGCGCAGGGGTGGGTGCTGATGCCCGAGCGGGTGACGATCGGGTGGGAGGTGTGGCGGCAACTGAACGGCTTCCCGCCGTACCGCCCGCCGCAGGGGAAGAAGGACGAGGCCGGCACCATCGGCCCGGTGCCCCGGCGGAAGTCGAAGTAGGGGAGTGTCGCCGTTCGCTCCGCGCACCGCCAGGGCCGGGGCCGATCCGAAAGCCCCCCGGGGGGGCCGGCTCCCTTTTAACACAGG
>CAYMHO010000311.1:0-2448 GCA_964390195.1 uncultured Fimbriiglobus sp. | reverse complement strand
GGCGCAAGCCCTTGTGGGGGCGTGGCGCCGTCCGCCCCCCGACCGGCCGGCCCGTGCGCGGAGCGAACGGCGACCTTGGGGGGACTTCGAATGTTTCGACCGGGGGCACGGACGCCCACCGCGACGGCCTGGGGACTGGCCGTCGCGGCGATCGTGTGTGGCGTGGGGTGCGAGGCGCTCCGCACGCCCGTCCGGGATGGCGCGTTCATCCGCGACCCGCTCGGCCCGCCGCCCACGCTGCCCGTCCTCGGCCCGCCGCCGGCCATCCCCGACACGCCCGCGCCGAACGCCAACCCGGACGGCACCCCCAAGCCGGTGCCCGTCGCCATCGACGGCCCGCTCACCCTCCCGCAGGTGCTGGACAGCGTCGGCCGCAGCTTCCCGCTGTTGCTGGCGATCCAGGAACAGCAGGCGATTGCGACCGGCAACCGGCTGGCCGCCGAAGGGCAGTTCGACCTGACCCTGCGGACCGGCCTGAACAACAACGAGGGGTCGTTCGGCAACACCCGGTACGACCTGGTGTTCGAGCAGCCGACGCCGTTCAACGGGGCCAGCTTCTTCGCCGGCTACCGCCTCGGCATGGGCGACTTCCCGGTGTACTACGGGGACCGCAAGACCGGTTCCGGTGGCGAGTACCGGGCCGGGTTCCAGGTGCCGCTCCTGCGGGACGGGCCGATCGACCGCCGCCGGGCCGCCCTGCGGCAGGCGCAGATTCTGGAACAACTCGCCGACCCTGTCATCCGCCGCAACCGGCTCGACTACTACCGTGCCGCCGCTCGGGCCTACTGGGCGTGGGTGGCGTCCGGCGAGCAGTACCGCATTGCCAGGGCACTGTACGACACCACCGACGACCTCCAGCGGTTCCTCCAGGGGCGGCTCGACGCCGGCGCCGAGGACTCCGTGAACGTGGAGCGGAACCGGCAGGTGCTACTGGAGCGGCAGAACATCGTGGTGTCGGCCGAGCGGGCGTACCAGCGGGCGGCCTACGAGCTGTCGCTGTACCACCGCGACGCGAACGGCGACCCGCTGTTGCCCCGCCCCGAGCAGTTGCCGCCCGACTTCTATGCCACCGACCCGGTGCCCGTCGGGCTGAGCACCAAAGACGCCGACGTGGTGACGGCGCTGGAGTCGCGGCCCGAACTCGACCGCTTCCGCCTGGAGAAGGCCGGGGTGGCGGTCGATTTGCAACTGGCGACGAACCAGTTCTATCCGGGGCTGAACGTGGGCGCGAACGTGGCCCAGGACGCGGGGTCCAGCAAGAAGTCGTTCACCGGCACCGGCATCTTCGCCTCGGACGCCAGCAGCGCGAACGTGTTCGTCACCTTCGACCTGCCCCTGCAGCGCCGCGGCGCCCGCGGGGACGTGCTGCGACACCAGGCCCGCCTGCGGCAACTGCTGCTGAACGAGGAGTGGGCGCAGAACCTGATCCGCAACGAGGTGCTCGACGCCCTCGCCGACATGGACCGCGCGTACGAGCGGCTGACCGTCGCCCGCCGCGAACAGGCCGTCGCCGAGTCGGTGCTGGCGAACGAGGTGAAGCGGCTGGTCGGGCGGGCGGACGTGCTGGCGGTGAACATCCGCCAGTTCCAGGCGGCCCAAGCCCGCGCGCGGGTGGCGGGGGCGCTGGCCGACTTCTACCGGGCGTTCGCGGATTACCAGGCCGCGCTCGGCCGTGAAGGCGGGGTGCCGAAGACCGAACCGGCCAAGCCGCCGAAGATCGACGAACCGAAGAAGTGACCGCCGTTGACCGCCCGGATCACCCCGGGTATCGCGGACGCGTCCTCGGAGGCGGCCCATGAAACGACCGAGCGAGTGGCTGCCGGTGGCCGGGTGGGGGCTGGCCGTCGCCGGGGCGTTCGTCGTGTTCGTGAGCGGCGGGTGCGCGCTGATCGGGCGGGTGCAAGACCGCATGGAGCGGCGGCGGATCGAGCGGGAGTCGGCGGGGGAGGCACACCGACAACCCGTCTACCCCGGCCCGGACGTCAGCCCGTACGGCACCACCCCAACAACTCCGGTGCCGAACGTCGGGCCGACTCCGGTCCCCGCCCCGCACACGCCGTAGCCGCTCCCGTCCGCCGGCGTACACTCCCCCTCGGCCCGATAACAACCCGCCGAGGTGCCCGTCATGCGATCCCTCTCCGCCCTGCTGCTCACTGCCGCTCTGGCGGTCGCCGCCGACCCGAAGCCGGTCGAGTTGTTCAACGGCAAGGACCTGTCCGGCTGGAAACTGAAGGGGAACGACGAGAAGAAGAGCAAGTGGAAGGCGACGGTGGTCGGGGCGGACGAGAAGGGCGGGTTCATCGAGAAGGAGACCGGTGCCGACACCCCGCGGCAACTGGTGAACCTGACAGGGCAGGGGGTGGACGTCTTCACCGCGGAGAAGTTCGGCGACTGCACGGTCGAACTGGAGTTCATGGTGCCGAAGGGGTCGAACAGCGGCATCTACCT
>CAYMHO010000310.1:0-8175 GCA_964390195.1 uncultured Fimbriiglobus sp. | reverse complement strand
CCACGGGAACCCCTCGGCGATCAGCCCGATGCCGACGGTGGTGTTCGGCACGAACAGGACGTCTTCCATCGTCGGACTGTTGATGAGCTTCGCCGCCAGACTCCGCACGCGGTTCGTGCCGGCGACCAGTTCATGAACCGCGGCGATGCCGTTCTCGCCGACCACCCGCGCGTACCGGGCCATCTCGGCCGCCGCAGTGTCGGGGATCGGTGCCACCGCCGCGTGGTCGAAGAACGCCCACTGGCGGGTGACGGGGAAGAGCGAGCGGACGGCGTCCCACGACATGGGCTCGGTCCTCTGGGAGCGCGGGCGTCCCGCCCGCTTCGGGAATGCGGGCGGGACGCCCGCGCTCCCAGCCCACCACTAAGATGCACCCGTCACCCCCGCGCGAACACCCCAGGCTTGTCCAATGATCGGCGTCGACTCCCCCACCCCGCTCGACTTGCGGTTCCGCCTCGGCCCCATCCCGGTGCGGGTCGGGCTGATGTTCTGGCTGATCATGGGCCTGTTCGGGTACGGCTGGGCGAGCCTGCTGGCGCGGCAAGGCCTCGGCAACACCTGGGTCAACCTGCTCGTCTGGATGGGGTGCGGGTTCGTGTCCATCCTGGTTCACGAGTTGGGGCACGCGGTGGCGTTCCGCCTGTTCGGGTCGTGGTCCGCCATCTCCCTGCACGGGTTCGGCGGGGTGGCCACGTCCGACGACCCGCCGCGGTCGGCCGGCCGGCGGATGGTGGTCGCCCTGGCCGGCCCGGCCGCCGGGTTCGCCCTGTGCGGGGTGGTGTACGGCATCACCCTCGCGCTCGCGGGGGTGGCGGTGAACGAGTACGTGGCCGTCGCCCTCACCTTCCTGTTGTGGATGGGGCTGTTCTGGAACGCCTTCAACCTGCTGCCCATCCCCCCGCTCGACGGCGGGAACGTGTGCCGCGAGCTGCTCGCCCTGCTCCGCGTGCCGAACCCGGACGCGATCGCCCACGGGCTGGGGTTCGTGCTCGCCCTGCTCTTGGCCGTCTGGGGTGCGGTGTGCGTGGCCAACCTGCTGCCGGCGGACGTCCGCAAGGCCATCCCCAACTGGGCCGAGCCGGGCCTCTACATGACCATCTGGTTCGCCCTGTTCGCGGTGAACAACTTCCAGATGATGCAGCTCGCCCGCCGGCAGCGGCAGTACCAGCCGCCGGACGAGTACGACGACGACACCCCGCCGTGGCGGAGAAGGTGATTGTTGTAGCCGGCCCCTGTGAGGCCGGTCCGGACCGGCCTCACAGGGGCCGGCTACAGTGAAGGCTGTGAACTATGACCACCGTTCGCGTCGGTGATCTCGTCGGCACCCTCGACCACCGCGGACCGTTCGCCGTTCTTTGGGTTCACGGGTTCGGCAGCCACCGCGGGGGTGAAAAAGCCGAGGCAGTGCGCGCCGAGTGCGACCGCCGCGGGTGGACGTTCGCCGCATTCGACTTCCGCGGGCACGGCGAATCTCCCGGCGAGATGGTCGATCTGACCGCCTCCCGTCTGATCGAAGACCTGGAAGAGGTGTGGGCACACCTGCGAACCTTCGGCGTCACCCGGCTCGGGCTGGTCGGGTCGAGCATGGGCGGGTTCGCGTCGGCGTGGTTCACCAAACAGAACCCCGACGCGGTGATCGGATGTGTGTTCGTTGCCCCGGCCTTCCACTTCCTGGACCGCCGTTGGGACAACGTGACCGACGCCGAACGGGACGAGTGGCGGCGGACCGGCCGGCGGGGTTTTCGCAACGGGTGGGTGGCGTGCGAATTGGGGTACGAGCTGATCGCCGAGCGGGAACGGTTCACCCTCCGCCAGTTGGCCGACGGCTGGCACCACCCGACGCTCATCTTCCACGGCTGTGCCGACGAGGTGGTGCCCGATGAAGACAGCCTGGAGTTCGTCCGCCGGGTGCCGCCGGGGGATGTGGAACTGCGGCTGCTCGGCGACGGCGACCACCGTTTGACCTGCTACAAAGATCGCATCGCCGCCGGGGTGGGGGAGCTGTTCGCCCGCCTCGCCGGCGCGCTGTAGCCGGCCTCTGTGAGGCCGGTCCGGGGTCGCTGACCCCGGCTACAGAAAGCCGGTCACCCGGAGGTCCCACATGCGTCTCGCCCTCTCCGCGCTGATGCTCGTGTTCGTCGCACCGCTGTTCGCCGACGACCCGCCGACCGCCCTGAAGGGGTACGTGGCGAAGGCGGACAAGTCGTTCGCCTGGAAGGTGAAGGACAAGACGGAGGCGAACGGCCGCACCGTGTACACCCTGTCACTCACCTCGCAGACGTGGCACGGGGTGGAGTGGACGCACGACCTGCAGGTGTTCATCCCGAAGGGGGCGAAGGTGCAGTCCACGATGGTGCTGTGGAACCAGGGGGGCACCGCCACCCCGACCGGGTCGGTGCTCGGGCTGGCCATCGCCGACAAGGTGGGGGCGCCGGTCGCCTTCCTGTACGGGGTGCCGAAGCAGCCGCTGTACGTGGACCCGAAGACGAAGCAACTGACCACCACCCCGCCCGACCCGAAGGACGACAAGAAGGGGCGGCTGGTGGAGGACGCGCTCATCGCCGAGACGTTCGTGCGGTACCTGGACACGAAGGACGACAGTTGGCCGCTCCTGTTCCCGATGGTGAAGAGCGTGGTGCGGGCGATGGACGCCCTCCAGGCGTTCATGAAGGAGGAGATGAAGGGGGACGTGCACAAGTTCGTCATCACCGGGGCGAGCAAGCGGGGGTGGACGAGCTGGCTGACGGCCGCCAGCGGGGACCAGCGGGTGAAGGCCATCGCCCCGCTGGTGATCGACACCCTCAACTTCCCGGTGCAGATGGAGAACCAGGTGAAGGCGTTCGGCAAGCCGAGCGAGATGATCGCCGACTACACGCGGGCCAAGCTGGTGCCCATCCCGGACACCACCGAGGGGAAGAAGCTGTGGCAGATGGTGGACCCGTTCATCTACAAGGACGGCATCACCGTGCCGAAGATGCTCATCCACGGGACGAACGACCCGTACTGGCCGCAGGACGCCACCAACACCTACTGGGACGAGTTGAAGGGGGACAAGCACCTGTGCTACGTGCCGAACGCCGGGCACGGGCTGCAGGAGGTGGACGAGAAGGGGAACAAGGAGACGATCCCGATGCGGGCGGTGAGCACGCTGGCGGCGTTCGGCAAGAGCCAGGTGTTCGACCAGCCGCTGCCCAAGTTCGGGTGGGCGGTGGAGAGGGCCGGGTTCACCCTGAAGGCGGGTGACGAGCCGAAGAAGTTGCGGGTGTGGAAGGCGACGGCGGACACCCGCGACTTCCGCGGGTCGCGGTGGGTGTCGGAGGAGTTGACGGCGGCGGACGCCAAGCGGGGGGCGAAGGTGGGGGTGGCCGCCCCCGAAAAGGGGTACGCGGCGGCGTTCGTGGAGGCCGAGTTCAACGGCGACCTGGGCACCACGCACCAGACGACGCAGATCCTCCTCCTCGAAGCGAAGAAGTGAGCCGTTGGGACTTCGCCGCCGAACTGGCCCGCCACGGCCCGCACAGCCCCGGCCCCCCGCCGGGGCTGCTCGCCGCGCGGGGGTACTGCGCGCGGGTGGCACGGACGCACTACGAGAACTTCACCGTCGCCTCGGTGCTCTTGCCGCGGAAGCTGCTGCCCCACTTCCACGCCGTGTACGCCTACTGCCGCTGGGCGGACGATTTGGCGGATGAAACGGGCGGCGGTGACACCGCGGTGTCGCTGCTGGCCTGGTGGCGGGGGGAGGTGCTGCGGATGTACGCGGGTGAGGTGCATCATCCCGTGTTCGTCGCACTCGCCGACACCGTTCGTCGGTTCGCAATCCCTCCCACACCCTTTCTCGACCTGTTGACCGCCTTCGAGCAAGACCAGCGCGTGAACCGGCACCCCACGTTTGCCGACGTGCTGGCCTACTGCCGGAACTCCGCGAACCCCGTCGGCCGGCTGGTCCTGCACCTGTTCGGGTGCGCCGATGACACACGACTGTCACTGAGCGACGAGGTGTGTACCGGCCTGCAACTGGCCAACTTCTGGCAGGACGTGACCCGCGACTTCGCCATCGGCCGCGTGTACCTGCCCGCCGACGACATCGCCCGGTTCGGGGTGACCGAGGCCGACATCGCCGCGAAGCGGTTCACCCCGGCGCTCGCCGACCTGATGCGATTCCAGGTGGACCGAACCCGTGGCTACTTCGAGCGGGGCCGGCAACTGTTGCCACTGCTGCCGCGGGAGGTGCGAGTGGACGTGGAGTTGTTCATCCGCGGTGGGGAGGCGACGCTGAACGCGGTCGAGAAGCAGGGGTACGACGTGCTGAACCGCCGGCCGGTGGTGAGCAAGTGGGAGAAGGTGATGCTGTTGGGAAGGGCGGTGTGGGGGCGGATTCTGTAGCCGCGAGCCGCAGGCGAGCGCGTCGTCGGTTCGACACGCTCGCCTGCGGCTCGCGGCTACGCATCACCACCGCAGCGGGCTTTGCCACGCCTCTTTCAGCGAACTCAGCTTCGACCAGATGAGCCACTCGCCGTCCCCGCCGGCGATCCGTAGCCGCGGTTCCTTCACCGTCGACCCGATCTTGGCGAACGGCAACCCGGCGAACACCTCGGCCAACTTCGCCGCGTGTTCCGGCTTCGCCTCGATGACGAACCGGCTGGCCGACTCGCTGAACAGCTTGGCGGTGTCGGCCGTCGCGTCGCCCGGCAACGACTTCAGGCCATCGACATCCGCCCCTACCTCGCCGCTGAACGCCATCTCGGCCAGGGCCACCGCCAGCCCGCCCTCGCTGCAATCGTGGCACGCCCGCACCAGCCCGGCCGTGATCGCCGCGTGAACCGCCTTGAACAGCTTCGGGGCGACGGTCACGTCCACCGTCGGCACCCGCCCGCCGCTCTGCCCCGTCACAAGATTCCAGTGCGACCCGCCAAGTTCGTCGTTCGTGTCGCCCGCCACATACAGGTCGTGGCCCGGTTCTTTCAGGTCCATCGTCACGCACTTGGTCACGTCGTGAACGATGGCCATCGCCGTGACGAGCAGCGTGTGCGGGATGCTGATCCGCGTGCCGTCCTTCGCCACATACGAGTTGTTCAGGCTGTCTTTTCCGCTCACGAACGGGGTGCCGTAGGCGATCGCCACATCGCGACACGCCTCGGCCGTCCGCACCAGTGCCCCGAGCATGGCGGAGTCGGTGACGTTCCCCCAGCAGAAGTTGTCGAGGATGGCGGTTCGGGTCGGATCACCACCCACGGCCACGGCATTCCGCACGGCTTCGTCGATGGCACAGGCGGCGGCGTGGTACGGGTCGAGGTCGGCGTACCGCGGGTTCAGCCCGTTGCTCACCGCGAACCCCTTCGTGCTGCCAAGCACCGGGGCCACCACCGCCGCGTCGGACGGGCCGTCTTCCTTCACCCCGACGAGCGGCTTGATGACGCTGCCCGATTGCACCTCGTGGTCGTACTGGCGGACCACCCACTCTTTGGAACACACCGTGAACGTGCCCAGAATCTTGAGGAGTGCTGCGGTCGGGTCGGGGGCCGAGGAACCCTGCGTCGGTTCGGCGGTGTGCGATTTCCACTCCGCCGTTCGCGCCCCTTCGGGCCGGCCGTCGTGCAGGAAGTGCATGCTCACGTCGGCGACCTGCTGCCCGTGGTACGTCAGCACCAGCCGGCCGGTGTCGGTGAACGTGCCGAGCACCGCCGCTTCCACGCCTTCGCTCTCGGCGAGTGCCCGCAGTTCGTCCCACTTCTCCGGCGGCACGGCCAGCACCATCCGCTCTTGACTCTCGCTGATCCAGATCTCGGTGTAGCTCAGCCCCTCGTACTTCAGCGGGGCCTTCTCCAGTTGCACGCTCGCCCCGCACTCGGCCCCCATCTCGCCGACCGCGCTGCTGAACCCGCCCGCCCCGCAGTCGGTGATGCCGCGGTAGAGCCGCCGGTCGCGGGCTTGCAGGATCACGTCCAGCACCTTCTTCTCGGTGATGGCGTTGCCGATCTGCACCGCCCCGCCGCTCACCTTCTCCGACTCGTCGTGCAACCCCTCGCTGGAGAACGTCGCCCCGTGGATGCCGTCGCGGCCGGTCCGCCCGCCGACGCTCACGATCAAGTCGCCCGGCTTCACCTCCTTGCTTTCCATGCCCACCGGGATCAACCCGACGGTGCCGCAGAAGACGAGCGGGTTGGCCAGGTAGCGGTCATCGAAGTACAGGCTGCCGTTGACGGTGGGGATGCCCATGCGGTTGCCGTAGTCCCGCACGCCGGACACCACACCGTTCATCACCCGCCGCGGGTGCAGCACGCCCGGCGGCAGTTGCTCCGGCAGGTAGTCCGGGCGGGCGAAGCAGAAGACGTCCGTGTTGCAGATCGGCTGACCGCCGAGGCCGGTGCCGAGTACGTCACGAATCACGCCACCGAGGCCGGTGTTCGCCCCGCCGTAGGGTTCGATGGCACTCGGCCGGTTGTGCGTCTCCACCTTGATGCACAGGTGGTTCTGGTCGTCGAACTTCACCACGCCGGCGTTGTCGGCGAACACCGACACGCACCAGTCGTCCGCCCCGAGTTGCTTGCGGATCGTCTGCGTGGCGGCGAACACCGTCTCCTTCAGCATGTTCTTGAAGTGCTTCTTCGTGGTGACGCCGTTGACCGTCTCGGTGTACTCGATCTCCCCTTTCAGCGTCTTGTGCGAGCAGTGTTCGCTCCACGTCTGGGCGACGGTTTCCAGTTCGCAGTCGGTCGGGTCGCGGCCCTGCTCGGCGAAGTGCCGTTGCACCTGTTTCATCTCGTCGAGCGTGAGGGCCAGCGTTCCTTCCTTGCTCACCCGCATCAGGCCGGCGTCGTCCAGTTCCCGCAGCGGAACCGTGACGAGCCTGAACGTGTACGGCTTGCCCACCGCCAGGTGATCGGCCTTCAAAGCCCCGATCACCACCTGCTCGATGGCGTCGTTCGCCAGGATTTTTCGAAACAGTGTGTCGCGGTCGAGCGAACTGACCCCCTCCGGCCCGTAATAGCGGCGGAAGGTGCGGACCTGTTGCACCGGGATACCGAGGTCGGCCGCGGCTTGCAGCACGCTGTCGGCGACCGGGTCCATTACGCCCGGCTTGAGCAGCACCGTGTAGGCGTTGCCGTCGAGCGGCTTGCCGACTTCCGTCACCAGCCCGGTTTCCACGACGGTGTCGATCAGCAGGGCCACCGCCAGTTGCTCCGCCTGCTCCCGGGTGAGCGACTCCCCTTCCAGCAAGAACCCCTTGCTGCTCGCGGCGACCAGGTCGCCGCCGCGTTCGGAGTGGGTGAGCAGGTCGAACTCGTCGCACACCCGCTCCCGCTCGCCGTCCTTGCCCAGCGGGCGGATTTCAACTTCCCAGAGCATCACGGACCCTCTTCCCCTCGGCCAGCCAGCGGACCAATCCGGGTCGGTCGTCGGCGGCCAGGAGTTGTCGGAATTGTGCCATGCGTTCGCTGAACTGATCGACCGCCCCCAGCACCGCGTCGCGGTTGGCCAGGAAGATGGCCGCCCACAGGTCGGGGTCGCCGGCGGCGATGCGGGTGGTGTCGCGGAACCCGCCGGCGGTGAGGGCCAGCCACTCGGGCGGCGTGACGGCGGCTAAACCACCCGCGGCGGCGTGCGGCAGGTGGCTGGTCATCGCCAATGCGGTGTCGTGTTCGTCGGGGTCCATGCGGATGATGCGGGCACCCAGCCGGCTCCAGAACAGTTCCACCACCGCCACCGCTTCCATGTCCGAATCGGCCGTCGGCGTGACCACCACCACGCGGTTGACGAACAGGTCGGCCACGGCGTTCGCCGACCCGCGTTTCTCGGAGCCGGCCAGCGGGTGCGAGCCGACGAACATCGCCCCGGCGGGGGGCAGCTTGCCGGCCAACTCGCGGACGATGTTCCCCTTCGTGCTGCCCACGTCCGTCACCACGCCCCGCGGCGGGGCGGCGTGGGTGGCTGCGAGCACGTCCGCCGCGACGCGATCCACCGGCGTACACACCACCACCAGGTCGGCCGCCTTCACCCCGTCGGCAATGTTCACGGTGAAGCTGTCGATGGCTCCGTCAGCTTGCGCACGGGCGAGGGTCCGTTCATCCCGGCCGACGCCGACCACCCGCCGCGTCAGCCCACGGGTCTTGGCCGCCAAGCCGACCGACCCGCCGATCAACCCGACGCCGATGATGGTGAGTTGGTCGAACGGCA
>CAYMHO010000309.1:0-8216 GCA_964390195.1 uncultured Fimbriiglobus sp. | reverse complement strand
GACGACCGCTACGCCCGCACCGCCGAGTGGCTGGAGGTGGTGGACAACCTGTGGAAGCGGGACGGGTTCAGCTTCAGCGGGAAGTATTACAAGGTGGACGACTCCATCCTTCAGCCGAAGCCGCTCAGCCGACCGCGGCCGGTGATCTACGCCGGCGGGGAGTCGGAAGCCGCCAAGAACCTGATCGCCAAGTTGTGCGATGCGTACGTGATGCACGGCGACCCGCCCGAACGCATCGCCGAGAAGGTGCGGGACATGGCCGCCCGCCGCGAGCGGTTCGGACTGCCGCCGATGCAGTACGGGGTGGCGGCGTACGCCATCGTGCGGAACACCGAGGAGGAGGCGAAGGCGGAGTTGGCCCGCATTACCGACGTGAAGCAGACCGCGGCCGGGTATCACAACTACCAGCAGTGGCTGGCCGGCACGCAGCTCGAACAGCGGGTGAGCCTGGAAGACTACTCGGTGAGCAACCGCGGGTTGCGGGCCGGGCTGGTGGGCACACCCCAACAGGTGCTCGACCGCGTGAAGGCGTTCGAGGCCGCCGGGGTGAACCTGCTGTTGCTCCAGTGCAGCCCGCAGATCGAAGAGATGGAGCGGTTCAGCGAGGCGGTCATCCGGGCCAGATGATTTCGCAGTTCCCCTGAGCGCGGTCCACCTGCTACGCTGCACGTCCACTCCCGTGGCAGGACTCGCCATGCACGACACCATCCTGCAATCCGTCGGCCGCACCCCGTTGGTGAAACTCCGCCGCGTGACCGCAGGCCTCGCCCCGACCATCGTCGCCAAGGTGGAAGCCCAGAACCCCGGCGGGAGCACCAAAGACCGCGTGGCGGTGGCGATGGTGGCAGACGCCGAGAAGCGGGGGTGGCTGCGGGCCGGCGGGACGATCATCGAGGCGACGGCCGGGAACACCGGGGTCGGGCTGGCGATGGTGGCGGCGGTGAAGGGGTACCGGTGCATCTTCGTGTTGCCCGACAAGATGAGCAGCGAGAAGATTTCGCTCCTGAAGGCCTACGGGGCGGAGGTGGTCATCACACCCACCAACGTCCCGCCGGACTCGCCCGATAGCTACGGCGGGGTGGCCGATCGCCTCAGCCGTGAAATTCCCGGCGCGTGGCGACCGAACCAGTTCACGAACCTGTCGAACCCCGAGGTCCACTACCGCACCACCGGGCCGGAGATCTGGGAGCAGACCGACGGCCGCGTCACGCATGTGGTCGGCGGGGTCGGCACCGGCGGGACGCTGTCCGGGGTGGGCAAGTACCTGAAGGAGCGGAACCCGGAGGTGAAGATCATCGGGGCGGATCCGGAGGGATCGATCCTGAGCGGCGGCACGCCGGGCAGTTGGAAGGTGGAGGGCATCGGCGAGGACTTCGTGCCGAAGACGTTCAACAGCCAACTGGTGGACGACTGGGTGCGAGTGGGCGACGCCGAGAGCTTCCACGTCGCCCGTGAGGTGGCCCGGCGGGAGGGCATACTCGTCGGCGGGTCGTGCGGGACGGCGCTGGCGGCCGGGCTGCGGTACGCCCGCCGGCTGAGCGCGACCGACCTGATGGTGGTCATCTGCCCGGACACCGGCCGCAACTACCTGAGCAAGATGTACGACGACGCCTGGCTGGCCACCCACAAGCTGCAGCAGGTGCCGGAGGTGGCCCACACCGTCGGCGACCTGCTGAAGAAACGCGGCGCCCGCCCGCTGCTCACCATCAGCCCGTCGGCTAACGCCGACGAGGCCATCCGCATGCTGCAGACGGCCGGCATCTCGCAACTGCCCGTGATCGACAACGGCACCCAGGTGGGTAGCGTGCAGGAGGTGACGCTGGCCCGCGTGCTGCACGACCACCGCGACCCGGCGGCCGTGCCGGTCGGCGAGATCATGGCCCGCCCGCTGCCGCAACTCGACGCCGCGACTCATTTGGATGAAGCGTACAGGTTGCTGCTCAGCGGCAACACGGGCGTGCTCGTACTGAGTGACGGCCAACCCGTCGGCATCGTGACGCGGATCGACCTGATCGACTACTGGACGAACAACAAGCCGGCGGCGTGACCATCCACCTGTTAGCCCGGCGCGCGAGCGAGGGGCCCGCCGCCAAGGGTGGAGTCGGGGGGCTCGGGTGTGTTTTGCCCTCAGTGTCGAGCGGACCGGGGGCGGGCCCCTCGCTCGCGCGTCGGGCTAACAGGTTGCACACTGGTAGAGCGTGGCCGACCTCTCCGCCGAGGTGGAAAACCCAATCACCCATCTCTCAGGGTTCCTCGATGCCCTCCGACGCCGACCACGGGTTCAGCACCCGAGCCATCCACGCCGGTCAGCCGGCCGACCCCGCGTCCGGGGCGACCGTCCCGCCGATCACGCTCAGCAGCACCTTCACCCAGGCCGCGCCCGGCGACCACAAAGGCTTCGAGTACTCGCGGAGCGGCAACCCCACCCGCAAGGCGTTGGAAGAGTGCCTGGCCGCACTCGAAGGGGGCGAACGCGGGTTGTGCTTCGCGTCCGGGTTGGCCGCCACCCTCGGCGTGTTCCAGGGGTTACTGCAACCGGGTGACGAAGTCGTCGCCGTGGCCGATCTGTACGGCGGGACGTTCCGCCTGCTCGAACGGGTGATGAAACCGTGGGGGTTGACCACGCACTACACCGAGGACAGTACCCCCGCCGGGTTCGCCAAGCTGATGACGCCCAAGACGAAGATCGTCTGGATCGAGACGCCCACCAACCCGATGCTGACGATCCTCGACATTGCCGCACTCGCCGATGTGACGCACAAGGGCGGGGCGAAGTTGGTGGTGGACAACACTTTCGCGTCGCCGTACCTCCAGCAACCACTCACGCTCGGGGCCGACATCGTCGTTCACAGCACCACCAAGTACCTCGGCGGGCACTCGGACGTGGTCGGCGGGGCGGTGGTCGGTGGAAATGAGTTGCTGGCGCCGGTGAAGTTCTTCCAGAACGCCGCCGGCGGGGTGCCCGGCCCGTTCGACTGCTACCTGACCCTTCGGGGGGTGAAGACGCTGGCGGTGCGGATGGACCGCCACGGCTCGAACGCGGCCGAGTTGGCCGAGTGGCTGAGTACGCACCCGAAGGTGGAACAGGTGTGGTATCCGGGGCTGAAGAGCCATCCGGGTCGTGACATCGCGGCGAAGCAGATGAAGAACTTCGGCGGGATGATTTCACTGAAGCCGAAGGGCGGCCCCGAAGCGACGCGAGCCTTCCTGAAGAAGACGAAGCTGTTCAGCCTGGCCGAGAGCCTGGGCGGGGTAGAGTCGCTGGTGAACCACCCGGCGACGATGACGCACGCTAGCATCCCGAAAGCGGTGCGGGAAGCCAGGGGTGTCGATGACGCCCTCGTGCGGCTGAGCGTCGGCATCGAAGACGTGGCGGATTTGCGAAGGGATTTGGAGCAAGCACTTTCGTAGCCGCGAGCCGGAGGCAACCCTGTCAGAGTTTCGACTCGCTCGCCTCCGGTTCGCGGCTACTTCTCCCAGCGGGCCACGATCACCGCCACGTCGTCGGGCAACCGACCCGACCCCGTCGGCGGGCGCACGAGTTCGATCAGCGCCCGCGGGGTGTCATCGAACGGCGTGGTTCGGATCACGTTCACGATGCGTTCGGCGGAGGAGTACTTCACCAACCCGTCGGTTGCGATCAACAACGTGCCGACAGACTGAAGGGGCTTGCTGAACGGCACCGGCACCGCTCCCCCAGTCCCAACCCACGGCTTCATCTTCGCTGCGGTGGTGAGTTCGCCCCATTCATCGCCCGTCACCCACCACGCCACCGAATCACCAACCGCAACACCGATCGGCCCGATGTGGGTGAGGTGTACTACCAACGCCGTCGTCTCGCCGACGGCCCCGGATTCAGCCATTCGTCGGTCGAGTTCAACCATCCACTGAACGCGGTCCCACGGGTGGAGCGGTTGATCGGCCAACACACGGACGGCATTCATCACCGCATCGGCCGCGGCCCCGCCACCGGCGCGTCCTCCGACGCCGTCCGCCACCACCGTGAACGAGCCAAACGTCGCCGCCCGGTCTTCGGTGGCGTCACGGTAAGAGTCGCTCGCGATGGCGGTGCGCCACATGCCCTTCCTCACTTCGCCAGCTCCACCATCCGCGTTTCGCGGATGACCGTCACCTTGATCTCGCCGGGATAGTCGAGCTGCTGCTCGATGGCGCGGGCGATCTCGCGGCACACGCGGAGGGCGTCGGCATCCGTGGTGCGGTGGGCGTTGGCGATCACCCGCAGCTCGCGGCCGGCCTGGATGGCGAAGGCGTTCTCCACCTCCGGGAACCCGCACGCCACCGCTTCGAGCGCTTCCATCCGCTTGACGTACTTCTCCAACGTCTCGCGGCGGGCGCCGGGGCGGCTCGCACTGATGGCATCCGCCGCCGCCACCAGCACTGTGTAAATGTGGTCCACCGTGATGTCGTCGTGGTGGCCGATGATGGCGTGCAGCACGTCCGGGTTCGTTTCCCCGTACCGCTTGGCCAGTTCCGCCCCCACCTTCGGGTGCCCGCCTTCCATCTCGTGGTCGGCCGCCTTGCCCACGTCGTGCAGCAGCCCGCACCGCCGGGCGAGCGAGGCGTTCAGCCCCAACTCGGCGGCCATCATGCCGCACAGGTGGCTCACCTCGATGCTATGCCGCAGGACGTTCTGGCTGTACGACGTGCGGAACTGGAGCCGCCCTAGCAGTTGAAGAATCTTCTCGTGGGGCAGGGGGATGTCCACCTCGTGGCACGCCTTGCGGCCGATCTCCAGGATGTTCGCGTCCATCTCCTTTTGCGTCTCGGCCACCACCTCCTCGATGCGGGTGGGGTGGATGCGGCCGTCCTGGATGAGCTTGGCCAGGCTGACGCGGGCGATCTCGCGGCGGACGTTGTCGAACGCCGACACCACCACCACCCCGGGGGTGTCGTCCACGATCACGTCCACCCCCGTCGCCTTCTCGAAGGTGCGGATGTTCCGCCCCTCCCGCCCGATGATCCGCCCCTTCATGTCGTCCGACGGGATGTCCACCGTGCTGACGGTGGCGTCTGCGGTGTGCCCGGAGGCGTACCGCTGGAGGGCGGTGGCCAGGATCTCGCGGGACTTGCCCTCGGCCTGTTGGGTGAACTGCTCGGTCGCCCGGCGGATGCGGGCGGCCACCTCTTCAGACAAGTCCTTCTCCAGCCGCTCCAGCAGCATCTTCTCGGCGTCAGCCCGGCTCAACCCGGTGATGGTGTGTAACGTCTCGGTCTGTCTCGCCAGTACCGTGTCGAGATCCTTCGACTTCTTCTCGAGCACCTCTCGCTGTTCGCTCACCTTCTTCTGCGCGGCGTCCAGTTGGGCCTTCTTCTCGGCCGTCGCCTTCTGCTCGGACGCGACCGCGTCCTCCCGCTTCTCCAGCCGCCGCTCCTGCTCTCGAAGCTCGGTCCGGGTCTTCTCCAACTCCCGGTTCACCTCCTCCCGCCGCTTGAGCGCCTCGTCTTTCACACGCAGTTCGCCCTCCTTCACCAGCCGGTCGGCGTCCCGACGGGCCTGGTCCAACATCCGCTCGGCGTCCCGCTTGCCGATCTCCATCAGCCGTTCGGCGTCGCGGCGGCCCTGCTCGGCCAGTCGCTCGGCGTCCCGCTGGGCCTGTTCGGTCAACTTCTCCGCGCTCGCGACGGCCTGCTTCATCAGTTCCGGGTCGACGGCGGCGGCCGGGGCGGCGGCGGCCGGGGCGGCCGGCCGGGCCTTCAGCACCTTCAGCATCAGGATCAGGGCGAAACCGACCATCACCAGGAGCGCGAGCAGCAGCGCCCCGAGTGCATACGGGATGTACGGGTCCACGTCGGGCTACTCCTGCCGGAGGCCCGTTGTCCGAAGGGGAGAACTGGTGTCGTGGCGGGGTGAACCGCCGCGGGGTGTCGGTCTCCGGGGTGGCGGGCGGACGGGCCGCCGGCGCACGGGTTATCCGCCGAAGCGGGTCGGTTCAACGGGTCGGCCTATGTGATGGCGAAACGGTACGGCCGATCCACGGCCGCCGCCGCGGGTTCGCCGGTGGCCCACGACGGAGGTGTTAATCCCGAACGTCCGGGTCGGGGTGTAAGGGAATTATGCGGAGGGGGGAACGGAGGTGCAACCGGAAAGGGGATCTGGCGAGCCGGGAGGGTGGGCGACCGGGATGACTTACTCCGGTCGCCCACCCTCCCGGCCCCCCGGCCTCGTTACGCCACCGGGCCGGCGGCCTTCAGGAACGGGTCGAGGGTGGGGCTGGTGAAGGCGATCACGTACACCCAATCACCCTGCCGGTGCGTGCGGATGTTGAACTCGCTGCCCGACACGTCCTTCCACCCGTCGGAAGGGGCGCTGACCGACCCGCCGCGGAGGACGTACACGCGGCACTGGTGCTGGCCGTTCTGAAAGAGCACGAACGGCCGTTTCGAGCCGAGCACCGGTCCGGTGCCGTGCGCCACGTGGTAGGCGTACTCGAACGACAACGGGAGCGGTGGCACCCCTTCGGACTTGAGCCAGTCGTTCACCGTCTCCTCGGTCGTCCACCGCTCGCGGTCGAGCCTGTTGCTGAACTCGGTCGTGCTGAACGTCGGCTTGGTGAGCCAACCGACGACACCGACGGCGACGGCCACGGCCAACGAACCGGTCAACACCCCGGCCGCCCACCGCCCCGCTTTCCGCCGCCAGACGGCCCCCTGCCGGGCGGTGGCCGCGGCGTGCAGCTTGGCCCGCAGTGCGTCCGGCACCGGCACGGCGACCATCGCCCGGCGGATGGCGGAATCGGCCGCGGCTTCCGCCGTCGCGGCGGCGGCACACGCCGGGCAAGAGTGCAGATGGGCGTCGAGCGCGGCGCGATCCGGACCGGCCAGTTCATTCGGCCGGAAGGCGAGGAGCAAGCGAGAGAGGTGGCAGTTCATGTCAGTCGCCCTCCGTGGGGCGTCGGCCGTTGGCGGAGGCGTCGGGGGGGCGGAACAGGTTCGCCCGCAGGTACGTCTTCGCCCGGGCCAGCCGCGACATCACCGTACCGATCGGCAGGTCCATCTGTTCGGCGATGTCTCGATAACTGAAATCCTCGAAGTAGAACAAGATCAACGGCGTGCGGAACGTCTCATCCAGTCCGGCCAGCGCCACCTGCAACTCGTGCGGGTCCACTTCAAACCCGTCGTCCGGGGGCGGCTCGGGCGGCTCCCCGACGGCATCGAGCGGCACCACCTTCGCGCGACGGTCGTCGCGCTTGCGGTGAAGGTACTCGTTCCGCAAGATGCGGAACAGCCACGGCTTGGCCCGATCGGCGTCCCGCAACTGGGGCAGACGCGTGAGCGCCTTGCCGAACGTCTCCTGGGTCAGGTCTTCGGCGTCGGCAACCGACCCGGACAGACGGACGGCGTACCGATACAGGGATTCGTAGTGCGAGTCGATCAGCTCCCGCACGCTCGGCGAACCCATGCCGCACCGCCCTCGCACACAAGAGTAGAGCCAATTCCGGGCGAAATATTCCCGCCCGCCGCCCGCCGAACATCGTTTAGCAATTCGCCCGAAAGGAATCCGACATTTCTCGGGAATAATTCCCACCGGGTGGGATCGTGTTGGTGAAGACGCGAGTCCGGCCCGTTTTTCCGAGTGCACCGGGCCGGGTTCGTCGTCCTCAAACTACACCCGCGGGGTGGGGATTCACCCCGCGGGCCTGTTTCACCCTTCCGTCCAACAACGGAGTAGGAGTTCACGATGAAGAAGCTGCTGATGCTCGCCGTCGTCGCCGGTCTGGCCGCCACCGTGATCGGCTGTGGCCCCACCCCGACCACCAAGCCGACCACCGCCGGCACCGGCGCTGGCGCCCCGACCGGCACCGCCCCGACCAAGTAACTCGGACGGGTTACGACTACGAGCCGACCGGCATGCCGGTCGGCTCGTATGCTTTTCTGGGGTCGCTTCTCCGCCATCGGGTGTGCGTCATGCGTCGAATCGTCGGGATGATCGTGGCCGCCGCGTTAGCCCTCGGCCTGGCCGCCGGGTGCGGCGGGGGCGGCACCAAGGCCACCTACCAGGACGCCGACCGCCCGCGGTGAGGCCCCGGGGATCATGAGCAAACAGCCCGCCAAGAAGAAGGACGCCAAGCCGGGTGAGCCGGCGGTCGAGGTCGTCTGCCGCAACCGGCGGGCGACCCACGAGTACGCCATTCATGACACCCTGGAGTGCGGGCTGGTGCTGGTGGGCACGGAGGTGAAGTCCCTCCGCGACGGGC
>CAYMHO010000308.1:0-8246 GCA_964390195.1 uncultured Fimbriiglobus sp. | reverse complement strand
GCACACCACCGCCGGCCACGTGGCCGCCGAGTTCGACCTGGCCGGGCCGAACTTCGTCTGCCTGACGGCGTGCGCCGCCAGCGCGCAGGCGGTCGGCGAGGCGGCCGAGATGATCCGGTACGGGGACGCCGACGCGTTCGTCGCCGGCGGGTCGCACAGCATGATCCACCCGTTCGGCGTGACCGGGTTCAACCTCCTCACCGCCCTGTCCACCCGCAACGACAGCCCGCAGACGGCCAGCCGGCCGTTCGACGCCACCCGCGACGGGTTCGTGCTCGGCGAAGGCGGCGGGGTGGTGATCCTGGAGGAGTACGAGCACGCCCGCCGCCGCGGGGCGCACATCTACGCCGAACTGAGCGGGTACGGCACCACCGGCGACGCCCACGCCATGACCGACCCGCACCCGCAGGGCCGCGGGGCGATCATGTCGATGAGGAACGCCCTGAAGGACGCCGGCGTGAACCCGGCCGACCTGGGGTACATCAACGCCCACGGCACCAGCACCCCGGCGAACGACGAGACGGAAACGCTGGTGTTGAAATCCGCCCTGGGTGACGCCGCGTACAAGGTTCCGGTGTCGAGTACGAAGAGTATGCTCGGCCACTTGATCGCGGCCGGCGGGGTGGTGGAAATCATCATCGCCATCCAGGCGATGCTCAAGGGTGTGCTCCCGCCGACGATGAATTTACATAACCCCGATCCGGCGTGTGATTTAGACTACGTGCCGAACGCCGCCCGCGAGAAAACTGGCATTCGGCACGTGGCTAGCAACAGTTTCGGGTTCGGCGGGCAGAACATCACACTCGTGGCGAGCAAGATCTGATTACGGGCTGAAATTTGGGAAGGCTTCCCCCCACCGACTTGCCGGAAAACCGACGGAATGGTCTGCACCGCAGGTGTCGTGCCGCTGCAGGTTGCCGTCGTACATAACTTCTGTATCTTATCGATTTCACCCCCGGCCGCGGCCGATGGGAAGGGAATCACTGCCGCTCAGGTGGAACCGTGGAGGGACCGCCGCCGTGCCCGATTGGTGTATTTGGCTGATCCTCGCCCCCGTGACCGTGGCCGGGCTGTTCGCCCTGATCATGGTGGCGGCGCACTTCTACTACCGGATGAAGTTCGGCGACCAGATCGCCCGCATCTTCGAAGAGAAACCGCTGTTCATCATCCCCCGCGGCGACCCGGTGCCCGAGGCCGAGGACGTGTCGTTCCGGGCGATCGACGGCACCCTGCTGAAGGGGTGCTACCTGCCGCACTGCGGGGCGTACCGGAAGGGGGTCATCCTGTTCGGCCTGGAGTTCGGCTCCAACCGCTGGGCGAGCGTGCCGTACTGCCAGAAGCTGCGGGAGATCGGGTTCGACGTGTTCGCCTACGAACCCCGCAACCAGGGGCAGAGCGAGACCGACCCGAACTACCGCCCGCTCCAGTGGGTGACGGACAAGGACGTGGCCGACGCCCGCGCCGCCCTCGCCTACCTGAAGGACCGGCACGACGCCGACCCGCGGGGCGTGGGGGTGTTCGGGGTGAGCAAGGGTGGCAGCGTGGCCCTCATGCTGGCGGCCGAAGACCCCGGCGTGCGGTGCGTCGTCACCGACGGGGCGTTCGCCACCTACAGCACGATGGTGCCGTACATGCGGCGGTGGGTGAACATCTACAGCCCGAACCGCAAGAAGTTGCAGGCGTTCGCCCCGGACTTCCTGTACGGCAGCATCGGGCTGGTGGCCATGAAGCGGGTGGCCGAGGCCCGCAAGGTGCGGTTCCCGTGGGTGGAGCGGGCGGTGAAGAAACTGCGGGTGCCGGTGTTCATGATCCACGGGCAGGCGGACACGTACATCAAGCCGGAGATGGCCGTCGCCCTGCACGCCATGTGCGGCAGCCCGGACAAGCAACTGTGGCTGGTGCCGAAGGCGAAGCACAACCAGGGGCCGAACGTCGACCCGGACACCTACTTCGCCAAGCTGACCGCCTTCTTCGAGTCGCACCTGGCCCGCCTGCCCGACCCGTCCGACCAGTTCGGGCACGACCCCCGCGAGGTGCTCCCCACCCCGCGGGCGGTGTGGGAGGACCGCGAGGTCGCCCCCGCCCCGCGGATGGCCGCGGCCGGCAAGTGACCAGGCGACGAGCAACACCAGCTACGTCTGTTTGACAGCCATAGGCCCCTCGGGTCGCCTCGGCGAACATCGCGAGGCAGCCCGAGGGGCCAATTTCGTGGTGATCGATCGCGCGAGCGCAATCTCATCCAATTTCGGCAGCGGAGGGCGCACGGGTGCTCGGGTCGGTTCTGGAAGAACGAGTTCGGGGCACTTGGAACCGCGTCGTTGAGCGGTTCGAGGCCGAACAGATGCCGCTTGTCCGCACCACATCCGCGACCCAACCCGCCGACCTCCGAGCTTCCTGGACGGCCTGCGTCGCAGCGGTTCGTGAACTGTTCGTCGCACACCACGGCTCGGTGGACGTTGCAGAGCGATTCCGGGTGCCGGAAGAGTATGCGGCGTTCATGCAGGCGGTTGGCGGGGGCTGGAAAAGCCCGCACGGTCTCGAGTGGATATTGTTTGAGGCGGAATCTGTCGTCAGGGCTACCGCGAACGATTTCCGGCTGTTCGTGACGGAAGTCGAGGACGGTGAGCCGGTCCTCGATACAGGCTTCTGGCTGAGCATCGGTTGGTACTCGGACAAGCACGAGTACCTCCTGTGCTGTGACCGCACCCACAGCTACTACTGGGTGGTGGTGGACGGGCACGACAGCCATCCGTGGATGAACGGAATCGAGTTCGCTGGTTGCTGGCGCATGGCCGGCTCGTTCCCAGCGTGGCTGGAGATGCACTCGAAGCCTGCCGAACCAAGTCGAGCGACGTCCAGTGGCGATTCGTGACGTCCAGTTCGGGTCGAACGGGGTGCTGTTCGTGAGCACCCTGTAGCAGATCATCACCAACTCCGGCGCTGGGCCGACCGGATTGGCTCGCGGACTCCGCCCCGCTCGCACTTTTCACGCGGCGGCCGACCGCGCCCCCGCCGGTGTACTAGGGTGGAGCCGAGAGCCTCGGCCCCCTCCCGAGTTCCAGCATGTCCGTCCCCCCGCCCACCGAACGCCTCGACCCGCTCGCGCTCACCCCCATCCCGGCGGCCGACCTGACGGACTCGCTCCCCCCCGGCTCGCTGCCGGAGGTGCGGGGGTACACCCTGCTGCGGCTGCTCGGCCGCGGGGGCATGGGGGCGGTGTACGAGGCCGAGCAGTACGACCCGCCGCGGCGGGTGGCGATCAAGCTGGTCGGGTCGGCCGCCCTGGACGCGGACGCCGCCGCCCGGTTCGCCGTCGAGCGGCAGGCGATCGCCCGCATGGACCACCCGCACGTGGCCCGCGTGTTCGACGCCGGGGTGACGGCCGACGGCCACCCGTTCTTCGCCATGGAACTGGTCCGCGGGCCGATCCTCACCACGTATTGCGGGGTGCACCGGCTGAGCGTCCGCGACCGCCTGGACCTGTTCGTCGGGGTGTGCCGGGCGGTGCAGCACGCCCACCAGAAGGGGGTCGTCCACCGCGACCTGAAGCCGAGCAACATCCTGGTGGCGGAGGTGGACGGGAAGCCGGTGCCCAAAGTCATCGACTTCGGCGTCGCCAAGCTGGCCTCCGGCGGGGGTGCCGTCACGCGGGACGGGCGGATCGCCGGCACCCCGCTGTACATGGCCCCGGAGCAGGCCGACCCGAACGCCCACGTGGACACGCGGGCCGACATCTACACCCTCGGCGTCATCCTGTTCGAACTGCTCACCGGCCGCACCCCCCTCGACCCGGATCAGCTCGACTCCCTGCCGACCCTCCTGATGCTCAACCGGGTGATCGGGCAGACGCCGCCGATGCCGAGCGCGGTGGTGCCGGCGACGACCGCGGTCGGGCTGCGGGGCGAACTCGACTGCATCGTGATGAAGTGCCTGCGGGCCGACCCGGCGGAGCGGTACCAGACGGCCGACCAACTGGCCGACGACGTCGGCCGGCACCTGCGGCACGAGCCGGTGACGGCCCGCCCGCCGAGCGGCTGGTACTTCGCCCGCAAGTTCGTGCGGCGGCACCGCGGGCCGGTGGCGGTGGCGGCGGCGATGGCCGCCCTGCTGGTGGCCGGGGTGGTCGGCACGTCGGCCGGGCTGGTGCAGGCGAACGAGCAGCGGCGGATCGCGGACGAGCAGCGGGCGGTGGCGGAGGCGCGGGCGACGGCCGAGGCGGAGGCCCGCACGCGGGAGGTGGAGGCCCGCGTCCAGGCGGACGCCGCCCGCCGGCGGGCCGACACCGAGAGCCTGGCGTCCAAGGCGGTGCTCGGGTTCATGCTGTTCGAACTGATCGGCCCGATCGACCCGTGGGCGCCGCAGGCGAACCCGAACGGGCCGAACACCGCCCTCACCCTGGCCACCGTGCTGGAGCGTGCCGCCGCCGGGGTGGACACCCGCTTCCCCGACCACCCGGAGGTCCGCGACCGCCTGCGGGAGGTGCTCGGGCGGGCGTACTTCGCCCTCGGCCGTTACCCGGAGGCGGAGGCTCAGGCGGTGAACTGGAAGGAGGAGGCCGACCGCCGCCTGCCGCCGGACGCCCCCGAGCGGGGCCGGGCGGCCGCCCTGCTCGCCCGCATCTACGCCGAGACGAGACGGGCCGACCGGGCCGAACCGCTGTTCCGCGAGGCGGTGCGGGTGGCGATCGTCGAACACGGGGCGAACAGCCGGGAGGCCCACACGGCCCGGGAAGAACTGGCCAACGGCCTGTCCCGCGGCGGCAAGACCGGCGAGGCGATCGAACTGCTAACGGACTTGCTGGACGCGGCCGACTGCCCGGACGACCGGCTGCGGGTGGCGAGCAACCTGGCCGCGGTGTACGTCCAGACCGGCCAGTTTCCGAAGGTGATCGACCTGCTCGCCGAACACGCCGAGATGAAACCGGCCAACGGCCGGAGCGATCTGGACGCCATCCACGCCCGCCTGCACCTGGCCGCGGCGTACCAGGGGGCGGGCGAGTTCGACCAGGCCCGCCCGCTGTTCGAGGGGGTGGTCCAGACGTTCCGCGAGCGGTTCGGGCCGGACCACCTGCGAACGCTCGAAGTGAGCGGCAAACTGGCCGCACTCCACATGACGACCGGCCGACACGCCGGGGCCGCGAAACTGTACGCCGACCTCATCCCCCGGCTGAAGAAGGGGCACAGCCCGACGCACCCGCTCCTGGCCGAGTGGCTGGGCAACCTGGGCATCATCCACGCGACGGCGGGCCACGTCGAACTGGCGGCGGAAGTGCGGCGGGAGCGGGCGGAGGTGTGCCGGAAGGCGTTCGGCGCGGACGCGCACCAGACGGCCGACGCCGAGTACGACCTCATCTTCTCGCTCGCCGCGGTGGGCAAACTGACGGAGGCCGAACCGATCGCCGCCCACTGCCTGGCGGTGCTCGAGAAGACCTCCCCGGACGCGTGGTTCACCGCCCACACGCACCTGTTCCTGGCGATCGTGGCGAGCGAGCAAGGGAAGGCGGCCGAGGTGGAGCGGCACCTGCTGGCGGCGGCCGCGTGGGCGACCGCCGACCGGCCGAAGGGGCCGCCCCCCACGGCCACCCAGGTCGAGTTGACCGTCGGCACGCTGGTCGGCTTCTACCAGGGGACTGGCAACCGCGCGGCCGAACTGAAGTGGCGGGGGGAGTGGGCGAAGCGGGTCCGCGAGACCCTACCCCCGCCGCGAGACGGCACTGAAAAGTAGTAGGCACACGCCGTGTGCCGTTCGTTGCGACGGCACACGGCGTGTGCCTACTACTTTTTCATCACGGCTTCGCCAGGAACTTGACGCACACCGGCCCGCCGACCTTCACGCTCACGTCCGTCTCCTTCGCCATCCCGGTCTTCTCGTCGATGGCGTACACGCCCACCTTGCCGCCGTCCTGGCTGGCGATCAGCATCCACTTGCCGTCCGGGCTGATGTTGAAGTTCCGCGGCGTCTTGATGTCGCCTTTGATTTGCCCGACCTGCGTCAACTTCATCGCCTTGTCGTCGAAGCTGAACGCGGCGACGGTGTTGTACCCGCGGTTGCTCACGTACACGAACTTGCCGCTCGGGTGCATGCGGACTTCGGCCGTGCTGAACGCCGGCACCACCTTCTCCCCTTCGGGCAGGGTGGACACCGTTTGGGCCACCTTGAACTTGTTCCCCTTCACGTCCAGCAGCACCACGCTCACGGTCATGTCGATCTCGCCGTTCACGAACGCCACGTCGTTGCCCGGGGCGATGTGGATGTGCCGCGGGCCGCTGCGGTCGGGCATTTTGATGAACGCCGGCTCGCTCGGCTTGATCTCGCCCGTCTTGCGGTCGAGTTTGTGCAGCATCACCTTGTCCAGCCCCAGGTCGCACACGAGGGCCAGCGTGCCGGTGGCGTCGAAGAACCCGCAGTGCCCGTGCGGGCCGCCCTGCCGCTTGGCGTCGAACACCGGCCCCTCGTGCTGGATGAACCCGGTGCGGCTGTCCAGGCTGCCGTCCGGCTTCAGCTTGAACGTGGTGCAACTGCCCCCGCCGTAGTTGGCCACGATGGCGAACTCGTTCTTGGCGTCGGTGCTGATGTGGCACGGGCCGGCGCCCTTGCTGGTGAGCGACACCTGATCGCTCAGCTTGCCGGTGGCCGGGTCGAGCTTCCACGAGTACACCCCGCCGCCGTCCTTGCCCTGGGCCTCGCCGACGGCGTACAGGGTTTTGCCGTCCGGCGCGATGTGGACGAACGACGGGCTGCCCACCTCGGCGGCCAGTTGCGGCTCGCTCAACTTGCCGGTGGAGGTGTCGAACTCGGAGCGGTAAATGCCTTTGCTGTCCTTGCCGGTGTAGGTGCCGAAGAACACCCAGTACTTGTCGGCGGCGAGTGCCGGCAGGGCGAGGAGTGGGAGGGCGAGCAGCGCGAGCAGACGGGGCATGGGATGCTCCGAGGGGAGGGACCGCCGGACGCGGCGGGCGGGTATTGTAGGTGGGGGAAGTGACTGTTCGCCGCCGGCGGGCGACCGGGGGCGTGGCCGGTCGCCCGCCGGCGGCGAACGCATCGCCCGGGCCGGCGGTTCGTAGAATCGCCCCATCGGCTCGCACCACTTTCGGGGTCATCCGGATGGACACGATCAGCGTCGCGGAGGCCCGCCGGGCCGAGGCCGTCGGCCGCACCGCCCGCCTGTGCGGGTGGGTCCGCACCCGCCGGGACTCGAAGGGCGGGTTCAGCTTCATCGAGGTGAACGACGGGTCGTGCCAGGGGAACGTGCAGGTGGTGGCGGCGGGCGAGTTGCCCAACTACGAGGACGTGGTGAAGAAGCTGACGGTCGGGGCGAGCGTGGCGATCGAGGGCGAGGTGAAAGCGTCGCCGGCGAAGGGGCAGGCGACCGAGATCCACGCGGCGAAGGTGGAACTGCTCGGCGGGGCCGACGCCGACGCCTACCCGCTCCAGAAGAAGGGGCACTCCTACGAGTTCCTCCGCACCATCGCCCACCTGCGGCCCCGCACCAACACGTTCGGCGGCATCGCCCGCCTGCGGCACCGGGTGTCGAAGACCATCCACGACTTCTTCGACGAGCGGGGGTTCTTCTACGTCCACACCCCGATCATCACCGCCAGCGACTGCGAGGGGGGCGGGGAGCTGTTCCGCGTCACCACCATCGACCCGGACAAGCCGTCGAAAACCGACGGCAAGACGGACTACACCCGCGACTTCTTCGGCAAGCCGGCGTACCTGACGGTGAGCGGGCAACTCCAAGTGGAGACGTTCGCGTGCGGGCTGGGCAAGGTGTACACGTTCGGCCCGACCTTCCGCGCCGAGAACTCGAACACCCCGCGGCACCTGGCCGAGTTCTGGATGGTCGAGCCGGAGGTGGCGTTCGCCGACCTGACCGACAACATGAACCTGGCCGAGTCGTTCCTGAAGCGGATCGTGTCCGACGCCCTGGCCAAGTGCGACGAGGACCTGAAGTTCTTCGCCGAGCGGGTGGACAAGGGGCTGTTCGACCGCCTGCACGCCATCACCGCCAACCCGTTCCTGCGGGTGTCGTACACCGAGGCGGTGGACATCCTCACCAAGTCGGGCAAGACGTGGGAGTACCCGGTGAAGTGGGGGTCGGACCTGCAATCCGAGCACGAGCGGTTCCTGACCGAACAGCACTTCAAGCAGCCGGTCATCCTGTACGACTACCCGCGGACGCTGAAGCCGTTCTACATGCGGGTGAACGACGACGGGAAGACGGTGCGGGCGATGGACGTGCTGGT
>CAYMHO010000307.1:0-8261 GCA_964390195.1 uncultured Fimbriiglobus sp. | reverse complement strand
AGCAGGCCGAGGGGAAGAAGCGGATGAAGTCCATCGGCATGGTGGACGTGCCGCAAGAGGCCTTCCTGGCGGTCC
Organism: uncultured Fimbriiglobus sp.; assembly: GCA_964390195.1. Taxonomy (GTDB): domain Bacteria; phylum Planctomycetota; class Planctomycetia; order Gemmatales; family Gemmataceae; genus JALHQU01. The sequence continues at coordinate 8,186 of CAYMHO010000307.1, read as the reverse complement.
TCGAGGACGACTGACGAGCCGCGTCCGTGAGGGGGCGGGGCGGCGGGCTAACAGGTGGTTGCGGGCGGCAAGCGTGTCGGACTCCTTCGTAACGTCGAGAACATTCGTGGACGCTCCCCCGCCGCCCGCCGCCGAGCCGGAACCCCTCCCGCTGCCGCCCCCTCCCGCCCCCCTGCCACTCCCCGCCGACCCGCCCCCGGCCGACGAGCCGCACCCGCCCCTCGGGTTCACCCTCCGCCGCCTGTGCCACCTGGGCGTCCTGTTCGCCTGCCTGTTCCTGGTCGTCCGGTACGTGTTCGTCGAGCCGTTCGGCGTCACCACCGGCAGCATGGCAGAGACCATCCACGGCAACCGCCGCGAGAAGCCGTGCCCGCAGTGCGGGCACCCGGTGTGCGTCGGCAGCCGCACCAAGGGCGACCGCACCGACCCGCAGGACAAGGCGTACTGCCCGAACTGCGGGTTCGGCCCGCTCGACCTCCGCACGCTGGACGAGACGTTCGGCGACCGCCTGATGGTGGACAAGCTGGTGTTCCGCCTGCGGCCCCCGCGGCGGTGGGAGGTGGCCGTGTTCCGCTGCCCGTCCCCGCAGAAGCGGGACGAGCCGATCACCGAGTTCTCCCCGTTCGAGGCCCGCCTGCCGGTGTACGAGGACCGCACCCCGTGCGAGAACCGCACCTACGTGAAGCGGGTGGTCGGGCTGCCGGGCGAGCGCATCCGCCTGCTGGACGGGGACGTGTACGCCGACGGGCAGTTGCTCCGCAAGGGGCTGGCCGAGGTGCGGGAGGTGCGGATCCCGGTGTTCCAGATGGCCTACCCGCCGCGGCCGAACGGGTGGGCCGACCGCTGGGAGGTCGGGCCGGCCGTCGCCCCCGGCCTGCCGGCCGTCGCCCCGCCCAAGCTGCCGACGGTCGGCGAGGTGGTGCAAGACACGGCGCTGGTGCTCGACGCCACCGCCGCCCCGCTCGCCCTCACCTACCGCCACCGCAACCCTGGCGCGAAGGCGCACGGGCCGGTGACCGACTGGGTCGGGTACAACGGCGGCGGGTCGGCGTTCGCCGACGACCGGCCGCCGGGCAACCCGGTCCACGATTTCATGGCCGAGTGCGAGGTCGAGGTGGTGAGCGGGGCGGGCGGGGTGTTCAGCGTCCAGTTGGGCGACGGGGCGGACGAGGTGAGCGTCCTCCTGCCGATCCAGGCGGAGGCCGGATCGGCCGTCGTCGCCCGCGGGGGGAGCCACCACCCGTTCGACCGGCCGTTCGCCCTGGTGCCGGGGAGAAGGTACAAGTTGGAGTTCGCCTTCTTCGACCGTCGGGTGCTGGTGGCCGTCGACGGCAAACAGGCGGCCGCCCCGTTCGACCTGCCGCAAGTGGGGAACAACGCGCGGCAGCCGCGGGAGGAGGTGCGAGGGGAACCGCTCAGCCGGTGGGCCGGCGCCACCCGCCCGGTGCGGTTGCAGTGCCGCGGCGGGCATGTGGTGGTCCGCCAGTTCACCCTGTGGCGGGACATCCATTACCGCGAGGGGGGCGGAAAACACGGGGTGAAAAGCGAATGCCCGCTCGGGGCGAACGAATACTTCCTGCTCGGGGACAACACGGCCAGCTCGTTCGACAGCCGCGAGTGGGACACCCCCGGCGTGCCGGAACACGACTTTCTCGGTAAACCGTTCCTGGTGCACCAGCCGCTCAAGGCCGCCACCGTCCCGGTCCTCGGGCGGGTGCAGGCGATCGACTGGGAGCGGTTCCGGCTGTTGAGGTAGGTCCCGCGAATTGTAGCCGGCCTCTGTGAGGCCGGAATCAGACCGGCCTCACAGAGGCCGGCTACAGGATAAGGATCCCCCGCATGACGTCCGCCCTCCCGTCCCGGCAGACCCTCACCCAGTTGGCCGGCGTCGCCCTGCTCGCCTGCGGGAACGTCGCCACCGTGTACGGCGGGTGGCAGCTCCGCGAGGCGTTCGGCCTGAAACTCGGCCACCCGCTGCTGAACGCCCTGCCGCCGTTCCTGCTCCTCTGCCTGCCGCTGGTGCTGCTGTACGCGGTGTTCGAGGCCCGCGGGTACAAGCTGAGCCGCCTGGTCGGCCTGCCGGTGCGGGCGGGCGACTCCCCGCTCATCTCGACCGTCGCGTTCGGGGTGCTCGGGGCCGGGTGGGTGTTCGTGCGGGGCGGGCTGGCCGACCGGGCGCTGATGAAGGAGGAGGCGAAGCTGGCCAAGCCGTCCGCCGCCCACCCGCCGCACAACCCCGGCCCCGGGCGGGAGGCGGCCGAGACGGTGGTGTTCGTGGTGGTGCTGGTGCTCATGCTCAAGCTGTTCGTGGTGGAGGCGTTCGTCATCCCCACCGGCAGCATGGCCGAGACCCTGTACGGGTACAAGAAGACGATCGAGTGCGACGAGTGCCACTTCGTCTTCCCGCTGAACGCGAGTGACGAGGCCGACCCGCCGCCGGGGCGGGTGAAGCAGAAGGTGATCGGGTACTGCTGCCCGAACTGCCGGTACGAGGGGGCGACGGCCGCCAAGGACAAGGAGTGGGGGAGCGGCGACCGGGTGCTGGTGGGCAAGTTCTTCGGGGTGCAGCGGGGCGACGTGGTGGTGTTCAAATACCCGGAGGCGCCGCAGACGAACCAGACGGCCCAGAACTACATCAAGCGGCTGGTCGGCATGCCCGGCGAGACGGTGGCCGTGTACCGCGGCGACCTGTACGTGACCGACGCCCTGGCCTACCCGCCGGACACGGACGTGAAGCCGATGGACCTGTGGATGAAGGCGAACACCTACCCCGGCTCCCGCATGGCCGAACAGAAGTTCGCCGAGTCGCGGGCCGAGGGGTTCACCAACCCGGGCGGGTTCCGGATCGTCCGCAAGCCGGACGACCTGGTGATGGCCATGCGGCGGATCGTGTACGACAACGACCACCAGTCGGACCAACTGGCCAGGGCCGGGCACCAGCCGCGGTGGCAGGTCGGCGGCGGGTGGCAGGCGGACAGCCCGACCCAACCGCGGGCGTTCACCCACTCCGGCGGGGAGTTAGACTGGGTCCGCTACCAGCACCTGATGCCCCCGCACGAGCGGATGCAGGACCCGCGGACCTATCGAGACCACCAGCCCGCGCCGTACCACCGGCCGGGGTGGGTGCTGCCGGCGAACGAGGTGACGCTCAAGCCGCGGAAGATCACCAACTTCATGGGGTACAACAGCGGCTTTCCCGAGAACGCCAGGGCGGTGCCGCCGGAGGGCGCGGAGAAGGGGGCGGCCCAGCGGGAGGCGGAGCAGATCCGCAACGGCGAGAAACCGGAGGCGGCCCGGCAGTGGAACCGGGAGTACCAGGACCACCTGGCGGACAGCGACCTGTGGGTGGGCGACCTGATGGTCGAGTGCACCGCCACGGTGGGCGACGGCGGGGCGGTGGTGCTGCAACTGAGTAAGGGCGACCACAGCTACCGGGCGGAGTTCGACGGCGGCAACGTGCGGCTGAAGGTGCTGCCGAACGACGACACCCGCCCGGACGGGAACAAGACCACTCGCCCGCGGACGGTGGCCGTCGGCGACGACACCTTCACCCTGGCCAGCACGCCGTCCGGGGTGAAGGCGGGCACGGCGCACCGCCTGCGGTTCGCCAACGTGGACTGCCGCCTGCGGGTGTGGGTGGACGACCGGCCGATCGACTTCGGTGGGAAGGGCGACTACACCCCGCCGAAGGGGGCGGATAAGGAGACGGCGGCGGACGGCTCGACGCTAGCCGACGTGGACTGGCCGGCGGCCGTCGGGGCGAGTGGCACCGCGTCCGTGTCCGGGCTGAAGCTGTGGCGGGACACCCTGTACGCGAACTACACCGGCGGCCAGCTCGACACCTACTACGTGCAGCCGGGGCACTACCTGTGCATGGGGGACAACAGCAGCCAGAGCAGCGACGGCCGGGCGTGGGGGCTGGTGCCCGAGCGGCTGATGCTCGGCCGGGCGGTGTTCACCTTCTTCCCGGTCGACCGCCTGGGGTTCATCAAGTAGTCCTCAGTCCTTTGTGCCTCGTTCTCGGTGGTCGGCCGTCCGTCTTCGGATACTAATGAGCGAAGCCGGATGGCTCGGCACTGAGCACTCAGGACCAGGGACTAAGGACGAATGACTGGGGACTGCCAGATCCGCGTGCGGTACGCCGAGACGGACCGGATGGGCCTGCTGCACCACGCCAACTACCTGGTGTACTTCGAGCAGGCCCGCACGGAACTGTTGCGGCAGGCGGGCAAGACGTACCGCGACCTGGAAGACCAGGGGTTCTTCTTGGTAGTGGCGAAAGTCGAAGTGCGGTACAAGCGGCCGGCCCACTACGACGACGTGCTCACCGTCCGCACCACCGTCACCCGCGCCAGCCCGGTGCGGCTGGAGCACAAGTACGAGGTGTTCGGGCCGGACGGGCAGGTGTGCTGCGAGGGGCACACCACCCTGGCGTGCGTGGACGCCGAGGGCAAGATCCAGCCGATGCCCGAGTGGGTGTCGAACTAGGCGAACCCACCGGGCGAGCGGCCCGCGTGAGCGGGCTGGTTCCGCCGCCAACAGCCCGCTCACGCGGGCCGCTTGCCCCCGACCGAGGACCGCCGTGCGCCCGCTGTGGATCAACGTGCTGCTGCCGCTCGCCTTCTGCACCCTGCCGGTGGCGGCCGCCGCCCTCATCTTCGCCGCCATCCCGCCGGCCGGTCGCGGGCAGTACCTGGAGCGCCTCCGTACTGCCCCCATCGACTGGATCATCCTCGGCCTGGGCGGGGCGCTGTTCCTCGCCCAGACGTGGCTGGCCTGGCGGGCCCTCCAGTGGAAGGACGCCCGCAACACCTTCGACGAGACGGTGGACGACTGGCTGACGCACACCGCCCGCGGGGCCGAGTGGTTCCCCCTGCTCGGGCTGATCGGCACCGTCGCCGCCATCCTGGAGACGTTCAGCTCGTTCGGCCCCGGGAGCAAGCCGGCCGCCGAGGAGATCATCCAGAAGTACGGCCCGGCCATCACCGCCACCGGCAGCGGGCTGTTCATGGCCTTCCTGAACATCCTGCCGAGCTGGATCGTGGTGGCCGGGCGAAAGCTCATCCGCAGCATGGCCGGGCGGCCGGCCGAGCCGCCGCCTTCCGACCCGCCCATCGACCTGATCTCCGCCGCCGCACCCCCCGGCACCCGCAAGGGGGGCCAGGCGTGATCCAGTTGCCCGAACGGGCCGTCACCCGCTTCTTCGTCCCGCTCATCGACGTGCTCATCCTCCTCTTCTGCATCTTCCTCCTGCTGCCGTTCGTGTCCGCCCCGGCCGACCCGAAGACCGCCGCCGACGCCCCGGCCGACCTGGACAGCCTGCGGGAGAAGTTGAAGAAGACGGAGGACGAACTGGCCGTCGAGAAGAAGCGGGTGGACGACTGGCTGAAGAACCCGGCCGCGTCCGCCCAGCGGACGGCCGTGTGGGTGATCGACGTGGACGGGGATTCCGGCGAACTGAGCTACGCCGCCCCGGACGGCCCGCCCGGCAAGCGGTTCGCCCTCACCTCCCGCGAGACCGCCAGGCAGTACATCGACCTGACCGGCACCCGCAGCCGCCCGCAGGCGGTCAAGTACCTGTTCGTCTGCCCGCGGAAGCCGAGCCGCTTCCCGGACAAGCAGACCCTGTCCAACATCACCGCCTGGTTCGCCGGCGAGTCCGTCACCATCGACAACCCGTTCGCCCCGAGATAGCCGTTCCCCCTCACATCAGCCGCCGGCTCTGTTTCGCCGTCGCTTCAGCCAGGAACGCGAACAGCGGGCCGGCCATGCGGTCGAAGTAGTGCCACGAGTGCCCACCGGCAGTGGTGGTCAGGTCCGCCGTGTGCGGGATGCCGACGGCGGACAGTTTCTCGTGCAACCGGTCGTTCCCGCGGAACCACTCCCGGTCTGCCGGATCGCAGGCGAACCAGACGTGCGTGGGGAACTGGCTCGGGTGGACGTGCAGGACGGCGGTGTCCTGGCGGCACGCCTCGCGGCTGCGGTACATGTCGTCGATCGGCGTGCCCCGCCCGTACCACTCGTGGTAGTCGAACGCCCCGGCTACACTGCCGACCACCGGGAACAGGTCGGGGTACTTGAACCCGAGCCGCACTGCCCCCTGCCCGCCCATGCTGATGCCGGCCACCGCGACCTGCCCCGGCCACCGCTCCCGCATCCAGGGCCGTACGCCGTCGAGCAGGTGCCGTTCAGGTGTAACGTTCGGGTCGAACTCGGCACACACACGGTCGGCCCACCAGCCCCTCGCGCCGTACGGCTCGCAGCAGGCCACCCCGTGCCGGGCGAGTTGCTCGGTGTACGCGGGGTTGGTCGAAATGCTCTCCAGCCCGACGGGGTGGAGGAACATCAGGGCGAACCGCCGCGGGCCGGGCGGGTCGAACACGTGCGCCGGCTTGCCGGCGACGGTGAGGGAAGACCAGTTGGGGAGCATGACGGAATTGTAGCCGCGAGCCGGAGGCGAGCGCGTTCCGGGCGAACCCCGACCGCAAGGTCGGCGGGTGCGTGGGCCTGTGGCTGGCACCCGCGGCCCTCGCGGGCCGGGTTCGCCCGGAACGCGCTCGCCTCCGGCTCGCGGCTACTTCACCTTGTCCAACTCCAGCCGGTACAGCATCTGGTTGTACTCGTACCGCGGGGTCTGGTCGGGGTTGCCGCTGAACGTGTTCGTGTACGTCCCCTCGAAATAAATCACCCGCCCGCCGTCGGCGTCGAACTGCGGGTGGTGCACCGGGTTGTAGAAGTCCTTGCGGTCGTGGGTGGCGATCTTGGTCGCGGCCCCCCACGGCCCGGTCGGGGCGTCCGCCTCGGCGTACCACACTTCGCCCAGGAACGACTCCTTCCCGCCGATCTGGTTGGCGACCATCACCCACCGCTTGCGGTAGGCGTTCCAGTTCACGCTCCCGCGGTGCATCACCAGCGCCGCCCCGTTTGCGTCCTTCAGTTGGACCCGCGTGTCGTCCGCCGTCAGCGCCTTCGCCTTTACCAGTTTGGCCTCGTCTTCGGGGTTGAGCGGCGGGGCGTTCTTCCGCCACTCGTACTTCGCCCGCCCCTTGTCGTCGCGATCGATGTCCGGTTTCGTCACCGTGCTGCCGGGCTTCAGGCAGGTGAACGCCTCGTACTTCGACAGGTCGGTGAACGCCGCCTCGGTGGCCGGCACCCGCACCAGCGGGAACGGGTTGCCGAAGTAGACGTACTCGGTGTTACCGTCCTTGTGCTTGAAGGTGTGACCGGTCGGCAGGATCGGAGTCGTGAGCGGCACCTCGGTATGATGCACGAACTCCCTCTTGGCGTCGTCGTACACCACCAGCCCGCGGGCGTGGACGGCCATCCTCGTGTCCACCTTCGCGTACTCGCCCCACATGCGGTCCTTGCCGTCCTTGCCCGGTAGCGTGACGAGCGATTCGACCCACGTCGGCCCGTTCCCCTTCATCGGGGCCGCCCCTTTCACGAACCCCTTGCCGTCGTCCAGGTAGTCGAACTGGTACGGCTTGGCCGGGTCGAGTTTGGCCTGGGTGGTGGCGGCGGTCATGTGGAAGTTGCCGAGCGGGTACTTCGCCTGCGTGGTGTCGCCCCACATCCAGAATAACTTGTCGCGGTACGGCACCATGAACACGCTGTCGCACCCGAGCACCCGTGCGTTCGTGCCGGACGTCTCGAACGGCACCTCGCGGCCGGCCTTCACGCTCTCGGCGAACAGCCCGTCGCCGGTGATCCGGTGCAACCGCTCGGCGACGTTCAGCCGCTTCACCTTCACCTTCGCTGTCTCACCCGGCTTGGGGGTCAGCCGCACCCCGCGGATGCCGAACCCGTCCTTCGCCACCTCGTACCCGTGCGACGTGACCGCGAAGTGAACTTCGGTGTTCATCAGGCTCGGCTCGTCGAACGCGACCACCCCGCCGTTGTCGGTGACGTACCGCAGGTGATTGGTGGTGCGGAGTTCGACCAGCGGCACCGGCCGACCGCTGTCGGCGTCGGTCACTTCGATGACGAACGGTTTGACCGGGGCGGCCAACATCAGGGAGAGGAGCAAGGGTGTCATGGGGGAATCCGGTGAGTTGTCGCCGCGAGCTACCTGTTAGCCCGACGCGCGAGCGAGGGGCCAGTTCCTGGGCGAAGGAGGAGGTGAGGTTCACACCCACCACCAGCTCATGCCTTTTCGGATAGGTGGTTGACCCCTCGCTCGCGCGTCG
>CAYMHO010000306.1:0-8265 GCA_964390195.1 uncultured Fimbriiglobus sp. | reverse complement strand
CTGCGGAGTCGCCGGCTTTGTTGACATCCAGGCGGCGAACCGGGCCACCCCCACCCCGCCCACGTCGGTCAGCCTGTGGGCGGCGACGGGCCATCAGTGCTTCGAGGTGCAGCTCGAATCGCCGCACGAGGAGCCGCCCGATTTGCAGCCGGTCATCGCCGCGCCGGCGAAGGCGGCGACGCCGATCAACAACGCCAGCCGGACGAACCACTTTTGCTTGAGCATGACGATCCCCTGTTTCGCCCGGCGGCCATCCCCCAGACGGCCGCCGCAGGCGAAGTGGCGGGTGATACCCGCGGCTCTAACCCCGGTCAATCAAATTCGCACATACTTTCGGTTCGCCCAGCCGGCTACCAAAGACAAAGGCCAGGGCACATGCCCCGGCCTCGCCGAGCGGCGTCATCCTGTCGATCAGTGGTGGGACCGGTGGTGCGGGACATGGCGGTAGCCGTGGGCCGGGGCGAGGGCCGGGCCGTACACCGGGGTGGAATAACCGCCGATCCCGCCGCCGTAGACCGGCCCGGGGGACACGCCCACCCCGAATCCGACCGCCGGGTAGCCGGAGTGCCCGAGGGACAGGTGGCCGCCGTGGTGGGCGGGGGCGACGGAGTGGTGAGTGGGGGCGATGTGGTGCCCGTAGTGGCCGCCGCGACTGTTGCCGTGCTGGGCCGACGCCGTGCCGGCGGTCGCGAACAGGGCCAGGGCGGCCACGGCTGCCGTGATGACGTACTTCAAGGTGAACTCCTCGGGCGAAATGGGTTGGGGCAGGATGGCCGGTGTGGCCCTTATACCTCACCCTTGTAACTATTACGCTCCCGCGGGCGGTACTTGCGCCGGCGTGTCGGGATCGAAGCGGTCGGACCGCCCCTCGAACCGGATGACCAGGAGCGTGCAGTCGTCCGTAACAATCCCTCCGCTGGCGTGACTTAACACGGCTGTCTGGACTCGTTCGACGATCTCCTTGGGTGCGGCCCGCCGATTCTCTTCGACAAGTGAAGCAACCTGCTCACTCCCAAACATGCGACCAGCCGCATCCCAAGCCTCGCTGAGTCCGTCCGTCCAGCACGCGAGCATGTCGCAGTCCTGAACCGACACCTCGCCGGTTTCCCACGTCGAGTTGGCATCGATCCCGAGCAGCGTTCCGGTTGATCCCAGCGTAACCACCAGCGCATCCGCCGGGACGAACAGGGCCGGTTCGTGCCCGGCGCTGGCGTACCGCAGCCGCCTCGTAGCGGGGTGCCAGCGGGCTAAAAACACGGTGGCGAAGTCTTCCGGCAGGGTGACGGCGGTGAGCCGTCGGTTCACCCACCCCAGCATCTCACCGGGGTCGTCGTGGGCCGCAGCGGCCTCGGCCAGCAGCACCTTGAGCATGGCCGCGATCATCGCCGCCGGGACGCCGTGTCCGACCACATCCGCCACGCACATCACCGTCGTGCCGTCCGGCATCGGGAACAGGTCGTAGTAGTCCCCGGCCACGTCGTCCGCGGCCCGGTGGAACACGCCGATGTCGAGACCGGGCAGTCGGCCCACTGTCGGGAGCAGATGGTCCTGAATGCGGCGGGCCTTGTCGGTCGCCGCCTTTCGCCTTCCCTCGGCGTCGGCTAGCGCCCGGCTCATGGAATCGACCGCGTCCGCCAACCGGGCGAGTTCCGCAGCAGCATACTGGCCGACCGGGCTGCCGTAGTTCCCGGCGGCGATCCCGTCGATGGTTCGCACCAGTCGCCGCAGGGGCTTGTGGACAATCTTGCGGATCACGGTGTTGATGGCGACGGCAAGGACCACGCAGAAAACTAGCACCCCGACCGAACGGATGACCGTCTGTCGCCAGATTTCGGCCCGAACGTGGGACATTCGTTCGGCGACGTACACCGTCACCCCGTCCTCGGAATGCCGGCCGACGATCAACTCGGCGTCCTCCGGGTGTTCGGCGTCGGCCGCCGCCCGAACCGCCGCGAGGAGTTCGCCGGACGCCCGCTGATGGGCTTGTGACTGCAACACCCGCCCGTCGATCTCCACGACGAGGTGGTGACCGGGCGAGTCGGTGTCATTCATCCGCGCGCACACCGCGTCTATGAATTTCTGCTGCCGGTTGGCCGAGTCGCCCTTGTGCCCGGCGACGGCCTGGTGGAACGTCATCGCCTGCTCGCGCAGGGACAACGCCTTGTCGGTCAGCCGTTGGTGGCTCTCCCGGTGGTAGTCGAACACCAGGAACCCGAACGCGGCGATGGCGACCAGCAGATTTACGGCCAAGGCGACCCGACCGCCGACCGAGGCAGGTATGAGCTTGCTCCAACGCACGAAATGCCCTTTCCTCATGGTCCTCCGCCTCACGGCTTCACGTCACCGAATAAGCCCAACCGCTGGATCGCCCGACGCCGTTCGTCGTCTCGGATCAACACGTCGAGTTCACCACCGAACCGAACACCGCCCGACGGGAGCCGGGAGAAGACCTGATCGAAGTACCGCCGCAGCGATGGCCCGTGCAGGGTTCGCCCGGCCCGGTGGCTGATCGGTGCGGTGAATTCCAGCCAAGGGTACTCGTCGGTGTTCAACTTACGAGACGGGTCACGGCTCCACCCGCCGAGATAGAGGCCCGGCAAGTCGCCGGGGGTGCTCAAGTCCGGGTCGGCTCCACCGGGGAAATCGCGGAAGCCGTCCCAGCGATCCTCCAGCCGGACGGGATCGACGGTGAGCGGTTCCTCACTGCCGACCAGCGCGACGATGGGGTGCTTCGCGTCGAACTGACCCCACCAAATCGTCGTGTTTGGGAAGACGGACGAAAAGCTGTCGGCAATCAACTCGAACTGCTCCGGGCCGAGTTGGTACAAGGCGATCCACTGGCAGAACAGCCCGCCCGGTTTGAGCCTGCGCTGCACCGTTTTGTAGAACTCGACGGTGTAGAGGTAGCCGGCCCGGCTCTCCCACGGCACGAACAGGTCGGAGACGATCACGTCGAACCGCCGGTTCGTGCGGAGCAAATGATGCCGGGCGTCGGCAACGCGCACCTCGACCTTGGGGTGATCGACCACGCCGAGGTTGGACGACGACAGCATCCGCGCCGCCTCGACGACTTCGGGTATCAACTCGATGACGATGGCGCTCTCGACGCTCTCGTCCGCGGCTGCCGGTGCCGCCGTCAGGCCCGTCCCCAGCCCGAGGAAGGCAACCTCGGAGGGCTTGGGGTGAAGCAGCAGCGGCAACCGCCCCTGCCGGTACTCTCGGACCGCGAAGGCCGTCGAGCCGTGCCGGTAGTGGAGGTTCTGGCGCACTGCAAGTCCGCCGTCGCGGGTGCGGACGACGTCCACCCACCCGTAGGCGCTTTCCCAACGCCGCGCGACATCGTCTCCGGTGGCCTCGCGCCGATCCGAAAGCGGTCCCAAGACCACCACGACTGCCGACAACACCATCGTCAGAGCCAGCGCAGACGCGAGTCGTCTGTTCCCGCCCTTGACCAGCAAGACGACCCCGGCGACACCGAACAGAGCGACAAACGTCCCGAACGCCGACCACAGGCCGACCAGCGGTGGCAAGACGAAGCCGGCCGCAATCGCCCCCGCCGCCCCCGCCAAGGTGTTCACAGCCGTCACACGCCCGACCGCCCTGCTTCCCGACGCGGCTTGAATGGCGGCGGGGAGAGTCATGCCCAGCAATGCGACCGGGGGCAATACGAAGAGGGCCACCAGCCCGAACACCCCGGCCAGGTAGCCGACGAACGTCTCCCCGGACGAGAAGTAGTCCAACCCCGTCAGCCGGGGAAAGGCGGCCACGGAGACGGCCAAGGCCAAACCGCCTAGCGAGAAGGATGCTGTTGCGACCAGCCGGGGCGGGAACCGCCTTCCGAGCCATGAGGCGAGAGCGGCCCCGAGGCTCAGGGCGAGGAGGAAGACGGCGACGACGGCCCCGAAGGTGTATGTGCTGTTGTGGAAGATCAGCGCGAACATCCGGGTGTAAAGAACCTCAAGCCCCAAGGTGCCGAACCCAGAGATCGCCGCCAGGACCGCCCACACCCACGGACCTTCGACCTTCTCCTCGGCGCTGGCACCCGGCACCTCCCGCTTGGAACGATCACGCCGGCGGATGCTCACCGCGCAAGCCGTCAAGCCGCACGCCGCCGAGACCCCTGCGGCGAGAAACCCGCTGGCACGGACCCCGACGACGATCATGAGGAACGCGGTTGCCGCCACAATCCCGACCACGCCGCCGGCGGTGTTCAGACCGTAAGCGAGGGATCCGCGACGCCGGGAGCCGGCCCCGGCCGTGAGGGCCTCCACGACCATCGGCAACGTCGCCCCCAGCGGGATCGTAGCCGGGAGCAGGATCAAAAAACACCACGCCGCCCGGCCGCCGGACGAGTCACGAAACGCCTCCACTTCTCCCGGCCCTGCGGGGGAGCCGACCCAGCCCAGGAGGGCGGGGACGAGGCACGCCCACGCCGCCGCGACCAATTCCGCCGCCCCGTACGCGAACAGGGGCTGCACACGCGGGGCGAGTCGGCCGCCGAGGAACTGACCGACCGCCAGCCCGGTGAAATACGCGGCCAGCACAAGGGCCGCCGCCTCCGCCGTCTGGCCGACCGCCAGCCCGACCAGCCGGGACCACGACGCCTCGTAGACCAAGGCGGCGATGCCCGAGAAGAAGAAGAGCGAGTAGACGAGGGCGGCGCGCGACACGGCACCCGTCCGTCTCCGATCAGGAGTTGTCAACCGTTGCTCCTCGGCCAATACATCATCACGCACACCCCCAGTAATGCGATGGTCGCCCCGATCACGTCGGGCCGGTCAGGCCGGTTGCCGTCGAAGCACCAGCCCCACGCTAGCGACAGCACAATAAAGAAGCCCCCGTACACGGCGTACACCCGGCCGAAGTGGGCCGCCTGGAGAGTGGGTATGATCCCGTAGAGGATCAGTACGACCCCGCCCAGCAGCCCCCACCAAACCGGGCGGTCGTCACGCAGCCACTTCCAGACCAGCCACCCACCGGCGATCTCGCAAACCCCGGCGATGAGGAACAAGGACAGGGAACGCAGGTAGGGTGCGAGATCGGCCATTTCGGGTCGGCTCCGGAATCGGGGGGAACTAAAATGCTCGCGGCCTCGGAATTGGCGAATCGACTGGCCGGAATCCGTCGTCAGGCATTATGCGTTCGCTCGACCCTCGGGCGAGGGCGGGCGGTGTGGAACCGCGCCCGCAGCGTCTCCCAGTCCAGCACCAGCCTGCCGCCGGTCGCTTCGTGCTGCTTCTCTCAGTTCATCAGGAGCGTCAGGCAGGCGTGGTCGATGTAGCTCAACTCCATCACATCGACGTGGAGGGTGATACCCGGCGGCACCCGCTCTAACGCCGCCGCTCCCTGACATTTCACAACCCTATTGAGTGGCGGTCCCCCCGCGGGGATCTCCAATGCCGGACCCTGCATCCGCTCGATAGGCAAGGAGTCGGAGGGCGTTGAAAACGACCAGCAGCGTCGAGCCCTCGTGGAACAAGACGGCAACCCCCATTCGCAACCCGAGTACGGTCGCGGGAACGAGGAAGGCGACCATGCCGAGGCTGAACCAGAGGTTCTGCCGAATGACGCGGCTCGTCTGTCGGCTCAGGCCGACGGCGAAAGGGAGGTGGTTCAAGTCGTCCGCCATCAACGCCACGTCCGCGGTTTCCAGTGCCACGTCGGAACCGGCGGCACCCATCGCGATCCCGACCGTGGCGTTGGCCATCGCCGGGGCATCGTTCACGCCGTCCCCGACCATCGCCACGCCTTCCTGGGCGCTGAGTTTCTTGATCGCCGCGACTTTGTCGTCGGGCATCAAATCGCCGAGGGCTTCGTCGATGCCCACTTCTTTGGCGACCGCGTCGGCAACTTGCTGATTGTCACCCGAGAGCATGATCATTCGCCGAATCCCGAGAGCTCTCAAACGGGCGATCACGTTCTTCGCCGCTTCCCGCGGTGTGTCCATCAAGCCCAACACGCCGAGGTAGGTGTCGCCACGCCGGACGACCATCGTCGTGCGTCCGCCGGCCTTCAGCTTCTCGACCGACGCCCGCAAGGCGTCGGGCAGCGGCGGCCCCTCGACTTCGGCGAACAGGCTGTCTTTGCCGAGGTAAACCGGTTGGCCGTCAACAGTCGCTTTGACCCCGCGGCCGGTGATGCTCTGCACGTCGTGGGCTTGTAAGCCCGAATCACTCTTGAGCCGCTCCTTGCCGCCCCGCACCACGGCAGCGGCTAGTGGATGGTCGCTGAGACTCTCGACGGCGATGGCGACGCGCAACAACTCGTCTTCGGCGACGCCCTCCGAACCGACCACGTCGGTCAGCCGCGGCTTGCCCTCGGTCAACGTGCCGGTCTTATCGAAAGCGATTGCGCCGAGCCGTCCCAGGTTTTCCAACGGGCCGCCGCCTTTGACGAGGACGCCGCCGCGCGCCGCGCGGGCCACGCCGCTCAAGACCGCGCTCGGGGTCGAGATCGCCAGCGCGCAGGGGCTGGCCGCCACCAGTACCGCCATCGCGCGATAAAAGGACACGCCGAACGGTTCGTCGATCACCGCCCAGGCGAACAGCAGCAGCACGACGAACGCCAGCACGGCGGGAACGAAGTAACGCTCGAACTTATCGGTGAAAAGCTGCGTGGGCGATTTCTGCGCCTCGGCTTCATTCACCATTTTGACGACGCGGGCCAGGGTCGATTCCCCGGCGAGTTTGGTGACCTGAATCTCCAGAGCGCCGCTTCCGTTGATGGTTCCGGCGAATGTGCGGTATTGCGGTTCGAGTTGTTCGGGATTCGCAGCCGCCTTCTGCGGATCATCGACGGCCCGCTTGTCCACCGGCACGCTCTCGCCGGTAATCGGGGCCTGATCGACGCTGCTTTCGCCCTGGATCACGAACCCGTCCGCGGCAATCCGTTCGTTCGGTTTGACGACGACCACGTCTCCGGGCCGAAGCTGTTCTACTGGTACTTCCGCGGTGGTGCCCTCGCGTCGGACGACGGCGGTTTGGGGCGCGAGTTCGGCGAGGGCTTCGATGGCTCGTTTGGCGCGGCCCATCGCATAATGCTCTAGCGCGTGCCCGAGGCTGAATAGGAATAGTAGCAGAGCGCCTTCGGCCCATTCCCCAAGTGTGGCCGCGCCAATCGCTGCCACCAGCATCAAGAAATCGATCTCGAAGCGGCCGCGACGGATATTCCCGATCGCTTCGAGAAGCGTGAAAATGCCGCCGAAAAAGTACGCGGCGACGTAAAGACCCCACGGCACCCACGCCGTGATGTCGGTCAGAGCCGACAGCAGCCATCCGGTCAGCAACAGCCCGCCGCACAGCAGGGAAAACACCAACTCCGTCCGCTCCCCGAGCGGGCCGTCATGTCCGGGTTCCGTGCGCGTCTTCTCACTCATCTGTTTTACCCTCGGGTTGTCGATGCTCCGTCGCATCCCGCTTGACGGGGAGGCCCTGCCCCTGTTCTCGCCGATCCGGAGGCGGAGGTTGCCCAGGCTCCGGATTCTGAGAGGGCGGGAGGGCGTTGAACCGTTTGAACCGCGCCCACCCAGGAAGGTGGTGCAGTGCCAAGAGCGCGAAGACGATCAGGGAGACGAGCACTGCTAGCGTATACATCCCGTAACCGGTAGCCAAACCGACGGAGCCCGTGGCCCAGAGGGTGGCCGCCGTGGTCAGGCCGACGACGTTGCCTCGGTCGTGCAGGAGGACGCCCGCGCCGAGGAAGCCGATGCCGCTGACCACGCCCGCCGCGATCACATGCGGGTTGTTCCCCGTCGTGACGTGGGTCGAGATCAGGGCGAAGACGCAGGCTCCCAGCGACACCGCGCCGTAGGTGCGGATGCCGGCCTCGCGGCCGTGCCACTCCCGCTCCCAGCCGATGAACCCGCCGAGCAGTACCGCAACGATCACTTGCGCCGCCATCAGCGCTTCCTGGTTCCAATCCATCTCTGGTCCTTTCCTTTTCCCGATTTCCGACCGGGCTTTCACGTCACGGGCTTTCGGTTCGCGGCCGGGGCCGGGCGGTGTGGAACCTCGCCCGCAACGTTTCCCAGTCCAGCACCAGCGTGCCGCCGGTCGCTTCGTGCTGCTTCTCCCAGTTCATGAGCAGGGTCAAGCAGGCGTGGTCGATGTAACTCAACCCCATCAGATCGACGTGCAGGGTGATGCCCGGCGGCACCTTCTCCAACGCCGCCGCCAGCTTCGGGAGGCGGATGAACGTGGCCGACCCTTCCAGGACGAGCGTCAGCCGGCCGCTCGCCGGGTCGCCGCGGCGGCGGATGCGGAGCCG